>JAGXGS010000014.1 GCA_024636585.1 Thiogranum sp. | reverse complement strand
TCATGTGCGGCGCGGACCCTGGTGCCAGCTATCCTCTCGAAGTTTCGCCTGTGCTGCCGACAGCCGCGCCACCGGTACCCGTGGCGCCGAACAGGACACGTAGTCCAGGCCGGCATGGTGACAGAAACGAATGGATGCCGGATGACCGCCCTGTTCACCGCATATGCCAACTTTCAGGTCCGGCCGGGTTGTGCGTCCCCATTTCACTGACAGGTCCATCAACTGGCCAACTCCCTTTACATCCAGCACCTCGAAAGGATTGTCCTGCAGAATCCCGGTTTCGGTGTACATAGGCAGGAACTTGTTTTCGGCGTCTTCACGCGAGAAGGAAAAGCTGGCCTGGGTGAGATCGTTGGTGCCGAAGGAAAAAAACTCCGCCACCTCGGCCAGGCTGCCTGCGCGCATGCAGGCGCGCACGACTTCGATCATGGTGCCGAATTTGAAGTCCAGGTGGATGCCATAATCGGCTTCCACCTGAGGCTGCACTTCATCGACGATGCGTTTCACATGCAGCAGTTCCTGCACTGTGCAGACCTGCGGCACCATGATTTCCGGGTGGGCCGGGATACCGGCCTGGCTGCACTCGGCGGCCGCTTCGAGAATCGCGCGAATCTGCATGGCGTAGATTTCGGGATAGGTGATGCCGAGGCGTACGCCGCGATGGCCGAGCATCGGATTTACCTCATACAGTTCGCGCACCTTGAGCAGCATCAATTGCTTTTTCGCAATGGCCGCCTCGATCAGTTCGCGACCGCCTTCACCGAACGGCTTCGGTAGCGCCGGCAGCTGATCGTTGCTGCGCATCAGGCGCATGGCTCCCAGCAGATCGCCGACACCTTCCACCGTGTTGCGCAGTTGTTCGAGATGTTGAAGTTCCTGTTCGAGCTGGCGCTCAGTGGGCAGGAACTCGTGGATCGGAGGATCCAGCAGGCGAATGGTGACGGGACGAGGGGCCATCACCCTGAACAGTTCCTTGAAATCGTTGCGCTGGATCGGGCGCAGCCGGTCCAGTGCTTCCTGGCGATCCGCAGTGTTGTTCGCCAGTATCATATCCACCACGATGGGCAGACGGTCCTGGGCATTGAACATACGTTCGGTGCGGCACAGGCCGATGCCCATGGCGCCGTAGTCCAGCGCCCGTTCGGCTGTTTCCAGCGTGTCGGCATTGGTCATCACCTTAAGCTCTGCAATCGCGTCGGCCCACTCCAGCAGGTTTCGCAGGTCAGTGGAAAACTCCGGCGGCACGGTCGGCAGTTCGCCCAGGTAGACATTACCGCTGCCGCCGTCGATGGTGATGATATCGCCTTCCAGCAGCAGCGCGTCGCCGACCCGCGCCTGGCGTTTTGCGGTATCCACCTGAATGCCTTCGGCGCCGGCCACGCAGGGTTTGCCCATTCCTCGCGCCACCACCGCTGCGTGCGAGGTTTTACCGCCACGGCTGGTGAGCACGCCCTGCGCAGCGAAAAACCCGTGTATGTCATCCGGCCGGGTTTCTTCACGCACCAGGATCAATTTAGTGCCGGTCTTGCCCAGCAGGACGGCGCGGTCGGCATCGAATACCACCGCGCCGGATGCAGCGCCGGGGGAGGCCGGCAACCCCTGCGCAACCGCCACCGCAGCGGCGCCGGTGTCCAGTCGCGGGTGCAGCAATTGCTCCAGTTCTTCCGGATCGACGCGCAGCAGCGCCTGGTTCCGGTCGATCAACCCTTCGCCGACCATTTCCACTGAGGTGCGTACCCGTGCCGCCGCGTTCATCTTCCCATTGCGCGTCTGCAGGCAATACAGCACGCCTTTTTCGATGGTGTATTCGTAGTCCTGCACTTCCTTGTAATGCGCTTCGAGGCGGTTGCGCAGCGCCACCAGTTGCTGGTACATCGCCGGCATCTCGGTCTCCATGTCCTGTACCGGCTTGGGCGTGCGGATGCCTGCCACCACGTCCTCACCCTGCGCGTTGACCAGGTATTCGCCGAACATGGTGTTCTCCCCGGTGCCCGGATTGCGGGTAAACCCGACACCGGTGGCGCTATCGCTGCCCATATTGCCGAACACCATGGTGACTACGTTTACCGCAGTGCCGTTGGCCTGATCGGGCGTAATGTGGAATTCGCGGCGATAGTCCACCGCGCGCTTGCCTGACCATGAGTCGAATACCGCTTTGATGGAGATCTCCAGCTGTGCATAAACATCTTCCGGGAAGGGCCGGCCGCTGGCCTGTTTGACGACATCGAGAAACGCCGCACTGATTTCGCGCAGGTGTTCCGCGTTCAGCCCGACATCGGCCTTTACACCTTCGCGTCGCTTGATCTCCTCGAACGGCTCGTCAAACGCAGCGTCGGTAATGCCCAGCGCCACTTTTCCGAACAGTTGAATGAAGCGCCGGTAGGCATCGTAGGCAAAGCGCTCATTGCCGGTCTGGCGAATCAGTCCGGACAGGGTGGCGGAATTCAGACCGAGGTTGAGTATCGTATCCATCATGCCGGGCATGGACAGCGCGGAGCCGGAGCGGACCGACACCAGCAACGGGTGCTCCGCATCTCCGAATCCCTTGCCGGTCGCCTGCTCAAGTGCGCTTATCTGACTACGCACTTCATCCATTAGCCCGGATGGCAGGCTGCGATTCGGGGACTCCAGGTAGGCCAGACAGGCTTCAGTACTGATCACAAAGCCGGGTGGAACGTTAATGCCTATCCGGGTCATTTCACAGAGATTGGCGCCCTTGCCGCCGAGCAACTGTTTATTGCTGCCGTCTCCTTCCTGAAATGAAAACACATATTGCGTCTGCTTCGCATTGGCTACCATCGAATGCTCCTTTGGTTCGGTTGTCACGGGCTCTACGCTGAGCATAGGATCAGGAGCAAACCTCCACAAGCCGTGTGGGATCGCCGACTTCCGGACGGGTTTGCTGTCTGTATCAGTTAAGGCGACAATGCCGACCGGAAAAACAATCCTGATTGAAGGCAATATGACAAAGCGACTGATGTTCGTCGGGCTGCTGCTGGTAGTCATGTTCGGCGGTATTTTCGGGTGGAAATTTTACGCCGGCATGCAAATGGCGAAAATGATGTCCGCGCCTCCACCACCCGCAGTCGTGGCCTCGGCAACCGCACAGAGCGAATCCTGGCAACCTTACCTTTCTGCAGTGGGCAGCGTCGTGGCCACTCAGGGCATATTCGTCACCACTGAAGTGGCGGGGCAGATCGACGAGATCTTCGTGGAGTCGGGGCAATCTGTGGAGGCCGGTGACCTGCTGTTGAAGCTGGACGACAGTGTCGATCAGGCAGACCTCCAGGGGCTGATTGCCCAACGCACGCTGGCGCGACTGCAGTTCGAGCGGGCCAGCAAACTGGTGAAAGAAAGGTCGGTGTCGCAATCCGATTACGACCAGACACGTGCGCAGCTGGACAGTGCCGAGGCGGCGTTGGCATCGAAGCGGGCGTTGATCGAAAAGAAAACCATTCGCGCGCCGTTTTCGGGCCAGCTGGGCATTGCCGACATCAATCTCGGGCAGTATCTGTCCCCGGGCGACGATATTGTGACTTTGCAGGCGCTCGACCCGGTCTATGTCGATTACCGGCTGCCGGAGCGGCATTTCGGCGAGGTCGAGCCCGGGCAGGCGATTCTGGTGGAGGTTCAGGCTTATCCCGGGAAGCAGTTCGAGGGCGCCGTCAGTGCTCTTAACCCCGGTATCGAAGCAGGCACGCGCAGTCTGCGGTTGCGCGCCACGCTGGACAATCCTGAACAGCTGCTGCGGCCCGGCATGTTTGCCGAGGTGCGCACGGTGTTGCCGCAACGTGATGACCTCCTGACCCTGCCGCGTACCGCCATTAATTACAATCCCTACGGTGAGTCGGTGTTCAAGGTTGTCCAGCAGGACGGCAAGCAGGTTGTGCAGAGCCAGCCGGTGAAGACCGGCCAGGAGCGTGCCGGGCGGGTGGAGATCATCGAAGGTCTGCAGCCTGGTGATGTGGTGGTGGCAGCGGGCCAGAACAAGTTGCGCAATGGCCAGGAAATCACCATTGATAACAGTGTCAATCTCGATGAGACGGTCACCGGCGGATGAAGTTTACCGATCTGTTCGTACGCCGGCCGGTGCTGGCCAGTGTCATCAGTCTGATGCTGCTGCTGGTGGGCTTGCGCTCGATTGCATCGCTGGAAGTGCGGCAGTACCCGGAAACCCGCGATACCGTGGTCACAGTCACCACGGCGTATCCGGGCGCCAACAGTGAACTGATCAAGGGCTTTATCACCACACCTTTGCAGCAGGCAATCGCCGAGGCCGACGGCATCGACTTCATTGCCGCGCGTTCCACCCAGGGACGTTCGGTGATTGAAGCGCATATGGAACTGAATTACGATTCCAATGCCGCGGTCGCAGAAATCCAGGCCAAGGTGGCCAGCCAGCGTAACCAGTTGCCGGCCGAGGCCCAGGACCCGGTGATCGACTCCACGACCGGCGATCGCACCGCGCTCATGTATCTGGCGTTTTACAGCGACAGCATGCAGCCCTCCCAGATTACCGACTACCTGTTGCGGGTGGTGCAGCCGCAACTGCAGGCGGTGTCTGGTGTGGCCAAGGCTGAGCTGATCGGCAACAAGACCTTTGCCATGCGTATCTGGCTGGATCCGCGGCGCATGGCCGCGCTGGGCGTCACGGCCAACGATGTGCGCGCTGTCCTGCAGGCCAATAACTATCTGGCCGGTGTCGGACAGGCCAAGGGCGCCTATACGGCCGTCAATCTGACCGCTACCACGGATCTCGCCAGCGCCGAAGATTTCCGCAATCTGGTGGTGCGGGCATCGGACGGCACCCTGGTACGGCTGGAGGATATCGCCACCACGGAACTGGGGGCGGAAGATTACGATTCCACCAGCTGGTACAAGGGCAAGCCGGCGATTTTTGTCGGTATCTCGCAGGCGCCGGGCGCCAATCCACTCACCGTCGCGCAGCTGATCCGCGACCAGATGCCGGACATTCGTCAGCAGCTGCCGGAAGGGCTGGCGGTACACATCCCCTATGACGCCAGCGTGTTCATCGAAGACTCGATCGATGAAGTGTTCAAAACGCTGATCGAGGCGATGGCCATCGTGCTGCTGGTGATTTACCTGTCGCTGGGCTCGATTCGCGCTGCCGTGATTCCGGCGCTGACCGTGCCGCTGTCGCTGGTGGGTGCGGCGTTCCTGATGTTGCTGATGGGGTTTTCCGTGAACCTGCTGACGCTGCTGGCCATGGTGCTGGCTATTGGTCTGGTGGTGGATGACGCAATCATCGTGGTGGAGAACATACACCGCCACATCGAAATGGGCGAGACACGGTTTGACGCCGCACTGAAAGGTGCGCGGGAACTTGCGATGCCGATAATCGCCATGACTTCGACACTGGCGGCGGTGTATGCGCCGATCGGTTTCATGGGTGGGCTGGTGGGTACCCTGTTCACCGAGTTCGCTTTTGCGCTGGTCGGTGCGGTGGTGATATCCGGAGTCGTTGCGCTAACCCTGTCGCCGATGCTTTCGTCCCGGGTGCTCAAGGCTCACGGTCAACAGGGCCGCTTCGAACAATCGGTGGAACACTGGTTCGGACGGCTGGCGACGGGTTATCAGAAAGTGCTCCACAGTTTGCTCGAGAGTCTGCCCGCGGTGCTGTTGTTCGCCTTCGCGGTACTGGTCTCGATTTATTTCATGTTCGCTACCAGCCAGCAGGAACTGGCTCCGGTGGAGGATCAGAGTATTCTGTTCTTTCAGGCAACTGCCCCGCAGACTGCCACGATCGAATACAACGAAGCCTTCAGTCGCCAGATCGTAGACGCGTTCGAAACTATCCCGGAATACCACGAAAGTTTCTTCCTGCTGGGCTTCGGTGAACCGACCACCACCTTTGGCGGCTTCAAGATGCAGCCGCCGTCCCAGCGAGCGCGCTCGCAGATGGACGTGCAACCGGAAATCCAGGCGGAACTGGACAAGATTGCGGGATTCCAGAGTGCTGTGTTTCCGCGGCCCAGCCTGCCGGGATCGGGCGGCGGACTGCCGGTACAGTTCGTGATCAAGAGTGAAGGCGGTTATGAACAGCTCGATCAGATCGCCGATGCCGTGATCGGCCGCGCCATGGCCAGCGGGCAATTTATATTCCTGATGAAAGAGACGCAATTTTCACGGCCGCGCACCACGCTGGTTATCGATCGTGACCGTGCCGGTGATCTCGGCATCACCATGGAAGACATCGGTCGTAATCTTGCCACACTCATGGGTGGCAACTATGTGAACCGTTTCAGCCTGGAAGGACGCAGCTACAAGGTGATACCACAGGTCGAACGCGAGTTTCGCCTGCAGCCGGATATGCTCAAGAATTATTACATTCGTCCAGGTTCCGGTGAACTGGTGAACCTGGCGACCGGAGCCAGCAACACCGACCGGATCCGTGAAGCCGGTGCCGCACAACTGGTGCCGCTGGGTTCCATTGTTCATCTGGAAGACAAAGTTGAGCCAAATCAGTTGACCCAGTTCCAGCAGCTCAACTCCGTAACTCTGGGCGGAGTCATGGCACCACGCGTCCCTCTGGGCGATGCGCTGGCCACACTGGACGCGATAGCGGAGGATGTTTTTCCTCGTGGTTTCAGCTCCGACTATGCCGGCGGTTCAAGGCAGTATACCCAGCAGGGCAGCGCCCTGATCATCACTTTCTTCCTGTCGATACTGGTCATCTACCTGGTGCTCGCCGCACAGTTCGAAAGCTGGCGGGACCCGCTGATAATCCTGGTGTCGGTCCCCATGTCCATTGCTGGCGCGCTGGCTTTTATCACGCTCGGCTTTGCGACAGTCAATATCTATACGCAGGTGGGACTGATAACGCTGATCGGTCTGATTGCCAAGAACGGCATTCTGATTGTCGAGTTCGCGAACCAGGTGCAGATCAAGGAAGGCCTGAGCAAGCGCAAGGCCATCGAGAAGGCCGCGGCCATCCGTCTGCGCCCGATACTTATGACTACTGTATCGATGATCGTGGCCATGATCCCGCTGCTGCTGGCCAGTGGGCCCGGTGCGGTCAGTCGTTTCCAGATCGGCCTTACCATTGCCACGGGTCTGGGTATCGGCACGCTCTTCACCCTGTTTGTAGTTCCCGCTGTTTATCTGCTGCTGGCGCGCGAACATCGTGCGCCCGGAGAACTGGCATCCGAGCCGGCCACCAGCGGCTGATACGGAGAGGACATGGCGTCACTGGAACGTGTGTTTGACACCACCGCGGATAACTTCAGCCGGCTGGTCGTGGAGAATTCGCGCAAGGGACCGGTGCTGGTGAACTACTGGACCGCAGTGCCGGCCAAAAACAATTACGTGAGTTACTGCATTAGATTTTTCACGGCGCTCTGCGCCAGAGGATGGACCGCACTTTTATGGACTATGAAGTCGTTGATGCACGTATTTCGCCGAAAGGGCGCCTGGACGTTTTATCCAAAGTCGAAGTCAACAAGCTGCTCGACACCAGCCAGGGCGGCCTGTACAGCCTGTTTCGCAATTGTTCGCTGGCGGTATTGAACTGCGGAAATTACCTCGATGACGGCAAGGAGTTGCTGGAGCGGTATCCGTCATTTGCGATCTCGGTAATTCAGGAAGAGCGCGGCATCAAGCTGGAAGTCACGGGTGCCCCGGTGAGTGCATTCGTCGATGGCAAGATGATCAGGGGCATCGCTGAACACCTGTTTTCGGTGCTGCGCGATGTCATCTACGTCAGCGATGAAATTGATGACAATCCGAAATTCAATCTTGAAACATCGGATGGCGTCACCAATGCGGTGTTTCATATTCTGCGCAACGCAGAGATCGTTCGGCCGATGCCCAATCCGAATCTGGTGGTGTGCTGGGGCGGGCATTCGATCACGCGCAAGGAATACGACTACACCAAGGAAGTCGGTTACCAGATGGGCCTGCGTGGCCTGGACATCTGTACCGGCTGCGGGCCGGGGGCCATGAAAGGACCGATGAAGGGCGCCACCATCGGGCATGCCAAACAGCGCATCCGTGGCGGCCAGTATCTCGGCATCACGGAGCCGGGGATCATCGCGGCCGAATCACCCAATCCGATCGTCAACGACCTGGTGATCATGCCGGACATCGAGAAACGTCTGGAAGCATTTGTGCGCACTGCGCACGGTATCGTGGTGTTCCCCGGCGGGGCGGGTACAGCGGAAGAAATTCTGTATATCCTGGGCATCCTGCTGCACCCTGATAACGAGGAAATCCCCTTCCCGCTGATTTTTACCGGCCCGGAAAGTGCGCAGGAATACTTCAGACAGATCAATCAGTTCATTATCGATACTCTGGGGCCGGAGGTGCAGCGGCGGTATCGCATCATTATCAATGATCCGGAGGGCGTGGCCCGCGAGATGAAGGCCGGTATTGCCGAGGTGCGCGAGTTTCGCAAAGGCCAGGACGATGCCTACTACTTCAATTGGCTGCTGAAAATCGATCCGGAATTCCAGAAGCCGTTCGCGCCGACCCATGAAAACATGAGCAGTCTGGAATTGCACAAGCGTCAGGACCGGCATCTGCTGGCGGCCAATCTGCGGCGTGCTTTTTCCGGCGTGGTAGCGGGAAACGTGAAGGATGAAGGCATTCGTTCCATCGAGGAGCACGGTCATTTCGAAATTCGTGGTGAGACCGGTATCATGGAATCGATGGATGCACTGTTGCAGGCATTTGTAGCCCAGCATCGCATGAAGTTGCCGGGTAAAGTGTATGTACCCTGTTATCGCATCATAAAGTAGCTGCGCGATAGCGGCGCATTCCTGCCCGAGTTCCTGTAACCGATTCGAGGCTCGCTGATTCATGCGCATCATCTACTGTGGGTCGTCAGGTCCGTTGTCGCTGCTGCCATTTCAGGCCCTGCTGTCAGCAGGCTACCGCATCTCTGCGGTGATGGTCGATATGCCCTGGACTTCGTTTTCCCGCCTGGCCGATGTGCCGGTACTGATCGAAAATGACGACTCGGTGGCGGCGCTCGCGGCCTTGCATGACGTTCCGGTGCTGCCCTGGTCACAGTCGCCGGAGACCAATCGAGAGGCAGTGGAAGAATTCCAGCCGGATGTACTGCTGGTGTCCTGTTTTGCGAAACGATTGCCCGAGGCGCTGCTGTCGCTGCCGCGGATCGGCTGCTTTAATCTGCATCCGTCGTGGCTGCCGGCTTATCGCGGGCCAGCCCCGGTGTTCTGGCAGTTCCGCGACGGTCTGACGGCATTCGGCATCACACTGCACCGGATGACATCACGCCTCGACGCCGGTCCGGTGCTGGCGCAAAGCCATGTGGTGATGCCGGATGGCATCTCTGAACGTCAGGCCAATCTGCTGCTGGCGCAGGCGGCTGGCGATTTGCTGGTGCCGGCGCTGCAGCAGCTGGCGCAGGGGGCGGTCCCGGAAACTGTGCAGGATGAAAGTCGGGCAAGTTACCAGGGCTTCCCCTCAGCGACGGATTTCCACATCAGTCCATGCTGGTCGGCCGGGCGTCTGTACAACTTCGTAAGCGCAACCTGCGACCGGGGCATTCCCTATACCTGTGAGGTGGATGGCAGGGTATACCGGATCGATCGAGCGCTGACATACCAGCCGTCCGGCACTGCGTCTTTGCAACTATGCGGCGACGAGCTCGTACTGCCGTGCAATCCCGGCGTGGTGCGGCTACGCCTGTGGACCGGGCAGGGGTGAAAAACCGCTGCTGTGTCGGGGAGTAATGAACTGGCGCATCGCCTATAATGTTTTTTTGTGAGCGAGGATTTGCCATGGTTGCCCCGGAACAATATCAGCTGGTTGAGACCGGCCTGCAGGAGAAGCTTGCCAACGGCACCACGCGCTGCAACCTGTGCCTGTGGCGTTGCAAAATCGGACACGGGCAGCGCGGCTTCTGCCAGGCGCATGTGAACCGTAACGGAACGCTTTACAACCTCTCCTACGGCATTCTGTCAGCGATGGATGTCGACGCGATCGAAGACAAGCCGGTCCGGCATTACCGACCCGGGACGCGTGTGATGTCAGTAGGCAGCTACGGCTGCAGTTTTCGTTGCGGCGGTTGTCATAACCTGGAAATCTCCTGGGGTGTTTCGGCGCTGGATGAACTGGCGCGGGGAGATTCCACGGCTGCCTGGGTGACACCGCAGGCTCTGGTCGATGCGGCGCAGCGTGCCGGGATGCAGGGTATCGCGTTCACCTATTCGGAACCGGCAGTGTGGCTCGAGTATGTGATCGACGTCAGCCGGCTGGCACATGCGGCGGGACTCTATACGGTGTATGTGTCCAACAGTTTCATTACCGATGAAGCCCTGGATCTGGTGGCGCCGCATATCGATGTGCTGTGTTCGGACATCAAGAGTATGCGCGATGACTTCTACCGGGACATCTGTCGGCCGGCGACGGTGAAGCAGGTATTGCACGCCATCAGGAAGGCTCATGATCTTGGCGTCCATGTCGAAACGCGCACCAATATCATTCCGGGTAAAAATGATGATCCGGAGCAATATCACGAGATCGCGAACTGGGTGCGAGATAACCTGGGTGCCGATAGCCCCTGGCATATCACGCGCTTTTTCCCGGCATACAAGCTGTCCGATGTGCCGGCAACGCCGGAGACCTCGCTGTTCGAGGCGCGGGATGCAGCGGTGAGCGCAGGACTGCGTAACGTCTATGTCTACAACGACAAGGGTTGCGATTGCGCGGGTGAAAACCGGCCGATCGAAGACTATCTGGACGGCAGCAGTCAGGATATACACCAGGTCAAGAAGTGTGCTGCCAGCTGTTGTGGTGATGAAGGTGTGTTGCTGAAGAAGTACGAGACCTCAGGCGCGTAAACGTAAACGACGGGACTTAAAGATGGCGAGAATGGTGCAGTGCGTGGTGTTGAAAGTGGAAGCGGAGGGTCTGGACAGGCCGCCGCACCCGGGAGAGCTGGGCGAGCGGATTTACGAAAATGTCTCCAAAGAAGGCTGGCAGCAGTGGCTGGAAAGACTGACCACCATTATCAATGAAAATGGACTGAGTACCGCGGATGAGGAGAGCCTCGTGGTCATCGAGAAGCACATGCTGGGCTTTTTTTTCGGCGAAGGCGATTACGGGCAGCTTCCCGCCGGTTTTCGACCACCCGGCGGCGGCGGAAAAAAATAACCCGTTCAGTGTCGACTGATGCTGAACACCGGGGCGACCACAAAATTTAACTCCGCGTGCGCCTTGTGCAGAGCCTCGACCACTGCTTCGGAGGTGTCCGCCCGGGCAAAGATATAGCCCGGATACTGATTGCCCTCCGGTAGCGGTATCAGTTGGTTGCCTTCCCGGATGATGATATCGACTTTCTCGATATGCGGAATCCGCTCGGCCGCCTTAATTCCTTCGACCCGCCTCAGGATGCCGCCCTGTTTGATCGGGATCATCATGACGCCGCGCGCTTCCTGCGGTGGACTGATCGACAATGCTTTGCCGATGGCCAGCGAAATCGCCAGTTCCTCGAGGTTGAAAGCGCTGCCGTCGTCGAGGCTGCGTGCACAATCGCCGCCGATGGTCCGCGAGGCAACTTCCAGTATCCAGGCGTCGCGGGTATCCACGCGAAGTTCGGCGTGCACCGGCCCCGTGCAAAGGCCATAGGCGTTACAGGCCTGTGCCACCCTCTGCTCGATCAGGATCCGGGTCGCCGGGTCCAGCCGTGATGGTGTGACATAGATCGTTTCTTCGAAACAGGGCCCCTGCAGCGGGTCCGGTTTGTCGAACAGCACCAGGGAATGCAGCTCACCGTTGTGAAGGTAGCCTTCATAGGCGACCTCGACGCCATCGATATAATCTTCCACCAGCACATGGTTCTGCTCAAAGCTGTCACCGTAGCCGCTGACGATAGCAGCGGTGCGACGGCACGCCGTGCCGAATTCGTCAGCATCATTGGCGCGAATCACGCCACGGCTGGCGGACAGGTGCAGGGGCTTGATGACGCAGGGCCAGTGTAAGCCGATGCACTGCGGCGCGAGTGGCTGGCGCAGATCGATCAGGCGATGATCAGGAACCGGACAGCCTGCCTCCAGCAGATGCGCCCGTGCCAGGTCCTTGCGACGCGACAGGCGCGCGGCATGTGGGGGATTGTGTGGAAGGCCGAGGCTGTGCGCGACCCGCGCCGCCAGTTCGACGGTGCTGTCATCGCTGCCCAGGACGCCTGCGAAAGGCGTGTGCCGGGCCTGTTCAAGGATGCGTTGGAGTGCGCTGTCGGGATCTGCAGGATCGATATGAAGACCTGCATGGACTTCGGAAATCAGCGAATGTTCACCGCGCGAAGCAATCAGCACTTCCAGCCCCATGCGCGCCGCCGCGCTCAGAAAAGGCGCGATGCGGTAGCTTTCAGGTTGCGCTATGAGGAGGAAATGCCCGCCGGTCAACCGCAGCCGCCGCCGGCCGAGCCGCAAGCTCCGCAGGTGCCCGAGCCGCCGGTCTTGGCGAATACATTCTTGAACACAAAGCTTTTGTTCACGCCCTGGGTTTTGTAGTCGATTTCCACGCCTTCCAGGAACGCCAGCGCCACTGCATCGACATAAATATTCATGCCATCCGCCTCGAGCACACAGTCGTGTGCGTGTGGCTGATCGACGAAAGTCAGGCCGTAGGTCATGCCGCTGCAGCCACCGCCGGAAACGAAAATGCGCACCCCGTTGACGCCGTATTCATTTTCGGTAATCGCAATCAGCTGTTGCACCGCTTCCGGCGAGATGTTGATTTCGTTGGTCAGTCGCGTGTCGAACTGGGCTGCGGTTGCGGACATAGAAGTCACCATGTGTTGAGATTGAAGACCGTTGAATTATAGCATGGCGCCGGTCCCGCCGAATCTGTTAAGCGCATAAACTGTAATGGAAGCAATGCCCTGATAAAAAGCCGGGTGGAACTATGGCAACAGATCAGGCGCGGCGATTGGCACGTTTTTGCTCCCGATGCCGTTCCGCATCGGCGGCGGCATCGGCGCCGATATGCTGCTCGCCGCGGGCCCTGGCCAGCCGCACCTGTTTTTCCCGTTCCTGCAGGCGTTGCTGCTGCTCTATGGTCCGGGTATCCGCGCAATGCGGGCAGCTGACGCCCGGTACATAGTGTTCGCTGGTCTTGTCCGCTGCATTGATCGGGAGACGGCAGGCATGACACAGGTCGTACTGGCCCGGCTGCAACCGATGATCCACGCTAACGCGATTATCGAAAACGAAGCACTCACCCTGCCACAGGGATTCCGACTCTGGAACCGTTTCGAGGTACTTAAGAATGCCACCTTCCAGGTGATAGACTTCATCGAATCCCAGATCCTTCAGATAAGCGGTGGATTTCTCACAGCGGATTCCGCCGGTACAGAACATCGCCACCTTTTTATGCCGCTCCGGTGACAGCTCGCGCTGAATATAATCCGGAAGTTCCCGGAATGATTTCACGCCGGGATCGATGGCGTTGCGGAAGGTCCCGATTGCAGTTTCATAATCATTGCGCGTGTCGACGAGGATAACCTCGGGATCCGAAATCAACGCATTCCAGTCTGCTGCCGGGACATAGGTGCCGACGGTCCGGTTCGGGTCCACGCTATCGATACCCATGGTAACGATTTCCTTTTTCAGCTTGACGCAGGTGCGGTAGAACGGCGGGCTGTCGGCGCTGGAGAACTTGCAGCTCAGCGACTGCAGTCGCGGGTCCTGGCGCAGCCATTCGAGCAACTGGTCAATCGCCGCCTGACTTCCGGCGACGGTGCCGTTGATTCCCTCGCTGGCGAGCAGGATGGTGCCGCGGATTTGATGCTCCAGCATCAGCTCCAGAAGTGGCTGACGGATCGATCTGTAATCGTCGAGAGGGGCGAACTGGTACAGGGCGAGGACAATGCTTCGGGACATGAAAAAAACACCTGTTGAGCTGACTGTCAGGGCGTGGGAAACCCGTGCCATTATACTGCATTTACTGGCTGATGAATCCGTCGTTACGAGATTGCCGCGCTGTGTTGGTCGATCGCCTGTGGGAAGTGATATCCTTGCGGATTCCCGCAGCGGCCGCTTCGGCACGCGTTGAGCAAAATATGAAAAACTTCGAAATCCGCAAAACCAAAATAGTGGC
>JAGXGS010000013.1 GCA_024636585.1 Thiogranum sp. | reverse complement strand
GCCGAACAGCTTGGCATCAAGCTGCACATCGTGGATATCATCGAAGAATATAAAGACATCGTGATGAATCCGAAGCACGGTTATGGCGCAAACCTCAATCCCTGTCTCGACTGTAAAGTGTTCATGGTGCGCAAAGCCATGGAGTGGATCCAGGCCAGAGATTTCGACTTCATCATCACCGGCGAAGTCATCGGACAGCGGCCGATGTCTCAGCGTAAGGCGACCATGCCGGTGATTGCCGAGGAATCCGGCGCCGAGGATTTACTGCTGCGGCCACTGTGCGCTAAAAATCTGCCCGCCAGCAAGCCGGAGCGGGAAGGCTGGGTGGATCGCGAAAAGCTGCACGGTTTCTCGGGCCGTTCGCGCAAACCGCAAATGGCGCTCGCCACCGAATTCGGCTTCGAGGAATACGCGCAGCCCGCCGGCGGATGCTGTTTCCTTACTGACGCAAAATACTCGAGCAAGCTCGCCGACCTGTGGCAGGCGCGTGGCACTCGCCGCTATGAACTCGACGACATCATGTTGCTGAAAGTTGGCAGACATCTGCGGCCGCGGCCGAATTTCAAAATTATTGTTGCTCGTGAAGAAGGCGAGAACAAGTTCCTGCATGGTTACCGCAAACAGTTCACCCACCTGTTTCCGACCAGCCATCTCGGTCCGCTGGTGTTGATCGATGGTGATGCCGGCACAGCAGATCTGGAACTGGCCGCGCGCATCGCGGCACGCTACAGCCAGGGCCGCGATGCAGAGCGGGTGGATGTCGAGATACATACCCTGGATGGCAACAGCCGGACGCTGCAGGTCGAACCGATACGCAGTGGAGACATTCCCGGAGACTGGTATCTGTGAATGAGCACCGACTCGACGCGCGCCGCATGTTGTGCCCGATGCCGGTGATACGCACTCAGCAAAAAGTTGAACAGTTACAACCTGGCGACACAGTGACCGTTACCTGCACTGACCCGGGCGCACTGCATGACATTCCCGCATGGTGCCGGGTGAACGGACATGAAATCCTGGGCATGCAGCAGCACGAGGATGAAATTATAATCAGTGTTCGCGTCGGCGGAGGATAGGAAGAATGGCTTCGGCAGTAGAGGAAACTGCGCAGAACACCCGTTATCGGGAAGTGCGTAAAGTCACATTAGTCGGTTCGGTACTCGATCTGCTGCTGGGCGTAGTGAAGATTTTCGTCGGATGGCTAGCCTCTTCCCAGGCGCTGATTGCCGACGGTGTGCATTCGCTGTCGGATCTCGGCACCGACATGGTGGTCCTGTATGCGGCGAAACACTCACATCGTGAAGCCGATGAAGATCATCCCTATGGTCATGGGCGCATTGAAACCATCGCCACCGTTGGGCTAGGCATTACTCTTACGCTGGTCGCAATCGGCATCGCCTACGATGCGATGCAACGCCTGAATCAGCCGGAGTTGCTGGCCCGTCCCGGTATCACTGCACTGATCGTCGCCATCGTTTCGGTGATATCCAAGGAAGCGATTTACCATTACACCATGCGTACCGCAAAACGCCTGCGCTCGAACATGCTGATAGCCAATGCATGGCATAGCCGCAGCGATGCAATATCTTCTATCGTTGTAGTGATAGGCGTTGCCGGCACGATGATGGGTTATCCTTATCTGGATGCGGTGGCAGCTATCGCCGTCGCGGTTATGATCGCGAAGATCGGTTTTGATCTGGTTCGTTCGAGTGCCAGAGAACTTATCGATACCGCACTGGAGCCGGAGGTCGTCGAATCGATTCGCAATGAAGTGTTCAAGGTCGATGGCGTGCGGGCATTGCACATGCTGCGTTCCCGTCGCAGTGGCAGCGCGGCTCTGGTCGATCTGCATTTACAGGTGGACCCGCGGGTAAGTGTTTCGGAAGGTCACCAGATTGGTGACACCGTGCGGCGGCGTCTCATCAGCAGGGTTGAGGAAGTCACAGATGTGACGGTGCATATTGATCCGGAAGATGACGAGGAAGAATCTTCCTGCGACAAGCTGCCATTGCGCAGTGGCATGATCCAGCGCTTGCAGGAGCAATGGGAGGGTCTCGTCAAAGTGGACCCGGCGCAGATCACCCTGCATTATCTGGGCGGTGAACTGCAGATCGATCTGTCTTTGCCCCTTGATATCCTGGAGGAGCATCCGGATTCAAAACAATGGATCGGGGATATTCAGCAGGCTGCAAAACAGCTTCCGGAAGTCGGTGTGGTGCGCGTGAGTTTCACGCCCTGACGCACCGATTTCGTGCGGCTGCAGCGAGGTATGCGCTATAATAGTGCGCTCTGTAAAGCAATATACGCAGCGAACTTTCTTAACCACATGTCTTGCTTGCGTTTTTTTGCATGGCATAATTCCTGCTCTTTTCAGGAGCAATTTAGCAGTCCCCGGTAGATGGTACCTTGAACTTCAATCGGGAAAGTCGTTTAACACCCATTCCTAATCTTCGGAGGAAGGTACATGTCCGCAACCAAGGTCAACAAACTGATAAAGGATAACGAGGTCAAGTTCGTCGACCTGCGTTTCAGCGATACTCGTGGCAAAGAACAGCACGTCACACTACCCGTCAGCGAAATCAATGCATCCTTTTTCAAGGATGGAAAAATGTTCGACGGCTCCAGCATTTCCGGCTGGAAAGGCATTAATGAATCCGACATGGTGTTGATGCCGGATACCACCACTGCAGTGCTCGACCCATTCTCCGATGAAGCAATGCTGAACCTGCGCTGCGATATTCTCGAGCCGTCCACCATGAAGGGTTACGAGCGTGATCCACGTTCGCTGGCCAAGCGCGCCGAGGCCTATCTGCAGTCGACGGGCATCGCCGATACCGCGTACTTTGGTCCGGAAAACGAGTTCTTCGTGCTCGATGATGTGCGCTGGGGCGCGGATATGAGCGGAGCGTTCTACAAGATCGATTCCGAGGAAGCCTCCTGGAACGCCGAGCGCGTCTATGAAGATGGCAACATCGGTCACCGTCCCACGGTCAAGGGTGGCTACTTCCCCGTACCTCCAGTCGATTCGCTGCACGACATGCGTTCCGCCATGTGTCTGGCACTTGAAGAGATGGGCTGCCCGGTCGAAGTGCATCACCATGAAGTGGCGACCGCCGGTCAGTGCGAAATCGGTTCGGTTTTCAATACACTGGTGCGGAAGTCCGACGAGGTGCAGATTCTCAAGTACGTGATCTGGAACGTTGCTCACAGCTACGGCAAGACCGCGACCTTCATGCCGAAGCCGCTGGTCGGTGATAACGGCAGCGGCATGCACGTGCACATGTCGTTATCCAAGAAAGGCCAGAACATGTTTTCCGGCAAGAAGTACGGTGGTCTTTCCGACATCGCGCTGTATTACATCGGCGGTATCATCAAGCATGCCCGCGCACTGAATGCGTTCACCAATGCCTCCACCAATTCGTACAAGCGACTGGTGCCGGGATTCGAAGCTCCGGTTATGCTCGCATACTCGGCCCGCAATCGTTCCGCATCGATTCGCATTCCCTATGTTGCGAATCCCAAGGGTCGCCGCATCGAAGTGCGTTTCCCGGATTCCACGGCCAATCCGTACCTGGCGTTTTCTGCCATGTTGATGGCCGGCCTCGACGGCATTCAAAACAAGATCCATCCCGGCGATGCTATGGACAAGGATCTGTACGACTTGCCACCGGAAGAAGAAGCCGGCATTCCGCAGGTTTGTTATGCGCTGGATCAGGCGCTCGACGCACTCGACCAGGATCGCAAGTTCCTGAAAGCGGGCGGCGTGTTCACAGACGATGTGATCGACGCTTATATCGAGCTGAAGATGACTGAAGTCACACGCTTGCGCATGACGACCCATCCTGTTGAGTTTGATATGTATTACAGTCTGTAACGATCGGGGGAGCTGCAGTTTCCCTTTAGTTTCAAATAGTTGTTGCGCCTCCTCCGGGAGGCGTTTTTTTTGGTTGCAAGCTAATATTCGAGCGACTAAGGTGCAAGAAGTCAAATCAGGGGGTTTGGGCATGAACATCAGATCGACGATGCTCGTTGCAGTCTTATGCTGTACCAGCGGCGCTGTATTTGCCGAGATATACCGCACTGTGGATGCAGACGGTAATGTTGTCTATACCGATACGCCAACCTCCGACAGCAAGCCTGTTGATCTGCCGCCGGCATCGACGTACAGCCCGCCACGCTATGCGACCGCAGTTCCAGAACGTAAATCCGCGCAGGGCGAAGAACCGGAATTTTATTCCAATGTGCAGATTGTCCAGCCGGGCGATGAAGAAACGATTCGAGCGAACGCCGGAAATGTTGATGTGGGGGTGCAGGTGTCTCCGGAATTACGCATTGAGGCAGGCCATCGAATCCAGTTTTATCTCGATGGTGAGCCAGTCGGCGCCCCTTCGACTGAGCTGTCGACAGCCTTGTCCAACATCGACCGCGGCGAGCATACGGTCGCTGCAGCGATTGTCGATACTAGCGGCGCAACATTGGAGCGCACCGACCCGCGGCGTTTCTTTGTACAGCGCTATTCCATCCTGACCGCTCCCAACAAATCCGGCACCCCGACTCCCCCGGTTCCGCCGACGCCTCCAGTTGCGCCGACGCCTCCAACGCCTGGCCCCTAGCCGGCACCTTCAGCGTATCCTCGCGCGCTGCGCGCACTACTATGGTGCGCATGGTAGACTTGAATTCGTTGGCGCACCGGAATAGTGCTGCCTCGTCGGTTTAACGCGCCTGCCTGGCCTCGGATTAGATGCCTATAACATATTGATTATTAAATATAATGGTCGATATTTTCCGGGCCGCCCGGCGACCTGGGAACGATCCGGAAACTGGTTTGTTTATTGCACAAAGGTGTTCATGCATTCCCGTGCTGAATACGATCATGGTCATCCGGCACAGCTGCTGGAGACACTCAATACAGCCGTCCTGCTGCTGGATGCACAGTTGCACCTGCTGTATCTGAATCCGGCAGCGGAAAATCTGCTCGAAATCAGCCGCCGCCAGATTACCGGACAATATTGGCCAAACGTCGTAAAAGCGGATGCTGTTCTGGTGGAAAGACTGTCCAGTGCTGCGGGGGAGCGTAACGCGTTTACTGAAGCCGAACTGGAACTCCATAGCGCTACCGGTCGTCGCATGACGGTGGCATTCACCGCAACGCCACTCGCTACCAATCAACTTCTGTTAGAGATTATCCAGGTCGATCGTCAGTTACGCATTGCTCATGAGGAGTTATTGCTGACGCAGCAACAATCGGCGCGCGAACTGCTGCGCGGTCTGGCTCACGAAATCAAAAACCCGTTGGGCGGGTTGCGGGGCGCCGCACAATTGCTGGAACAGGAACTCCCGCAGGCTGATCTGAAGGAATATACCCGGATCATTATCGGCGAGGCTGACCGGTTGCGAAATCTCGTTGATCGCATGGTAGGCCCGAATAATGTTCCCGCTAAACGAGTCGTGAACATACATGAAATACTCGAGCATGTTCGCAGTCTGGTCGATGCCGAACGTTATGCCGATCTGGTAATTGAACGCCAGTACGATCCGAGTCTTCCGGAACTTTCCGCCGACGCGGATCTACTGATACAGGCGACCCTGAACATCGTCCGGAATGCGGCGCAGGCGGGGGCCAAACAGATTATCTTGCGCACCCGTGCAGAGCGTCACTTCACCATCGGCCACCATTGTCACAAGCTTGCGCTGCGTATCGATATCATCGATGACGGACCGGGCATTCCGGCGCAGCTTCAGGATCGCATTTTCTATCCAATGGTCACGGGTCGTCACGAGGGAACTGGCCTGGGTCTTTCGATTTCCCAGTCTCTGATAAATCAGCATCAGGGCATCATCGAGTTTTGCAGTGAGCAGGGCAAGACTGCATTTACAATTTATCTGCCCCTGGAGAATACCAATGTCTGTTAAAGAAAGCGTATGGGTGATCGATGATGATCAGTCCATTCGCTGGGTGCTCGAAAAGGCACTGCAAAAAGCGGATATGGACGTGAAGACTTTTTCTTCTGCGAGCGGAATTCTGGAAACGCTTGAGCGAGGAAAACCGGATGCGTTGATTACAGATGTTCGGATGCCAGGCATGGATGGCTTCGAACTGCTCAGAAAGATTCAGGATAGCTATCCGGATCTGCCCGTCATTGTCATTACCGCACACTCCGACCTCGACAGCGCTGTCAGCGCTTATCAGGGCGGCGCGTTCGAATACCTGCCCAAACCATTCGACGTCGATGAAGCTGTGGAACTGACACGGCGCGCCGTCGAGCACAGCCGTACGTCCAAAACCGATGGTTATACCGGAACCCGAAGTGCAGTGCCTGAAATCATCGGCGAGTCGCCGGCGATGCAGGAGGTATTCCGCGCCGTCGGCCGCCTGTCGCGCTCGAATATTACTGTTTTGATCAATGGCGAATCGGGGACTGGCAAGGAGCTGGTTGCCAAGGCTCTGCACCGTCACAGTCCGCGCGCGGGAAAACCATTTGTGGCATTGAACATGGCAGCCATTCCAAGGGATTTACTCGAGTCTGAACTGTTCGGACATGAGCGGGGTGCATTCACCGGTGCACAAAACCAGAGGGTTGGGCGTTTCGAGCAATCGGACGGTGGCACGTTGTTTCTCGATGAGATTGGCGACATGCCTGCAGAAATGCAAACACGTCTATTGCGCGTGCTTTCCGACGGCGAGTTTTATCGCGTGGGCGGCCATACCCCGATCAGGGTCAATGTGCGCATCGTCGCGGCGACGCATCAGAATCTGGAACAGCGGGTGAAGGATGGTAGCTTCCGTGAAGATCTGTTCCACCGGCTCAATGTTATTCGCGTGCATCTGCCGTCTCTGCGCGAACGACGTGAGGACATACCGCTGTTGATGGAACATTTTCTCGCGCACGCCGCGCAGGAATTGAATGTTGAAGCGAAAATTCTGTTGCCTGACGTTGCTGATTATCTGAAGCGTCTGGATTGGCCCGGCAACGTTCGGCAGCTGGAAAATCTGTGCCGCTGGCTCACCGTCATGGCCCCTGGACAGGAATTACGCATTGACGATCTGCCGATCGAATTGCGCGATCCGCAGGCTCCCGAAGGGATGGCAGCGCAAGGATGGGAAGCCGCGCTCAAACAATGGGCCAGCCAGCAACTGGCAGACGGAGAAAATGGATTGCTGGATCATGCCTTGCCCGCATTCGAGCGCATCATGATTGAAGCTGCGCTGGCCAGGACCGGTGGGCGTCGTCAGGATGCTGCGAAATTACTGGGCTGGGGGCGAAACACCCTGACACGCAAGATCAAGGAACTTGAAATGGAGTTTCACAAATAGGGTACTTATAGTTGTGTCGGTTCGGTTCGCAATGCGGCGCCAATGGCAAGCAGGCACCGGGCCGTCTCGGTATCTGACAGAGGTTCAGCGATCTCGACAATATCCGTAATCGAGAATTGTTTTACTGTGATGCCTGTCTGTTCTTCCAGCTGTTCCGCCAGACCTGGCACCGGCTCGATGAGCGGGCACAAAGATATGGTCGTGATCGGCGCCTGCTGAAAATGCCGGTCGTAATAATCCATCGAGCGTTGTAATTCGAGAGCCAGACGATCGACTGAGACGGACTGGTCCTGGAGCTGTCGATAACCTACCTCCATACCCCGTGCAAGAAACAATGCTCCATCACGCGTCAGTGTAATGAGTCCGCGATCGGCCTCGAAATAAAGCAGTGCCTGACCGCGCTCGTCCTGTTCGAGCCCCGCAGCAATGTTGCGCAATGCCAGCTCGGGGATGTCGATAATCTCCAGATCGACACCGGCTTTCTGTAACAACTCGGCGCGCTCATTGACCGTCGAAGCTTTCGAGACCACGACATACAGGTGTTCCTGCACCGCGCGGGCGCCACTGGCCGGCGAATCGAACACATCGAGCACGGCATCATCGATATGAAAATCGATCAGATCGCGAATGCGCCAGCGTATTGCAGCGCGTAATTCAGCCTGCGGCACTTCGGGTGCCTCGACCATCATCAGCTGATAGTCGGTCATATTCAGTACCGTTGAGCACTGGCTTTTTCCGAGCCCGAGGCGACTGGTGAGCTGCTGAATGTTGTCCTGTAATTCCTGTCCCGGTGCCAGTGGATGGAATCCGTATTTTTCCAGTAGCGGTTTGGAGCCTTTCCGTGCCCGAATTATCGCGAAGGCTGTCCCTTCACCTGTTGGAAGCACCGCACAGAGCAGTCCGTTTTTTGCCTTGGCTTTAAAGGAAAACATTAACAGTCCTTGCTTGATCGGGCAGCGCAAGAGTTATGGATTTGCGCCCGCATGTCAATCAGTTACCCGCTCGCGCCATTGAAGCAGTGCGACACCGGTGCCGCCGCCGGGTCCTCGCAGATCGAGATTGTCCAGCCAGGCTGTCGTAACCTGCCCGGCCTTGGCTTCGATTAAAAAGCGAAATTCGGTGATGGTAACGGGCCCGGATCCGGTGATCGGAATAGTTGTGCTGCCCGAAGTCCAGCCGGATGTGTAAGGGGTTCCCATCTCTGCGGAAGAGTAGAGATTCGCGCCATCCCACACATGAAAAGTGTAATAAGCTTTGTCGGACTTGCCCGGCCCGGTCCCGCTCGCTTTGTAATCGTACTCGAGAGTAAGAGTCACGGGGGCCGTTACTGTAAACGGAGTCAGGCCAAAGGCGCCCGCGATAGTGGCAGCCGTCGGGCCATTAGTTGGTTTTTCCACGCGTGCTGCCCGATCGCCGGTTCCGTCAGGACCGGCATCGTCTTCCCATCCATCCGCCGGCAGGTTCCAGCCGGTCGGTGAGCAGGTGCTGCAAAGCATCTCCGGCTCATCAAAATCTGCATTCGCGGTTCCAAGCAGGTTGTCATCCTTGCTGAAAACAGCTTCTACCACGCGCTGAACAGCGAGCGTTGGAATGCTGCCGGTAACTCGAATGCGGCAATCGGTGGCAGGCAGCAATGCGCCCGAGAAATCGCTGGTGAATTCTGCGCCAATATTCTCAACCGTAAAACTGCCGCGGCCGACGTTGATCGGCGTACCATTTGCGAGGCTGCTATCGCAGGTGCCGGTGTTATATGCGGCGGCGGCATATTCCAGTCCGCTTTCGGCGATGAAAAAGGCTTCTACGCTGTCACTCTGAACGGCGCTGTCGAGCATATCGGATCCTGCTGTGCGATTCAGAACCTGGACCATGAGTGCCAGCGTAATAATGATGAACAGGGCACCGACCAGTGTCACGGCGCCTCGCTGACTGTGAAAGTGCGCGTTCACTGCTGGTTCCTCAGTGCAATCCGGGTGCGGTGGGCGTAGGGGCTGCCGCCCGCGCCAGGATCCAGTTGTAGTTCGAATTCGATGAAGGCGACGTCAGCACCATCATTGGCAGTGGTGATTCCATCACTCTGCCAGTAGGCGAAAGTGAGACTGCTGACCTCATCGGTCAAAACCGGGGTTACGCCGCTGATTGAAGCATAAGACAGCGTCACCAGAGGTGCCGCAACATTGATCGTCACCTGCTCCCCATCCTGTCGGGTGAAAACCAGCGGATTCTGATTGATGGTGACGCTATATTCACCCGACGCCTGGCGATCGATCTCGCGGATTTCGCGTACCAGACGTTCACTGGCATTACGCAGTTTACCCAGCGTATGCAGCGAAGCGGACGATGCATTGTAAGCCTCGGCACCGAGACTCAGGTAGGGCGCGGCGAGTGCTGCCATGACCGCCAGCATGGTCAATGTCGTAACCATCTCGATCAGTGTGAAGCCCTGGCTGTGGATGCGCTTCATCAGTAATCCACCAGCAGGAATACAACTTCCACAAGCACCGGGCCGCCCTTGTCGACGGATACAGTCACGGCCTTGCACAGGGTGCCGCCGGGGCAGCCGCCGGGAGGCGGTTGCGCGACATCGGTGGTCCGGTTAAATCCGTTATAAATCCCGGTTTCCGTCGTGCTTGCAGAGACGGCTGTAAAATCCAGTGCCCGACGTTGCGCCAGTAACTTCTCTGCCTGCTCCTGGGCAAGCTGAGCCGCGACCTGCAGATCTTCGTTGTCGAGCAGACTGGTGGTCGCCTGGGTAAACATGCCGAAAAGGGGCACGGAAGCGACAGTGATGATGATAATCACCAGCACCAGCTCGATCAGCGTGAAGCCCCTTTGACGGGTTTTTATCGTGGCAGGAGATGCGATCATGGCATTGTCGAAACGAAGCCGGTAACCGGTTCAAGCGCGACAGTCGGACCGCTGCTCAACACCCAGGCTTGCGGCGTTTCGATCAGGGCTGTTCCGGACTTCGGGCGTCCGAGACTGTCGAATTTAACGCTGGGCCCGGACAGGATGCTGATGCCATTCTGCAGGATATAGCTCTGTAATTCGCCAGCCGGGTCGCGAATGGGTGTAGCACCATCGGTGATGGCATAGCTGGTTGGTGAGATAACGGCGAATGTCAGGGAGCGGCCCTGTCCCATCGCCAGCGCCTGTGCATGGCGCAGAACCCGACCGAGCTGGTCGGCCTGGGCCGGACCGGTGGCCTCATTATGCGCGAAGCGTGGCAGCAGCAGGAAACCCAGTACCCCGATGATAACGAATACCGTCACCAGTTCAACGAGCGTGAACCCGTACTGACGCGACCTGATCGCTGATTGTCGATGACGAATCCTTGGCATCCTTGCTGGCGACTCCGAACTGAAAAGGGGCAGACCTCGCAGTCCGCCCCCTGGTTTTTTACTAACAGCTGCTTGTTGCCGGATTATGGGTTCGCGACGACCGAGCCCACGCAGCGGACTTTATTATCCACGGCAGCGGTGGCAGATCCGCAACTGGCGTCGGTAAACGTTTGCAGTGTGTAAGTGGTACCGGAAACCGTAAATTCCAGTCCAGTAGCAACCGCTGTCAAAGGAGTATCTCCACCGACCAGACCCTGTAGCATGGTGACTGTGGGAAAGTCTTTTTCCCGTGCAATCCCGATGGAATGCGCACTTCGAACCGCATTTCGAGTGCCATCCAGCACCGCATCCACAGCGCTGGTCTGCACATCGGCAAATCGTGGCACCGCCATCGCCCCGAGCAGCGCCAGGATAACCATTACCGCCACCAGTTCAATCAATGTAAAACCCGCTTGTTTGTTCATTCGTTTTCTCCGAAAAAATGGATACGTTCCCCGCCTGACTAGCCTGTTATCGTCTTGGCGACTCCGGTTCTTTAACCAATCGCTGTATTTTCAAGGACTTTTTCAACTGTTTTGGCGAAAAAACACCGTTAAAGAGCAACTTTGGCCAGATCCCACATCGGCAGGAAGATGCCGCTCGCCAGCAGCAGCACCAGGCCGGCCATGACAACGGTCAGAATGGGCTCGATTGCAGAACTCAATTTGCCGACCGAGTAGTCCACTTCATCGTCATAGTACTCGGCGACTTCCTGCAACAGCTCATCGGTCGCGCCGGATTCTTCGCCGACTCGCAGCATTTGCAGGACCAGCGAATCGAATATACCGGAGCTTGCCGCGGTGTTGCTGATCGACTCTCCGCGTTCGATTCCATCGCGCATGGTCAGTATCCGCTCTTCGATGTAATCGTTATCGAGTGCACGGGCGACCACTGACAAACCGGTGACCACTGGAATGCCGGAACGCTGGACCAGCGCGAACAAGCGACTGAATCGGGCCAGCGAAGCCTGATACAACACCTTGCCAATGACGGGGATCCGGAGTTGTAGCTTGTGCCATTTATACCGACCGGAGGCGCTGTGCAGGTAATAGCGCAGTCCAATTCCCGTCAACCCAGCCATGATTAGAATCACGGGCCAGTGGTTCACCATCAAATCAGACATCCCCACCAGAATCCGGGTCGGCAACGGGAGGTCGGCGCCGAACTGCTTGAACATGGACGCGAACGCCGGGATAACCAGAATATTGATTACGACCACGGCCAGAGTAATTGCGATCAGCACAAAGGTCGGATAGCGCATGGCGGTCTTGATCTGGTCGCGGGTTTTCTTCTCCCGTTCCAGATAGACCGACAACTGGCGAAACACTTCCTCCAGACGGCCGCTGGTTTCGCCGACCCGTATCAGGCTGATGTAGAACACGGAGAATACATCCGGGTGGTGTGACATCGAGCTGGCGAGATCGCGACCGGCTTCCAGATTCTCGATGACTTCCGCGAGTGTTTTCGCCAGCGTACGATTACGGGCATTGCTTGCCAGGCCATGTAAAGAACTGAGAATCGGTACGCCTGCCTTGAGCAGACTGTACATCTGGCGGCTGAATTGTATCAGGTCGATCAATTCAACCTTGGGCGGAAACAGCTCCGCCAGATCAATGTTCATGCCGGCTTTAACCACAGCGGGCCTGACATCGATTGGCGTGAGTCCGCCTTCGATCAGGCGCGACGCGGCGAGATCGGTGCTACCCGCCTCGATAATCCCTTCGATAGCGTCGCCGCGTTGACCGCGTGCTTTGTATTGAAATGATGGCAAGGCGCTATTCCACCGCGCCGCTCAAGCGCATCGCTTCATCCAGACTGGTGAGGCCCTGCTGTGCGTAATCGAGCGTGTTCAGCACCAGTGGGCGATAGCCTTCCTGGGCGCGCGCGGCGTTCTCGAATCCCGCAGTGTCATTGCGCCGTAACGCATCGGCCAGTGCGTAATCGATCTCGAGTAATTCATATACGCCGATCCGGCCGTGATAGCCGGTATGGTTACACTGGTTGCAGCCCTCGCCTTCGCGGAAACCATCCAGTGGCGTGTCTTCGCCGAGCATGCTGTATATCCACGCCTGCTGGCTGGGATCCGGCTTCGCTGGTCTGCTGCAGTTGGTGCACAGTTTTCGCACCAGGCGTTGCGCGAGTACTGCCTGTGTCGAAGCTGCGACCAGGTATGATTCAAGGCCCATGTCCACCAGGCGCATGGCAGTACTGACCGCATCGTTGGTGTGCAGGGTGGAAAGAACCAGATGTCCAGTTAACGCCGCGCGCAGCCCAATCTCACCAGTCTCCCGATCGCGCATCTCACCGATCAGGATGATATCGGGATCAAGTCGCAGCGCGCTGCGAAGCACGCGCGCAAAATCCAGATTGATACGATGATTAACCTGCACCTGGTTTACCCGCGCCAACTGATATTCCACCGGGTCCTCAACAGTGATAATTTTCTTCTGTGGTTTATTGAGCTCGCTCAACGCACCGTACAGCGTGGTCGTCTTGCCGCTGCCGGTAGGACCGGTAACCAGAACCAGACCGTGCGGCCGGTGAATGAATTTGCGGAAACGCCGCAGGATGTCTTCCGGCATGCCGAGCTTGTCCAGGCTGCGGATCGCCGAACCATGATCCAGCAAGCGCATGACCACGGACTCGCCGGTTTGCGTCGGTATGGTTGCGAGACGAACATCGATGTTCTTGTTTAGTACCTTCAGCGTGAAGCGCCCGTCCTGTGGCAGACGTTTCTCGGAAATATCCGCTTCGGCCATCAGTTTCAGACGTGATATCACTGCCGATGAAATGCGCTTGTCATCCATGACCTGCTCATGCAATACGCCATCGATTCGGCGCCGTATACGCAACACGTCTTCGTCAGGTTCAATGTGTATGTCGGAGGCTTCGGAGCGTACCGCATCTTCAAAGACTGTTTGTATGAGACGAACGACGGGTGCGTCGCTTTGTCCGCCTGCGGCAGACAGCGAACGAAGATCGAAGGCATTCTCCGCCATGTCCTGCCCGACTTCATTGGCCAGAGTGCGCAGTTCATCAGCGTGGTGATAAAGCCGATCAATATTGTGCAGCAGATCACTTTCCTTGACGCATGCAATTTGCACGGGCGTCTTGAGGATCCGGACCAGTTCATCGAACGCAAAAATATCAGTAGGATCACCCATCCCGACCAGCAGGCCATCGGCGGTTTCCTTCAGCACCAGAGCCCGGTAACGCCGCGCATGTGTTTCCGGCAGACGGCTAACCAGTTGTGGATCCAGTTCGAAGCGCGACAGATCAACATAGGAAATATCCAGCTGCGACGAAAGCAGTTTCAACAACTGATCTTCGTCGACGAAACCACTTTCGATCAGTACCCGGCCAAGCTTCCGGCCACTCTTCTTCTGTTCCGCCAGCGCGGTTTTGAGCTGGGTTTCCGAAATTATTTTCTGTTCGACCAGCAGATCCCCGATGCGAACTTTTTTACGTTGCATGACTGTAGACATGATTATCGACCATCCATTGTTTCAATCAGCCGGATACGCTGATCTACATAGTTCTGAACCGCTGTCTCCATCGGCAGTCCCTGGGCTTGCCGGTACGCCACCAGCGCCTGCTGTAGCCGCTGTGCATGCTCTTCCGCAACGGCCAGTCCCACCCACCAGATTGCATTCTCAGGCGCACGTCTCAGTGCCTGCCGGTAATCCTGCGCCGCCTCGACGGGTTCAGTCAGCTGGTGAAGTATCGCTGCACGCAGCGCGTAGGTTTCAGCATCAGCACGTCCGCCGGCAATTGCTGTGTTCAGCACCGCCCGGGCAGCCTCGGGTTTGTCTCGCGCAATCAGAAGTTGCGCATAGGGTTTGGCAAGAACGACTTCCTGCCCTGCATCCTGTAATCCCTGTCCAAGCAGCTGCTCTGCGGCACCGGCGTCCTGTGCTGCTACCAGTAAAGCCGCAAGCTGAGCACGCGCTGCATGATGGCGTGGAAATTCAGACAACACCTGTCGCAGTGACAGCTCGCCCTTATCGTAATTCTTGTTCACAAGTGCCTGCTGTGCATCTGCAAACAGACGATCGGCTTTTTGCTGCGCAGAAACTTTTTTTATCGGCGCGATCTTCGGGGGTTCAGGATCGGCCAGGGAGACTGACGCAGCGTCGGAGGGTAGCGCGACTGGCATTTCTACCTGCGCCTGTTCAACTGCTTCGGGCTTCTCCGGGAGTCGGGCCGTCGGAGGTGGCAATTCGGTTGATGCCGGTACCGCAGGTTCGGATAGCGGAAGCGCCTGCGCCTCAGCCGCGGGTTCAGGTGCAACGATTACCGTCGGCGCTGTATGGTTGCCCTGAAACCATGCCAGTGCCTGATAGCCGGCCACGGCCAGCAGTAAGGCAGCGCCGCCCGAGAGCAAAAATATCTTCCCGTATCTGGTGTTTTTGCGGCCTGGCTTGACTAGCCCCAGCCCATGTAAAGCCGCCACCTGACTGCTGCTGGCAGAACCGCAGCGCGCATCGAGATCTTTCAACATCTGGTTGACGATACTCATAAGCTGTACGCGTACAGAAGTCCTGCGCCGGTCAGCGTTATCAGCCCTGCGAACGCCGAAGCCAGGCGCAGTCGCCCGGCTCCAGAGTTTCCTGCGTCTTCGGTATCCTGCGCGGCCCGCCGTACATGCACGCGAGCTACTACCGTTTCACCGGTTCCATACGCCGACATCAAGGCTTTGTGACATAGCACATTGGCCAGGCGCGGAATGCCCCGGCTACTGCGATGCAGCTCCCGAATGGCGGCTGCTGAAAACAGTGTTCTGCCTTTCATGTAACCGGCTATCTGCATGCGATGGCATACATATTCACCCAATGCATGACGATCCAGGGGACTCAATTGATAAGAGAATACGATGCGCTGCTTAAGCTGACGGAACTTGCGTTGCCCAAGACGCGTATCCAGCTCCGGCTGACCGAACAGCACTACCTGAAGCAACTTGCGCTTTTCCGTCTCGAGATTGGTGAGCAGCCGCAGTGCCTCCAGGCTGTCGTCCGGCATGGCCTGCGCTTCATCGAGCAGCAATACGACCTGCTTGCCGAGACCGGCGAGTTCAATCAACCGATCGGTAATGAGTTTCAGCAGCCGGTGCTGACCGATGTTGCGCGCGAACTCGATGCCGAGTTCCTCGGCGAGGGCCATACGCAGTGCAGTGGGATTAAGGAATGGGTTGGGCAGATATGCAGTGAAATAGTCGTCGCCAAGCATATTGAGCAGCTGCCTGCATATCAATGTCTTGCCGGTCCCCACTTCGCCAGTGACCTTGATAAAGCCCTCGCGATTATGTAACGCGACCAGCAGGACGTTCAACGCGTCCTGGTGGCTGCCCTGATTGAAGAAAAATTCGGTATCGGGCGTCAGTGTGAATGGCGGCTCGTTCAGTCCAAAATGGTGAAGATACATGGCCACTCCATCCTCACGGCCAATCCGGATGCTGGACCATGTCAAAGCGTTCGCGTGCTCGACCTATCTCTTCTGACCATACATGATTGCTGTCAACGATCACTGGCCGCAGGAGAATAACCAGCTCGGTCTTTGACGAGACCTTGCGGGTGTGCCTGAACATATGACCGAAAACCGGAATGTCGCCGAGGAAAGGTGTCGACGCAGATTTATCTCTCACCAGATCCTGCATCAAGCCGCCGATGACAACCACCTGTCCATTACGAGCGCGAATGATGGTGTCCGATTCACGGATCGTGCTGCGCGCGAGCGGCACGTTCAAAGGCGCGCCTGATTCAGTAGTGAGTCCGAGCTCTTTAGGATCGGCTGTCACTTCACTGATCGCCGGATGAACGTGCAGGGTAATACCGCCGCTCTCGTCGATCTGCGGTGTGACATCCAGAGCCACGCCCGAGAAAAACGGAGTCAGTTGAATATCGACGCTTTTGTTGCTCACACCCGAGGTAGTGTCGGTGTCCACGCCCACGTCGGTCACAAAGTATTCGTCGGTGCCGACTTTGATAATCGCTTTCTGATTGTTCACAGTAGACACCCGGGGGCTCGATAGCACCTGCACGTCACCCTGAGTGCTCAGTAGTTCGATCAGGGCATTGAAGTCACCCAGGTCAGCCTGAATGGCAAATACGCCACCGAGTGCCTGAGCGGCGGCGCCGTTCAGCGAAGGATTGGCGAGATTTACCGCATCGCCGGCAAATTCCGACAGCCCCGAATTTACGGCAGTAGCACCGCCGCGTTGCCCGAGCAGGATTTCGTGATTGCTGCCGAAATCGATCAGCGCATTCCAGTTAACGCCGGACTGGAATGAATCGTTCAGCTGAACCTCGAGGATCTTCGCCTCGATTATGACCTGCCGGCTGACTGCGTTCTGCAGAGTGTTGAGGTACTGTTCGACGACCATCAGTTCGCGGGGCAATGCCCGAACCACCACCGTGCCGGACATCGGATTGGTAATGATTTTACGCCCCTGTTCCTCGCCGATAATCATGTTCAGCGAGCTTTCCAGTGCGTACCAGAAATCCGCATCGGTGCGCGTGGTAACCTGAGCACCGGAAATACGTTCCGGGCTGGATCTCCTGTTTTCCCGGGATGACGAGTCGCCGCTGTCACCAGAGGATGCATCGCCGCCACCATTGCGTGTTGCATCGGTAATCTGCCCCGAGCTGACGCGGGTGCTGGAGCCACCCCTGCGCTGCATGTCGAGGTAATCGACTTTAAATACCTGCGACCGCATGTGTGCAGGAAAAACCTGATAGCCGCCACGGCCAAGGCGATAGTCGTAACCATAAACATCGCGTACCGTCGACATCACGTCTTCGGTGGTGACATTTTTCAGATCCAGAGTAATGGTGCCCGAAACTTCCGGATGCACGACCATATTCTCCGGCGTCCCTTCGACCAGGCTCATGAAAAACTGGCGGGCGCTTATTTCACTGACCGAGATATTGAAGGTCGGCACCGGTGGTTTCGTCACCAGTAGTGATGAGGATGCCGGTGGCATGAGTGCTTGTTGAATCTCGGGCGGGAGTGCTGCCGGCGCCAGATCAACAGGGACTTCGCTGGTTCGCAGCGCCTCTTTGACCGGTGAGCGAGGGGCATCCTGGCTGGGGGCTGTCTGACAGGCGCCAAGCCACATTGCGGCGGCGATCACGATAGCGGTATTCAAGCGAAACGTCCTGTTCACGGCCTTACCTTTTTAAAGTGGGTGGGCAGAAGGCGCAGAGTGCGCATACCTCCGCTGGTTTCCAGTAATACGCGGGCGGCTTCGATCCGGACCACTCGCGCAGTGCCTATTCGATCACCTTCCTGAAGCCGGGTACCATTGATGACGGCGATGCGACGTTGAGGTGCGTAGAGAATGGATTGCAGCATCAGCTGGTCCAGGTTTACAGCAGCAGAGTCACCGAAGAACTGCGAAGGTTGCATAGGTCGCGTCGGATCATTGAATGTTCCGGCCGTGGCCATACCGCAGCAGCCTGTCACCATGAGCAGGATCAGAATTCGCCTAGCCATCCCGTGCGGCCCCCAGCGTGTAGATCTGCAGGCGTGAGACAGCATGCGGATACTCGGCCACCTGAAAATCTACGCTTTCCCAAAAGAATTTCCACGGCATCGCCTCCAGCTCCTGCAGGTAGACCAGCAGATCGAGATAGCTGCCTTCCAGCTCAACGTCCAGTTGATAACGGTTGAGTCCTGCCAGATGTTCCCTGGCTCCATTCGCCTGGTCGATGGGTAGTGAGCGGGCCTGCAGCGACTTGATTTTCAATCCACTGTGCCTGGATACAACCTGCTCGAGTACGTTGGCGGCCTGTGCCGGCTCTACCAGCGCCCCGAGTTGTGCGAGGATATTCGCGTCCAGTTCGGCCAGTTCGTTGACAAGCCCGTCACGCGACTCCTCCAGCATGCGCATCGAATCATCGGTGGATTTGTAACTGAGCAGGTTAGCCTGTTCGCGCAACGCGCTCAGCTTGATCTCGAGAGCGGAGGCATTTTTCTGAGCGGCTTGCTGGGCCTTCAGCGTGGGCTGCAGACCGGCTGAATCCATTGCCAGATACAGGACCACGATACTGGCCACCAGTATCAGAATACGCTCGCGCAGCTCTAGGGCATCAACCCAGTCGAACAGCCGTTGCGCATAGGCCTGTACGGCTAACGCCATGATGCGCTGTCCTTGTGGTTGCGCAGTACGAACTGAATATGAGGTTTTGCGGTGTCGGGGCGCATCATCGATACCGTCTCGAATGCTGCTCCGGACAAGCTGTTGCGATGCAGTTGCTGTAGATAGCGAGGTATCAGTTTTTCATCCAGTGCGGTGCCACGGACTTCCATGCGCCCCACTGCATCCAGAGTCACGCCATCCAGCCAGAGGCCCGCCACATGTTGTTCAGCAAGTGTCCTGAACGAATCTGCGAAGCCGCCACGATGCTCCACTGACAGCAGCTGAAACTGCTGAAGCAGCGATTTGCGCTGTTCGATGGAGGTGGTCAGTCCGGTTATTTCGTGATCAATGGATGTACTATCCGGTGTTTGCAGAGCCGCCTCGAGCAGGTTGATTTCGGTCTGTATATGTTCGTGCTGCTGTTCCAGCCGGTCCGCAGATACCTGCATACCTGCGAGTGTCCAGCGGGCGTGGCCAAGAATCATCGCGAGCAGCACCAGCACAGCGGCAAGAATCTGCGCCAGGGTCGCGGCGCCGAATACCTTGTGTTGTTTTTTGAATACCGGCTGATACAGGTTGATTTGCTGGTACATGGTGTTACGCCAATGCCGCCTCGCCGCACCTGGATGGCTGGTTGATCTGTTTTGTCGTTGCCAGTGTCATAATTCGCATCTCCTTCAGAAGCTCGTCGCCGGGACGGTTCCGTGTAGCACCTGCCGGTCGGTGTCCACGCCGGGCGCTGAGTCTGTAATAAACAAGTCCCTGTACGCAAAGAAGAAGCAAAATTCGGGCCGTCGAAATCCAGGGTCGGGAAAGCCGGATTAAACCTTGTGTACCAGAGGGTTGGAGAGCCCGTGTGCGACAGTACAGAAGTCACCCGCTGCAAATGAGCTGCAAGACTTTTGATGTCAGCGAGTTGTTTTTGAAGGGATTGTTTTTTTATTTCCGGTGGATTGCAGCGAGCGCTGGGGCCCTTGCGCCTGCTTCGCTTACCGGGCATCTAATATCGGCGGCGCCAACAGCCAGCGCCAAAATTCTGTTGTTCATGACGCGGCGACGCCGTTCTCGGCCAGGTTCAGCCGCTATTCCCGCCTGCGTTTCAGGGGCAGGCCGATGGTTGGCCGTTGAGCTGCAGGGAGCCCGTCAGTGCCCCTACATGTGGCAGCTGGTGTCTCACCAGATACTCCTGGATCCCTTCATTGAGCTTTTTGCAGATCAGCGGATCATAGAACAGCGCAGTGCCAACACCGACGGCGCTGGCGCCGGCAATCAGAAACTCGAGCGCATCGGTAGCGCTGGTCACGCCGCCCTGCCCGATAATCGGGATGCCATGTTCCCTGCATACCTGGTGCACCTGGTGGACCTTCAGCAGTGCAATCGGCTTGATCGCCGGGCCTGACAGGCCACCCTGATTATTGCCAATGATCGGGCGGCGTGTCTCAATGTCGACAGCCATCCCCATCAAGGTGTTGATGACGGCAAAGGCATCTGTGCCTGCGGCAATGCAGCGCCGCGCATTCCCGGCGATATCCGTCTGGTTGGGCGAGAGTTTCGTGATCAACGGCTTGTTGGTCGCCTTCCGGCATATCTCCACGACACGCGCCGACATATCCGGGTCATTGCCAAAAGCCACGCCGCCTTCCTTGACGTTGGGACAGGAGATGTTGATTTCTATTGCATCGATAGCGGAATCATCGAAGCGCCGCGTCACTTCGTAATATTCTTCTATGGTCGATCCCGATACGTTGGCGATAAACCGTGTTTCACTAAAATCCAGGCCCGGAAGGATCGTGTTTATCACATGATCAACCCCTGGATTCTGCAGGCCGATCGCGTTCAGCATGCCCATCGGTGTTTCGTAAACGCGGTGCGCAGGATTGCCGAGCCGGGGGGCCAGGGTTGTTCCCTTAAGGCAGATTGCGCCCACATCGCGATTGGAAAAACCCTGTATGCGGGTGTACTCCTCGCCGAAGCCGACGCAGCCGGACAACAACACCAGTGGTGAATCGAACGGCATGCCGCAGAATTCTATGGCGAGGGGATTAGTGCTCTGAGTCATGGGATTCGTATTTGACCTGAACCATCAGGGAAAGAAAAGCGCCGGGCGTATTTTCTGTAATAATACGCAATCTATCCACCCGAAAGCGAAGCCATGTTTCATGTCGTGCTCTATCAGCCGGAAATTCCACCCAATACGGGCAACGTTATACGTCTGTGTGCGAACACAGGTAACCGACTGCACCTGATCGAACCGCTTGGGTTTGAGCTGGAGGACAGCAAGCTGCGTCGTGCTGGTCTCGATTACCGTGAGTGGGCAATGGTGGAAACACACGAATCATTTGAGGAATTTGTTCGGGTCGTCAATCCGGGGCGGATTTTCGCCCTGTCCACACGCGGCACCCGTGACTATTCGCAGGTTTCGTATCAGCCTGATGACGCGTTCCTGTTTGGACCGGAAACCAGGGGCTTGCCGGAAAGCCTTCTTGCTGCAGCGGGTTCACGGCAGGTTGTACGGGTACCGATGGTCTCGCAGAGCCGCAGTCTGAACCTGTCGAATTCGGTGGCGATCGTCGTCTACGAAGCATGGCGCCAGCAAGGCTTCCAGAGCGGCGCCTGATCAGAGCGTTTCGGGTTTCGACTCGCGATCCAGCAAAGCCTGCACGGCTGCGGCCGGTTCCTCAGCATCGAAAAGTACCCGTTTGACCTGTTCAGTGATTGGCATGTCGACCTGATACCGCTGAGCCAGTGCGTCGAGCTCTTTGGCGCTGTGGAGGCCTTCAACTGCCTGACCGATTTCGGCCACTGCAGTTTCCAGTGAAGTGCCGCGCCCGATGGCGAGTCCCAGGCGGCGGTTGCGTGACTGATTGTCAGTGCAGGTCAATACCAGATCGCCGACGCCCGCCAGACCCATGAACGTTTCACGTTGTCCGCCAAGCCGGGTTCCAAGGCGCATGATTTCGGCCAGGCCCCGGGTAATCAGTGCGGCTCGGGCATTGGCGCCATAGCCCAGGCCGTCAGATATGCCCGCTGCGATTGCCAGTACGTTCTTGACGGCGCCACCCAGCTCAACCCCGATGAGGTCTTCGGAGGTATAGACCCTGAACCGTTGGCAATGGAAAAGTGCTGCGACTGTCTGCGCATACGCGGCGTCATGAGATGCCATGGTGACAGCGGTTGGCAAACCTTTGGCCACTTCGGCCGCGAAGCTCGGACCGGACAGGGCTGCGATGGTCTGCATACCAGGCAATTCCTCTTCAACGACTTCGTGAAGGAATTTGCCTGAGCCGGACTCGAGCCCTTTGCTGGCCCAGATCAGATTGAATGGATCGCCGAGCGCTTCCCGGACCGCCAGCAGAACCAGCCTGAACCCGCTGCTTGGCACCGCGATGAGGACGAAATCGACATCTGATAGAGCCTG
>JAGXGS010000012.1 GCA_024636585.1 Thiogranum sp. | reverse complement strand
GAAGGCACCAGCGAAGAAGGCTCCGGCGAAGAAGGCTCCGGCGAAGAAGGCTCCGGCGAAGAAGGCTCCGGCGAAGAAGGCTCCGGCGAAGAAGGCACCGGCCAGGAAGGCACCGGCCAGGAAGGCACCGGCCAGGAAGGCTCCAGCCAAAAAGGCACCGGCCAGGAAAAAGGCTGCAAAGAAAGCGCCGGCCAAACGCAGGCGCTGATGGCCGTGGTTACCGGTGGCGCGCCAGACTCGCGAGGGCTCGGTTCAGCTCCAGGGCCAGGCGACTGCCGGGTAATCGCTCGGGGTCGTGCCGGGAAGGCCAGTTACAGTGCACATTCCCGAGCAGAATGTCGTAGCACCCCAGTTGACTGTCGCGCATGGCCGCGGCCTGGCTTGCGAGCATGAATTCCCAGTGACGCGTGGGCACGATACCAAATTTCCGGCTGATGAGATCGCGCCGCCGCTGGTAACGCAGCGCCCAGTTCTCGAGTGTGCTGAGCCAGTGCGTAGAACGGTCTTCCAGATGCAGGGCGCGCAGCTGCGAAGCTTCCAGTGTGGCGGCAAGTTCCGATAGCAACGGCGGCCGGGGCGGATTCATCTGCCGCTGCAGCCAGCCATTGTTCAGTTCTCCGGGCTGGCGACGAATGATCATTTGCAGCCAGGCAAAGCCGTCACTGCGTAGCAGTTGCTGCACAGGCTTGAGTAGCGTGAGCGCGGTTCCCTGGCGCTGAGCGCACGGTGAAGTGCCCAGTATGCGGTCGAACTGACCGGTGCAGTTGCGAATGTCGCCCAGCTGAAAGCGTACCTGCAGGTGCATGTCGTGACGTCGCGCCAGTTGCTGAGCGAACCGCAGTTGTTTGCGGGTGGCGACCATCGCGGTCACCTGCACGCCGGTCTGCTCCGCCAGCCACACTGGCAGCCTGCCCCAGCCGCCATCGATGTTCAGCAGGTGCTGTCCGGGGCGCAGTTGCAGCTGCCCAAGCAGTGCGCGGCGCTGGATACGCTGCGCTTCCTCGAGGCTGATGTCGGGTTCTCTGAACCAGCCGCAGCTGTGCTGGCGTTCGGCGCCGAGGCAGGCGCCGGCAATGTCGGAATCGTCATCTCGCCAGCGCGGTGGTATATCGAGTCGGGCGAGTGTGCGCAGGCGCGCCACATTCAGGCGACCCAGGCGGTCATGCGGCGCATTCTGCACAGATAGCAGAGCCTGTATCAGGCGCGGCAATTGCAGCGGGTCGGTATCCCAGTCGCCATGCACATAGCTGGTGCCCAACCTGACTCCAGGATGCTTTAGAATGGCGGGCAGGATTCCGGTTTTGCGCAGGTGCCATTCGACCAGTGGACCCGAATCTCCAATACAGCGCGGGGCAGCATCAGGTTGATAAATGTGCAACCGGATATTTCTGGCGCTCAGTGGCAGGTTGTCGATGTTCATGCATTTCGACCCGGTCCTGGAAGGTTTGGTTTTGTAACGCTCATTAAAAAAATAGCCCTGCACGCGGGGGTTGTAAAGGTAAGGGATGTCACTGACAAAAAGTGCAACAGTGCAGGCGTGGTTGCTTTCCTGGCTTGATCAATGCCTGTTGCGCCGTGCGCCGCAGGATGATTCACGATCCACCGCTGCGCTGCGCTGGTCGATTCTCGGGTACTTCGCAATGGATCTGTTGCAGGCCATGCCGGGCACCGATCAGGCGCAGGCTTTCGGCATGGCGATGGCCGACGCATTGCTTATGATACTGTTCAGTTGGGCCGTATTGACGCTGTCCGGGAAAGCAACGCGCTGGATGCAGACGCTCACCGCACTGGCCGGGACCGGAATGCTGCTGGGGCTTTTCGCAGTGCCGCTGGTGCTGCAGGTCAACCGCAGTGTGGAGAGCGGCGACCAGCCCGGTGCGCTGCTGGTGTCGGCATGGCTGCTGTTGCTGGTATGGAGCATTGCAGTACAGGCTCATATTTTTCGTCATGCGCTCTCGAGTCGTTATGGCGTTGGCGTGCTGGTCGCGATTTTGCACACCCTGCTGGCGATTGCACTGTTGCAAACGCTGTTTATACCGCCGGAGGTTTGAATCAGGAATGAATAGATAATGAAAATTCACGTGCTCGGTATCTGCGGAACATTCATGGGCGGACTGGCCTTGCTGGCTCGCGAGGCGGGTTTTGAAGTGCGGGGTTCGGATGCCAATGTTTATCCTCCGATGAGCACCCAGTTACAGGCTCAGGGCATCGAACTGCTGGAAGGCTATCACGTCGAGGACCTGGACCCGGCGCCGGAACAGGTGGTGGTCGGCAATGCCATGAGTCGCGGCAATGAGGTGGTCGAATACATGCTCGACCGGGGGCTGCGTTACACGTCAGGACCGCAATGGCTGTCTGAACACCTGCTGCAGGATCGCTGGGTACTCGCGGTGGCAGGCACGCACGGCAAGACCACCACGGCCAGCATGCTGGCCTGGATTCTGGAAGCGGCCGGCCTGAAGCCGGGTTTTCTGATCGGCGGCGTGCCGAATAATTTCGGTGTCTCCGCGCGCCTTGGCGATGCGCCGTTTTTTGTAGTCGAGGCGGATGAGTACGACACGGCATTTTTCGACAAGCGCTCGAAATTCGTGCACTACCGGCCGCGCACCCTGGTGCTCAACAACCTGGAATTCGATCACGCGGATATTTTCCCGGACCTCGCCGCCATCAAGCGCCAGTTTCATCACTTGCTCCGCACCGTCCCGCACAGCGGTCTGCTGCTGGTCAATGCCGATGATGCCAATCTTTCCGAGGTGCTGGAAATGGGCTGCTGGACACCGGTCGAAACAGTATCGACAGGCCTCTTCCCCGGTCAGTGGCAGGCGCTGCCGCTGGCGGCTGATGGCAGTCATTTTGCGGTGCAACTGGATGGCCATACGCTCGGCGAAGTGCGCTGGACACAGTTGGGTACGCACAACATGCACAATGCGCTTTCAGCAATTGCCGCAGCACGGCATGCCGGTGTTCCGGTCGCGCAGTCAATAGAAGCGCTGGGCAGTTTCACGGGAGTCAAACGGCGACTCGAAGTGCGCGGTGAAGTGAACGAGATCACCGTCTACGACGACTTCGCGCATCATCCGACCGCCATTGCCACGACTCTGGATGGTTTGCGGCACCACCGGCGCGATGCCCGTCTGCTGGTCATTCTGGAGTTGCGCTCGAACACCATGCGACTGGGCATTCACAGTGATGAGCTCGCTGCGTCGCTTGAGCAGGCCGATGCGGTGTGGCTGTACCAGTCGCCGGATCTAAGCTGGGATCTGCAGCAGGTGGCGAACCGGCTGACCGTCCCGGTCATGATTTCCGGCAGTATCGATGAGTTGGCGGCAGCCGTCGCGGCAGCGGTGGTGCCGGGGGATTCGGTGGTGGTGATGAGCAACGGCGGTTTCGGTGGCATCCATGAGAAGCTGCTGGACAGGCTGCGGGATAGCACTGCCAGCATGGCGTCGACAGGGTCCGCCCGAAATGAATGACACGCCCTTCGCGCTTGCGATTACCGGCGCATCCGGTGCTGCCTATGCCTTGCGTCTGCTCGAAGTGCTGGTTCGGCAGGGCGAGCGTGTCGACATAATGATTTCTGCGCCGGGACAGATCGTGATCAATATGGAAACGGACCTGAAGCTGTCCGGGCGCAGCAGCGAAATCCAGCGGGAGCTGACTGCGCGGTACGCGGCGGGAGCCGATCAGCTGCGGGTGTTCGGAAGAGAACAATGGACGGCGCCGGTGGCCAGTGGCTCCAGCCCGCCGCGCGCCATGATCGTCTGTCCGTGCACCACCGGGACGCTGGCCGGTATCGCCGCCGGCACCAGTCATAACCTCATAGAACGCGCGGCCGACGTCACCATGAAAGAAGGCCGCAAGCTGATCCTGGTGCCGAGAGAGACGCCGTTCTCGGCCGTGCACCTGGAAAACATGCTGAAACTGGCGCGTCTCGGGGTGGTGATTCTGCCGCCGAATCCCGGCTTTTATCATCAGCCCGCCAGCATCGATGATCTCGTCGATTTTGTCGTTGGCCGCATTCTCGACCAGCTCGGCGTCGACAACCAGCTGTCGCCGCGCTGGGGCGAAGACACCGAATAGCACCCAGACATGCGCGATCCGGAAGAAATTACCCTGTTCCCGCTGCAGACTGTGCTGTTTCCGGGCGGCGTTCTGCCGTTGCGTATTTTCGAGCCGCGCTATCTGGATATGGTCAGCGAATGCTTGCGTGCCCAACGCGGATTTGGAATCTGCGCTATTCGCAGCGGTTCCGAGACCGGCAAGGCCGCGGATTGCTACGCGACCGGAACGCTGGCGCGAATTCAGGATTTTGACCGCGACGAAAACAATCTGCTGAGTGTCGTGGTGCAGGGCGAACGGCGTTTCCGGATCGTGGCGCGCCACCTGATGCACAACCAGCTGCTACGCGCCGATGTGAAGTGGCTGGACGAAGGCGCCGATGCAGCGCTGCCCGCACGGCATCAGCCGCTGGCGAAGCTGCTGGCGCAATTGTTGCGCCGCGCCGGCAAGCCATACACAGATCTGCCTGCTGATTATGAGGACACTGCCTGGGTCGTCGGACGTCTGATTGAACTGTTGCCGTTCGCGTTATCCGACAAGCAGCGACTCCTGGAAATGGATGCACCGCTGGAGCGGCTGGACGCGCTTTACCGGGAGCTGCTGGCGGAGGAGTTTACGGGCGGATCGTAAAGCAGCAAAACGCTGCCGTCCCAGTCGAAGCGCGCTGCCGGATCGCGTTCGACCGGCCTGCGCACCCAGCGCTGCCCCAGTTCCCGCGTGTCTTCGGCGAAACGTCCTAGCGCAGTATCGAAGTCCACCCCGGTGCGCAGGAAACGAAACAGCCGAAAACGATCCTCGATGTAGAGATGCGTCACGGTACCCGTCCAGAGGCGTGCCGAGTCGTCGCGCGCTGCATGTTGTCGTGACGTCCAGAGACGCAGTGCCAGCAGTCGCGGCATATCTTCCAGATCGCGTACCAGCAACAGCTGCTGGGCTTCTCCGTGATGCAACTGCGGCAGTACCGGCAGTCTGGAAACACCCGCCTGGCTGTTGAACAGATCGGCAAGACTGGACAGGTCGGCAACGGCCGGACGGCGCCAGCCCTGGCCGCGCAAATGCTCGATGAGCTGATCGGGACTGCCCATCCACTGGACATTCAGAGGCTGATCATGCAGACCTTTCAGGTCGTCACGGTAAGTGCCAATGGCACTCCACCCGCCGTTCAGCCATTCCGTCCGGTCAATCATTACCGGCGCCGCCTGGGCGGGCCGGTAACGCTCGAGATCCTGGTGCAGATGCCGGACGCTGTGGCTGACTGCCAGTAACATCAGCACAGCTGCCGCCAGTGGCGTAAAGCGTCCTGCCGATAATGGCGCGGCCGGATGGTGACGGTAGGCGATTCCCATCAGTGCCACCCAGACCAGACCCAGGCTCCATCCAACCAGTACATCGGAAAACCAGTGCGCGCCGAGATAGATGCGCGAAAAGCCGATGGGCACGATCAGCAGCACGGCGACGGAATAAGGAATCCAGTGCCAGGTGCTGCGTAATTCGCGCGCAATCATGACGGCCAGGAAACCGAATACGGCCACCGAAAGGGCGGCATGAATGCTCGGAAAGGCATGAGCTACGGAAGCGGTCTCGAGCGCCGGTGTCCGAACCGCCGTGGCATACCATTTCAAAACCTGGGTGAGCAGACCGACACTGGCGACCGTCAACAGCCAGTGAACAGCAGCACGCGAGCGTCGTCGCCACAGCAGCCATGAAGTCATTACGACTGTGAAGCCGTACAGGACCGGGCTGCTGCCGAGATGGGTGATGATCACCATCAGGCGATCGCCCTGCGGACTGCGCAGGTCCTGCAGACGATTGAACAGATACAGGTCAACGTTGTTGAACAGCCCGGTAGTACCGAGGTGTTGCGGAGTGATCAGGAACATCCAGCTCGCCACCAGCAGCAGCGTGGTCAGCACTGTCATGCCACGCGCTTCAGGATGGTTCGGATCCAGCAGTGCGGCGATCAGCGGTTGTGCGCTGCGATGGCGACGCGACCATTCGAGTATGCGCATCTGCATGGGCATGGCATAACGTTGCAGCACCCGTGCGATGCGTTTGACCAGCCACCAGGATAGCCACACCAGTGCAACCAGCATGATCAGCAGCGCCGCCAGCCGGCCGGCGATTTCTGCGGCGACACCGATCGACGCGCCGAACAGCACGCCGGGCAGGATATAGGCCGGCGCCCACAACATCGCAGCGAGTGTATCCACGGCAAAAAAACGCCTGACCGGCATGTCGAGCATGCCCGCGACCGCGGGTATGAGCGGCCGTACCGGTCCCACGAAGCGCGCCAGCAGGATGCTCTTGCCGCCATGCTGGTGGAAGAAATCCACCCCGCGCGCAATCATGTGGGGATAACGCCGGAATGGCCACATTACCCGCAGTCGCTGGTGATAGTGCCGCCCGATGAAGTAACTGATGCCATCGCCGCACACGGCGCCGGCCGCACCGAGAATCAGGGTCGGCACAAGCTCCATGCTGCCGGCCGCAATCATGGCGCCGAAGCCGAACATGACCACGCTGCCGGGTACGAACAGACCGACCACCAGCAGGGACTCCAGTGCCGATACCACAAAAACAATCACTCCGGCCCAGAGCGGATGCAGTTGCACCCAGTCCATGACTCCGGAGAAGAATGTTTCCATTCCCGGTCAGCTCCTGAGTGAGCGTGCGATCAGCGGACTGCGCGCTTACGCAAGTGTGGCGAAGGCCTGTTCGGCTGCATCCAGCGTGGCCTGGATCGCCGCTGAATCGTGCGCTGACGAAACGAACCCGGCTTCATATGCGGATGGCGCGAGATAGACGCCGCGTTCGAGCATGGCGTGGAAAAAAGTCTGAAAGCGTGGCACGTTGCAGGCGCTGACTGCGGCGAAATTATCGACCTGTGCAGCGTCCGTGAAAAACAGTCCGAACATGCCGCCGACCTGGTTGGTGGTGAAGGGAATACCGGCCCGGGCGGCGCGCTCGCTCAAGCCGCTCAGCAACTGTTGCGCAGTGGCGGTGAGGCGCGCGTGGAAGCCGGGTTGCCGGACCAGTTCCAGGGTGGCAAGCCCGGCCGCCATGGCGACTGGATTACCGGACAGGGTGCCGGCCTGGTACACCGGCCCCAGCGGCGCGAGATGTTCCATGATGTCGCGGCGTCCGCCGAAAGCGCCAACCGGCAAACCGCCACCCACCACTTTGCCCAGAGTGGTGAGATCCGGCGTGACACCGAAATGCTGCTGGGCACCGCCCAGGGCGACGCGAAAACCAGTCATCACTTCATCGAAAATCAATACGCTGCCGTGCCGGTCGCAGAGGCTGCGCAGCGCTTCCAGAAAACCGGGAGCAGGCGGAACGCAGTTCATGTTGCCGGCTACCGGCTCCACGATGATCGCAGCGATATCATTGCCGATGTCGGTGAATACCTTTTCGAGTTGTTCGACGTTGTTGTATTCCAGCGTCAGGGTGTGCTGTGCGAGGTCCGCTGGTACGCCGGGTGAGGTGGGTACGCCGAGTGTCAACGCGCCGGAGCCGGCCTTGACCAGGAGCGAGTCGGAGTGGCCGTGATAGCAGCCTTCGAACTTCACGATCTTGTCGCGCCCGGTAAAACCACGTGCCAGTCGGATAGCGCTCATGGTGGCTTCGGTGCCGGAATTGACCATCCGTACCATATCCAGTGACGGCACCAGTTCGCACAGCAGGTCCGCCATTTGCGTCTCGACTTCGGTTGGCGCGCCAAACCCCAGTCCGTGAGCAGCGCTTTCCTGCACTGCCTTGACCACGGCGGGATGACAGTGACCGGCGATCATCGGTCCCCAGGAGCCTACGTAGTCGACATAGCGCTTGCCATCCGCGTCGATGAGCCAGGGGCCTTCACCCTGGGTGAAATAAATAGGTGTTCCACCCACTCCCTTGAAGGCACGCACCGGCGAATTCACGCCGCCCGGTATATGTTGTTGAGCGCGGTTGAATAGCTGTTCCGAAATCGACATGTATAACTTTCCTCAGGATCTGGGTTGCGAAACGCGCCGCGCTGTATCTGCCTCGAACAGTGCGGCATAAGCCGCGGCGGCGGAGGCAATATCATCGGCGCCGAACACACCTTGCACGACAGCCAGCATGTCGGCGCCGGCATCGAGCAGGATTCTGCCGTTGCAGGGGGTGATGCCACCGATTGCCGCTACCGGCACGCCTAATTGTTGTCTGGCCTGGCTGATCAGGTCCAGTCGTGATTGCACCGCCGACGGTTTGGTGCGTGACCGAAAAAACCGCCCGAACGCGACATAGTCGGCGCCTTCCTGCACCGCCTGTTCCGCCAGTGACCACTCGTTGTAACAGGAAACGCCGATGATGGCCTGCGCGCCGAGCTGGCGGCGTGCCGCGGCGGCATCTGCATCCTCGCGTCCCAGGTGCACGCCATCGGCGCCACTGGCTTCAGCCAGCTGCACGTCATCGTTGATGATCAGCAGCACGCCATGCATCCGGCACAGCTGCGCAAGTTCGCCGGCCTGCTGCAGCCGCAGTTGCGCATCAGCGGATTTGTCCCGGTACTGGATCAGGCGCGCGCCGCCGGCGATGGCCAGTGCTATCCGTTCCGTCAGTTGTTGCGGCGGCTGCAGCGCAGCGTCGGTGATGGCATAGAGACCGTGCAGCTTACTCCGGCTCATCTTGCGCCCAGAACAGCCGGTTAGGCAGTTGCTGCCCCATGCCGATGCGGTGGCCCTGGGCCAGCGATTGCCAGGTATAGTCCTGGGCTTCATGAATGGCCGAGAAAGGTTCCAGTCCCTGGGCCAGCAGCCCGGCGATGCTCGATGCCAGGGTGCAACCGGAACCATGGAAACTGCCGTTCAGCCGCTCGTAGGTGAACGACTCCAGCATGCGGCGGTTCGAGTAGAGCCGGTTTTCAACGCTGGGGGTGTTCTCATGGGTGCCGGTGACCAGTACGAACTCCGCACCCTTATCCAGCAGCGCCATGGCGCAGGCTTCGAGGGTATCGCCTTCGGGCGCCAACAGCCGCGCTTCGCGGCTGTTCGGAGTCAATACCGTCACCAGTGGCAGTAACAGTGCGCACATGGCGTCGATCACGCCTTCGTCGGCGAGCATGGCGCCGCTGCCGCTGGCCAGCACCGGGTCCATGATCACGGGAATATCGGGATAGTCTCTGAGGATCAAATGCACCGCTTCGACAACATCGATGCCCGGCAGCAGGCCAAGCTTGAATGCACTCACCGGCATGTCTTCGAGCACTGCGCGCGCCTGTGCGACGATCAGCTCGCCATCCAGTGGCGTATAGGAAATGACGTCCTGGGTATCCTGAACCGTCAGTGCGCTGATCACCGGCGCGGTATGGCAACCGTGACTGAGCAGTGCTTCGATGTCGGCCTGGATACCGGCGCCGCCGGTAGGATCATTGCCCGAAAAGACCATGACCACGGGTACCGGTGAACTGTGCTGTTTCATTCGGACTGTCCTGTGTGTGCGAGTGCTGTCGACGGGTGCCGGGCCGGTGCTGCGGCCTGTATACGCGCGCGATCATTGTACCATCGGGCCGCTATTGTGGCGTGACCTGACAGGCTACACTGTAGACAACTCGACACAGGAACGGAATATGGCTGAATACAAAACCTACATGTGCGTTATCTGCGGGTTCATCTATGACGAGGAAAAGGGCTATCCGGAAGAGGGTATCGAACCCGGTACGCGTTGGGAGGATGTGCCGCTCAACTGGGTCTGTCCAGAGTGCGGGGCCGGCAAGGACGACTTTGAACTGATGGAGATCTGACTGTCATGACAGTCGCAAGGCCGTGCGGGCAAACTTTGCAGTAGCGGCTACACTAGGAAATAAGCGCGTAAACAGGCACAGAGCTGCGCAAGGTCGACCCGGCGAAACACAGGTATTGCGTGCGGGTGGCGTGGAGACTGTATCCGGGAGGGGTATATGACCGGCGCCGAAAGTGTTGAATTTCGTGAACTGGTTGAAACCGCTCGCCAGTATTGCGGGCTCATCGACCGGATTGCCGCCGGCACCGACTGGCTGGCTCCGGTGTTCCAGATTCTGCCGCGCCTGCATGCGCGCGTCGTGAGCCTGCGGGATTCCGGCGGCGTGGGCTTCCCCCCCGACAGTTCCGATCTGGATGCGCGTTTCGATCTGTTCAGCCGGTTGCGCATGCAACTCGGTGAGCAGGACATGTACTGGCTCGAGTTCGATAACCCTGACGATGCCGCGGAGCACCTCAGCGGCAGCCTCGCCGACGACCTGACCGACATCTATTTTGAATTAAAACGCGGTCTGCAGCTGCTCGACACTGCCGGACCCGAAGTGGTGGCCCACCTGTGGGAGCGTGGCTTCGAGCAGCACTGGGGCCAGCACCTGGTGGATGCCGAGCGGCACCTTTACAGCCTGCGCACCCATAGCTACCTGCACTAGTTTCCGCCACAATCGCTGCTGTTTTTCCACTCCAGGGCATTTTCACGATAGAATGCGGTCCTAAATGGAAAGCCGGGTTCCCATCTTGTTTCTAACCAGACAGAGCAAATCGTACATGCACTCTCAAAACAGGCAGCGCGCGAGCGGATTCACACTTATCGAGGTCATGGTCGTGGTCGTTATTCTCGGGATTCTGGCCGCAGTGCTGGTTCCCAAGGTCATGGACCGGCCGGATGAAGCGCGTATTACCAAGGCGCGCCAGGATATCCGGGCGCTGGAAGCGTCCTTCAATCTCTACAAGCTCGACAACTACGAATACCCATCCACCGATCAGGGGATAGAGGCGCTGGTGACCAGGCCGGACACATCTCCGGAACCGGTCAACTGGAAACAGGGCGGCTATATCGATCGCATGCCGCGCGACCCGTGGCAGCAGCCGTATCAGTACCTGTATCCGGGTGCGCGAGGCGTCATGGATATTTATTCGCTGGGGCCGGATCGCCAGCCCAGTGACGACGATATCGGTAACTGGGACCTGCGCTGATTCAAAGCGTGACACATTCCCGAACACCCTGTAGACAGCCTGCGAAACGCAGGCTGTCGGCATTTGGCAGGGTGCGAAAATCAGCCGGTTTCACGCTCCTGGAACTGATGGTGGTGCTGGTCATCATCGGCATTGTGACCAGCGCGGTCATGCTGTCTATTGCCGGTGACTCGCGCGCCGAGGAAATGCATCGCGAGGCACAACGGGTAGTGGCATTGCTGCGACTCGGCAGCGACGAAGCAGTGTTGACCAGCGAGCAACTGGCGGTGCGTTTCACCGAGGTCGGATACGAGTTCATGATCTGGCGCGAAGATAAATGGCAGGTTCTGGCCAATGACCCGCAATTACGTCCCCGCACCCTGCCCCCGGGCATGGAACTGCAGCTTGATCTGCAGGACAACCCGCCGCCGACCCTGGTGACCGAGGACTCCGATCTGCCGCAGGTGTTTCTGCTGTCGAGCGGCGAGATGACACCTTTTGTGCTGACATTTTCTGCGCCGCAAACGGAAAGCCGGTTCAGCGTCACAGCGACCCTGCTCGGGCGGCTGGAGCTGGAATGAGACGCGCGCGCGGCTTTACGCTGCTCGAAGTGCTGGTGGCGCTGGCAGTGCTGGCGATAGCGCTGGGGGCGGTAATCCAGACCGCCGGCGGCTTTACGCGCAACCAGGCGTATCTGCGCGACCGGACGTTTGCCGACTGGGTCGCACACAACCAGCTTGTGAGTATGCAGTTAGCTGACACCTGGCCCGCAACCGGACAGCAGAAAGGTGACGTCAGCTTTCCTGAAGCGGCTTCCGGAAACACCGCGCGCGAATGGCGCTGGGTGGTGCAGGTGACCCAGACGCCGGAACAGGACCTGCGACGCGTCGACATAGAAATCTTTCCGCTGGCGGCACCGGATCAGCCGCCGCTGGCACGTCTGAGCGGCCTGGTGCGCAAACCATGATGTATGGTTCTCCAGCCAGCCGCGCGCGGGGCTTCACACTGCTGGAGTTGCTGGTCGCGGTGGCGGTTTTCGCGGTGGTCGGTGCGATGGCCTACGGCGGTCTGCAAAAGGTCATGGAGCAGCAGCAGCGCACCACCGCCCATGCACAGCGGCTGGCCGATCTGCAGCTGGCATACCGCGTGATACAGCGCGATCTTGAACAACTGGTCGATCGACCGATCCGCGATGAATTTGGCGATGTTCAGGAAGCGCTGATCGCCGGCGGCGACTATGGAGGCATGGCTTTCAGCCGCGCGGGCCATCCCAATCCGGCCGGCTTTTTGCGCAGCGAAATCCAGCGCGTCAGTTATGTGACGGATCAGGACCGGGTGCTGCGGCTCAGCTGGCGCGTACTGGACAGGGGCCAGGACAGCGTTCCGGACGAGGATGTGCTGATTGAAGATATCCGCTCGTTCAGCGTGCGATACCTGGACTCGAGCGACGAATGGCAGGAAAGCTGGCCGGCGCAGATAGCCTCTCCGGGGCCACCGGGTCCGGCGCTGCCGAGAGCACTGGAAGTCAGGGTCGAACTGGAAGACCTGGGGCTGATCACATGGCTGTTTCGCGCGCCGGACAGCTATCAGGCGGCGGTCAGGCCACCGGCCGGCGGGTCCGGCGGCAGCAATCCCGGAACTCGACAGGGTCAGAACTAGTGATGACAAATACCGGACCGGGACGAACCGATGCGATGTACCGCAGCAAGGAACGCGGCGTGGCATTGATCACGGCGCTGCTGGTGGTGGCCCTGGCGGTGGTGGCGGCTGCCTCGATGGCCAGCCGTCAGCAGCTGGATATTCGTCGTACCGGCAACCTGCTGCACGGTGAACAGGCTTATGCCTATGTGACCGGCGCCGAGAACTGGGCGCGCGTGGTGCTGGAGCGGGATCTGCGCGACAGCACATTCGACACGCTGGCGGAGGATTGGTCGACCCGGCCGCCGGCCTCTATCGTCGAAGGCGGCATGGTTACCGGCTGTATTCTGGACCTTCAGGGCCGCTTCAATTTGAACAGCCTGGTGGATGCCACCGGTAAATTCAATCCGGATGCCGTGGATCGCTACAAGCGCCTGCTCGTGGGGCTGGACCTGGACGCCGAGCTGGCGGACACGCTCGTCGACTGGATGGATGTCGATATCAACGCCCGGCTGGCGGGCGCCGAAGATGATTATTATCTGTTGCAGGAGCCTGTCTACCGGGCCGCCAATCGCCCGATGGCAAACCTCAGCGAGCTGCGCCTGATAAAAGGATACGATGCGAAGGCTATCGCGCTTCTGGAACCGCACGTGAGCGCGCTTCCGGACCCGCAGACGCCGCTCAACGTCAACACCGCCAGTGCCGAGGCGCTGCTCACTGTGGCCGCGAATTTATCGCTCATGGATACGCAGAAAATAGTGGATGAGCGGGAGCTTCGGCCGGATGGGGGTTTTAACGACATTAACGACTTTGCCTCCCTGACCGTACTGGCCGGCAAGCCACTGGATCTGACCACCCTCAGCATACAGAGCGAGTGGTTTGCCCTGCTGGCCACCTCCTATGTGGGGCAGGGCCGCGCGCACCTGACGGCGCAGGTGCATCGCTCGACCACGGGCACGGAGGTCGTGCAGCGGCGGCGCGAATACGCCGATGGCCTGACGTGTGGATAGAACAGCCAGGCTGCTGAATAGCAGGACCGGCGCAGTGATCATGTTAACATTGGTGGAATTGGACCAGAGCGGGGAACAATGGCTGAAACGCTGTTAATCCGATTGGCGGCCGACGCGACAGGT
>JAGXGS010000011.1 GCA_024636585.1 Thiogranum sp. | reverse complement strand
GCCTGGCACTGGGGCGACCGCACTACCGAAAATCCCTACCAGGCGTTTCTCGGTCTGGCCGACCACCTGGTGGTCAGCGGCGAAAGCATGTCGATGCTGGCAGAAGCAGGTGCAACCGGTAAGCCACTGCACATTTTTGATCTGTCGGACCGGCCGGAGGTGCCGCTCGACTCGGCCGCAGCAGGTAAATTCAAATGGCCGCGTTTAGGCTACCGACCACTAATACATGCATTGGCTACACGGCTGGGGCCAGCGCGCATGCGGCGGGACGTCACTCGCCTGCAGGCTCACCTGGTGGATAGCGGGCACGCGGTATGGGCGGGCCAGGCCTGGGACCGGGAGCGACAGCCAGCGACTGAAGACGATCTTGCGAGCGCGGCGAACCGGGTTCGCGAGCTGTTTGGTAACCCCTGTGAATGATGATGCCGGGATCTGGCGAGGCATGACCGGCAGCCTGCGCATGCCAGCATTCTCGACCGTCTGTTTCTGGCTCTATGCGGGATTCCTGGCCGGGTATTTTTTGTTTCCCGAAGCACCGGAACACTACCGTTACTATTACCTGTTCGTGTTACTGCCGGTCTTGTTACGCCCGGCGCAGGCGCTGCAAACACTGCGCGACGACCGGGCGCTGTGGCTGGTGTCCGGTTATATCGCCTATATGGTCGCCACGGCTTTATGGAGCACGAATTTCCAGTGGGCGGAATTTGCGACTGTGGCAGGTTACGGCGTACTGGTAGCGGGATTTTTCATCGCCACGGATAGCGTCTATGCCAGTGCGCCGGAGCGCTTCGACAGAATGCTGCGTATGTTGACCGCACTGGCCGCACTGGTCGGACTGGTTTCAATCCTGGTGTGGTATGCCGAACATCCTTTCCCGCACGCTCGCCTGCGGCCGATCAGTCGTATGAGCCATGAAATCCTGGCCGGCTGCGCCTACGGATTCTTTGCCCTGCTGGCGCTCCATTTCCATCAGTGCAGCCGCGAACGGTGGTTGCGCTTCGGGTTCATGCTGGCATTTCTGGTGCTAACGCTTACCGTTATATTTACCCAGAGCAGAACCGCACTGGTTGCGCTGATTGTGGCTGCGGCGTTGATGACAGGTCGCCGCGGCATGATATCGATCGCAGTTGTGGTGCTGGCCCTCGCGGCGCTGGTGTTCTATCAGCCGGCGTTGTGGGATGGTCTGACGCGCAGCATGCCGTTCCGTCCGGTTATATGGGATACCGTTCTTCAGCAGGCTCTCGATCATCTGTGGTTCGGTACCGGGTATCTTTCGGATACCGTTGTCGCCACTGATGGCAGAACTTTTGTGCATGCCCACAATGCCTATCTCGCCACCTTGCGCGACGGCGGCCTGATCGGACTTGCACTACTTCTGTGGATGCTCGGAGTGGCAGCTTTGAGAGCCTGGCGTCTGGACCGGATTGACTCGCGGGTCTATTACCTGGCATTGCTGGTATACGGCGCGGTCTGCGCATTTCCCGATCTCGACCGACTGCTCACGCGACCCAAAGAGCACTGGTTGTTCTTCTGGCTGCCACTGGCGCTGGTGATGATCGCCTGGCGCTGTCGACAGAGCGGAAAATCATCTGTTGATCAGGATCAGGTCCCCAGCAGGGAGTGCATGTAGCGTTCTGAAATAGGCGCCAGGGCGAATTCGCGCGAACGCTGATACTGCCGCTCGCGTTGTGCCGGCGTGCGCAGACATTCGCAGATGGCCTCCGCCATGGCAGCACTGTCGCCTACGGGTACCAGTTTTCCATACGCGCCATCTTGCAGGATCTCTGAGGGCCCGCTGGGGCAATCGCTGCTGACCACAGAGCAGCCGCAGGCAAGGGCTTCGGCGAGTACATTTCCGAAGCCTTCATAATGCGAGGACAGCACGAATACCGCCGCATTGGCCATGTAGGCATAGGGGTTGTGGACGAAACCCTGGAAGTTCAGGTAATCGCCGACTCCCAATTCCTCAGCCAGCGCCAGCAGCGCCCGTCTGCGCCGCTCGTTTTTGCTGGAGTCGCACGCCTCACCGACAATCAGCAGGCGCGACGGGAAATGTTCTCTGACCTGCGCGAACGCCCGGACCAGAGTGGCGAAATCCTTCTGCCGGCCGAGTCGTCCTACGGAGAGAATCACAGGCAGTTCGCCTTCTCCGAACCAGGGATGGTTGACAGGCAGGGCGCGACCCTCCAGAAGTTCCGGGGTGACTACCGGATTGTAAATAGCTTCCACACGCTCATCGGGAAGGTCGAGATACTCAACCAGATCGGTAGCCACGCCCTGTGACACTGCGATAATCCCGTCGGCGGCCAGATAGGCTTTGCGGGCCAGGTTGCGAATATGACGTCGTCGCCATTCCCCGGAGAGGCCATGCCAGGTGGAGAACTGGTGGCTTTGGGTGACGATAATGCGGGTACTGGCGCCCGACATGGCTTTGGCAAGTACCGCCTCGATGTTCAGGTGCACGATCGCCGACAGCAGCGCAACAGGTTGTGCAGTGCGCAGGTATTCGCTCAGGGCCGGCAGGTAACGCAGCGTTTTGGACGGTTTGGGCGCCAGCAAAACCGGTTGCAGCAAGGCACTCCAGTATGTGTTTCCGGCGGTAAAGGCTTTGCAACGCGCGGCCCACTGCCGGTCCTGCTGCAAGCCGATAATGTTGAAGTGTTCCGGGACCTGGCTAAGCAGCGCGCCAGTTTCCGAGCACAGCAGCAGGTCGATATCGAACCCCAGTGCTGCCATGCCCCTGGCGATGGTCAAGGTGTTCTTCTGCACACCTCCACCGTCCAGATCCGGCAGCAGGAACGCCAGCCGCTGGCTCTTACCCGCGGTCCGAGCGCTCATTTGGCTGTCTCAGGCAGGATGCAGATTCAGTGGAGGGCCGCCAGGTGGCGCAAGATCGGGAGTGCGTTCCAGGACCTGCAGTGCATCATGCCGCACGTGATTCTGCTTCATTTCCTCGTGAAGCATGGCCTCGGTAACTATGCCTTTATCGATACACTCCTTGAGCAGACCGAAAAACAGCGTGGTCTGGTTCTGGTCCGGGTGTTCCTTGTACTTGCCGAGCATGCCGTATTCACCGAACAGGCGCCTGCGCGCACGCATCAGCCAGGCGACCGGCGGGAACAGCCGGAAACGCTCGGCGGGCCGCCAGTCGATCGGCAGGCCGGCTTTCCAGGGTTGGGTCTTGCGTCGGGTGACGTGCAGCATTTTGGTGTTGGCGTTAAGTCTGTCGAAGTCATTCCACTCGTTCTCGAACAGACCGATGCTGTCACGATCTTCCATACGCAGGCAGATCCAGGGCATATAGTCGCGCTTGAAATCAAACAGTTCGTTGAACTGTTCCTCGACTTTCCAGTGCGACAGTTTTGCGCAATCGAGCAGCATTACGCTGCTGGCCAGGCAACGGTCGATGATGCCCTTGGTGCCGGAGCGCGGACGACACATGATCGACTTGCCCTGCATGTCGCGGGAAAGCAGTTCCCAGATATCCGCTACGGCGAAAATGTCCGGGTCGATGACCACCGCACGGCCCTGGTAGCCCATCAGCTCGGGCGGCATGAAGCGTGTCGGGGTGAACGACTGCAGGTCATCATTGAGCCAGGTGCGCTTGACGCCGTCGCGCAGGTACAGCTGACCTTCGCGCGCCTTGAAAAACGGATAATCGCGGGTGTCCATGATGCGCACATCGAACTTGTCGTTATGCTGCGAATTACGGCGCAGCGCATATTCAGCAACCAGCGCGCCGACGATCTGCTTGTGGTTGGTCTGGATGAAAACGCAATTGTCCATTAAATGAGTGACCTCAGAAAACGTAAATTTGGCGGAATTATAAGTGAATAAAGGCGGAATCCCAACATACCGCCGTCACTCGGCATCAGGCGCCCGAGACCTGCGCCGTCCCCTCGGGTGGAGAGGTGTAACCGAATACGGGATCCAGGCGGCGGTTCAGCAGTTCGGTCATGGTTTCGATCTGCGCATCATCGAAATAATCGCGATAACCACCGACCTTGGCCTTCCGTACCTTGAAAGAATTGGGATTGCTCTTGTCTTTGGCCACCATACGGCTCCCGCTCAGCCAGAAGGTGCGTTTGGTTTCCATACTGCGCATGTTATCTATCGACGCGAAGCGCACGGCTTCGTTGATCTGCTCGGCAGTTCCGGGCGTACCGATGAAATCGACGATGCGCTGCAGAGCGGCCCCGGTATCGGCGCGCAGGTCCTCGTAGCGCACAATCAGCAGATCGCCGACCCGTTCGGATTCCGACGCCCATAAGTTAAGATAATCGATGATTTTTTCCAGTCCCGCTTCGCGATCCATGACAAAGTCATATATCGGAATATCCATGCCGTGCTGCGGGTACTGATTGAGCGCCTTTTTGCCGGGCCGCATGCGGTATTTCCACTGGAAGAACTGCGAGACGGCAACATCCAGCGGATTGCGGATCAGAAGTACCACCTTCTTGTCGTAAAAGTCGGCCTTGGTATCGCGGTTACCGGTGTAATCCTTGATGTAGTTGTCGTGCGTGAAAAACAGTTTCGGGATTGCGGCATTCTTGCGGTGCAGATTATCGAACCCGATCAGGTGCCGCTCGGACAACCCGTGTTGCACCTGGTAAAAACGCGACAGCATGACGCGCACCCAGGTGCGACCGCTCTTGCCGAAAGAGACGATTACCGCATCGGCCAGTTTCAGTTTGCGGCATTCTTCCTTGCCCCGCAGCCAGCGATCGATGCGGATTTTTTTTTCTTTGGGCAGAAAGAACAGCAGCCCAAGGACCAGGAAACGGGTAAGTTTTTTGAGTACGGTATGCATGGCGGCCGGGTGCGGATGGTAGCTTGATTAAGCCGCCTAAAGTATCACGGATGAAACTGGTTTTCATCAGGAGAAACAGGTGCCAACGAGTATAACTGTGAGTCCAGTTAATCGGCGACCGCACACGGTAACCCGGAATCTATGTTCTGACCACGTTCGCGCGGTTAGAATGCGGCTTCGGAAAAAGTGCTCACGGCGTCACATGTACTTGGCTGTTTCCATGCAGGTTGGAGAATCGGTTTAATTGAAACAAGCGCTTAGAATCGGCTGGAAGCCGCAAAATTACGAATCGCGGGTTGCCAGCGTCCGGATACGCTGCCTGAATTCCATCAGGGAGCTCAGAGCGCACGGCTTTCCCGTTGAACTATACCGGGACCGGCATCAGAAAACCTATAAAAGCGTTGTCTTTTCCAAGGCCTACAACGCACGCGACATAGAATTGGCGGAGCGTCTGAAAAGTCGCGGAACCCGGATTATTTTCGACTTGTGCGACAACCATTTCCTGTTGAGCGATGAGCGCGTAGATCGTTTGACCCGGATGTTTGCCATTGCCGATTGTTGGGTTGTATCCAGCCAGGCGATGGCCGACGTCGTGCGCCGCAAGTTCGATTCGACGAAACCTTTGTGGGTGATCGAGGACGCCGTCGAGGAATATCTGCATGGACAGTTGCTGGATGTGCGCGGACGTTTACAAGCGCACTGGCAGTTGAGGGGACTGCGCGGCTTTCTCGACAGCGGCGCAAACCGCAAGGCTGTCCACCTGGTCTGGTTCGGCAACCATAAGGCCAGTTACGGCGATTCCGGACTGGCGCACGTCCGCAAGCTCCGACCGTTGCTCGAAAAGCTGCATGCCAGACGACCGCTCACGCTCAGCGTAATCAGTAATTCACGAGACGTCTTCAACGAGGTATTCCGCGACTGGAAAATCCCGGTCTGTTATGTCGCCTGGAGCGCGCACACTTTCCTTACCGCACTCAAGCTGCATGACGTTGCGGTGATACCCATCGACGTCAATGAGTTCACCGAAGTCAAAACCAATAACCGCATCGCTCTGTCGCTGAACCAGGGACTTGGCGTGGTCGCTGACAGCATACCGAGCTACCAGGTTTTCGCGGACTGCAGTTTTCTCGATAACTGGGAACAGGGGCTGGCCGCATACATGGATCATCCGCAAATCATCGACGAGCACGTGCACTGCGCGCGTCAGCTGATCCGCGAACAGTTCAGCATCCCGGTGATAGCCGCACGCTGGAGGAGCCTTTTCGACAGTGTTTAGTGTCGTTGCCGACTGAAAATGAAGTTCAGCGTTTTACCAGCATCGCAAATAACTCGTCACCTCTGCCAGTGACTTTCGCCGCAGGAATGTAGAGTCGCGCCAGCCATTTCCTCAGTTTTCTTTTTTCCGACGGTTTACTGCGGTTTCCCAGCACGTAATCCAGACTTCTGAGGAGGATCTTCGGTTTCACCGGCGTGAAGACGGTTTCCGCTTCCAGTCCATGTCTGGCAGCGAGCATTTGTAAATTGGGCCTGGAATACAGCATCAGGTGGCGCGGCACCTCGTTGGCAAACCAGTATCTACCGAACCAGTTGCGACCGAGCGCCTGGCTGTTGGGCGTGCGGATGAGGACACGACCTCCCGGACGGGTGATGCGGGCTATCTCACGCATCAGTTCGTGCGGGTCAGGGACGTGTTCGATGAGATGGTTGGCGGTTACGAAATCGAACGTGCCGGCTTCGAATCCGGCGGACTTGAGATCGCCGTGAAACACCTGCAGTCCGTGTGAGCGGCATATACCAACGGCCTTGTCATTGAATTCGACGCCCTGACATTCCCAGCCGATGGAGTGCAGCCGCAGCAGAAATTCGCCGTTCCCGCAGCCTATGTCCAGGGCCCTGCCGCCGGGGATGAAAGGGGCAACCTCGGGTACAGCTTTGCCCGGCAACAACATCTTAAGCGCGCTTCCCTTGACTTCGAGATGTCTGTAGCCAAGTTTGTCTCTGAGCGTGCGCAGTGCACGCGGCGGGAACCAGGGCTGCGCAGGTTCGCTGTAGATCGAATAGGAATCCGGATAAAAGCCTGAAATTTCCTCCCCTGAGGGCATGGGGTGTTGGTAGATCAGATCGCATGACCGGCAACGGTGATAATCGAATACCCGTTTGCCGTCGAACATCAGATCCTCGCCGGAAAAATCGTATTTCCCGGGGCCGGCGCAGACCGGACAGCTGCTTGCATTCTCGTGTGACATGATCGGGCTTTACGGAAGTGAGGGATATTGGGACGGGCGGCAGTATACAGGAGTTCTTAGGGTTGAGGGTGGCGACTATGACGCGTCGTTCTCTGTTTCGGCTTTCGCCGCTCCCGGGTTTTCCGGCAACAGTTCCTGGATCCTGGGAATCACGTGTCTCAGTTCGTCAGCCGGTGTTCGGGTGTCGTCGATGAACTCCTGCCCCAGCGGCACTGCAAGCTGCCTTTCATACAGCAGCCGGTGTACCGCGGTGAGATCGCGCGAGAAGCGAACCAGCCCGAGCCGGTATAGCAGCGTGCCCAGTCCGGTCAGCAGACGATCACCGCTGCGTTGAGACGCGGTGCCGCCATGCAGCCGCTTTCCCAGCAACTGCTGGAGCCGCGGCCCGATGCCTTGCTGGTAGGGCAGTGGAAAGATGGCGAGGGATTTCCCGAGACGCGCCACTTCCACCATCATAGATACGCTGTCGCCGGTAACGATGAAGCGATCTGCCAGCGCGAGCAGGGCAAGATAAGGGTTGTCACTGCTGTCAGGTGACCAGCAATACAGCCGCGCGCCGGCCGGCAGATGGCGCCTGAACATGTCGACGACCGCAGGCGGCGTGCGGCGGCTGGTGGTGATGTACAGGCAGCCCCCGGCGGCGGCGCGGCTGGCTGAGTCGAGTAGGGTACGGGCCGCGTCCGCATCGAAACGAAAAGGCTTGGTCTGACCGCCGACCAGCAGCGCCGTGAGCGGTCGCGGCAAGTCGGCGAAGCGCGCCTGCCAGGCTTTCCCCGCCTTTGCAATGGCGTCGGCGTTGCCGCGCATCAGCGGCAGCGCCAGGTGCAGGACTTTTGGATTGTCAGGCATTCGGTACTGCGAGGGCACGATAATCAGGGAAAAGCGTTCCATCCACCGTTTGGGCCTGCCGAGCAGGACAATTTTGCTTTGGCCACCTGACTGTTCCTGTATCCACAGCGCAGCCATCGAGGCGCGCCGCCCGATGGTCAGAATCAGGTCCGGCCAGGGCGGCTCGAGCTTGTCCGAACGATCGAGGTCGAGGTGATAGAGCGAAGGTCTGAACCCGGGCTTGCCGAGCACGAACTGCGGCTTCGGCAGCACGCGCCGAATCTCATACGGCAGATGCAATGCATCGGCGATAATCTCGACCTGTGCGTTATCGCCGAGTTTGTCGCCGATCACCAGCCAGATGCGCGGTGTACTGCCGGTTGGATTCATAGGGACCTGTAGTTTTAAGGCGCAGATATCATCGGCTTCGGCGGGCGCGCAAGACCAGATAGAGGAATGTGGCGAAGGAAGCCCGCTATGTTCTGGACGCGAAATCATATCAGAGAGTTTTGGTACTATAAACGGATACATCTGATCGCGTAACAATTACGTGTAGAATTGGGGAGCATCTGCTGTCTGGTTTCAGCAGTCCAGGGAACAGTGGCAGCAATGTGCGGTATCACAGGTTTTTTAAATCTTTCGCGGTCTCTCGACAAGGGGGTAATGACACGGGTTGTCGAAAAAATGACCCAATCGCTGGGCCACCGCGGCCCCGACGGCGCCGGATCATGGGTGGAAGCGCAGGCGGGCATTGCGCTGGGGCACCGACGGCTGTCTATCATCGATCTTTCTTCCGCCGGCACTCAACCGATGCGCTCCGCATCCGGTCGCTATGTCATCGTGTTCAATGGTGAAATCTACAGCTTCAGAACCCTGCGGCCCGATCTGGAAAAAGAAGGCTATCCATTTGTGGGGCAGTCCGACACGGAAGTGCTTTTGGCGGCAATCGAGCGCCGGGGCCTGAAGCGGGCTCTGGAAACTGTGCATGGCATGTTTGCGTTTGCCGTCTGGGACATTCAGAAGCGCATTCTGTCGCTGGCCCGTGACAGGGTAGGCAAGAAGCCGCTTTACTATGGGTGGTGCAATGGCACATTGCTGTTTGCTTCGGAACTCAAGGCGCTCAAGATTCATCCTGACTTCGATAGAACAATTGACCGGGATGCACTGGGTCAATTTATCCAGTACGGCTGGATCTCCGAACCCTTGTCCATTTACTGCAGTGTTCGCAAGCTCCAGCCCGGCACGTTCATCAATATACCGGCAGACGGCCTTCCGGAGGCGGCCTCCATGGAAAGCTACTGGTTATCTCATGCGGTCATGGAGCAGGCAGTGAGCCAGCCATTCACCGGCAGTTTCGATAAAGCAGTCGATCAGCTGGATGAGTTGATGACGGATGCCGTGACCGAAAGAATGGTCGCCGATGTCGATCTGGGCGCGCTTCTCTCAGGTGGAGTCGACTCGAGCGCGGTTGTTGGAATCATGCAAAAAAACAGCACTCGGCCCATCAAGACATTCTCGATCGGCTTTGAAGAAAAGAAATATGATGAAGCCGGCTATGCCTCTGCTGTTGCGGAGCATCTGGGCACCGAACATCACGAGCTGATAGTGACATCCCGGCAATGTATGGATGTTATAGACAGACTTCCCGCGATTTATGACGAACCCTTTGGCGATGCTTCCCAGGTGCCGACCTTGCTGGTGGCTGAGCTGGCAAGGCAGCAGGTCAAGGTGGTGCTGACGGGTGATGGTGGTGACGAGACCTTTGCCGGCTACAACCATTATGCGGAGGGCCTGGCGCAGTGGAAGCTGATGTCCAGAGTCCCTCACGCTGCCAGGGCAGGCATGGTCGGTGCGGTGGGTTTTGTCGCCGAAAAGAGCTGGCGAGTATTAAAGCCGGACAATCCAGGCTCAGGAAAACGCGTACGCAGCTGGGAAAAAGCTGCGGTTAAACTGCAGAGGAAAATGCGCGGCTGGCGCGCAGAATCGCCGCAGGAGCTGATTGCAAATCACTACTCCAGAACCTGTCAGCCGGAGTCGCTGGTGCCGGGTTCCGCGTATTGCCGCAGTAATCTGACCGATCCACAGGTCTGGGCGCAGGGCGTCGCCCCGCTTGCCGCGATGCGGCATTTCGACTATGCGGGATATCTGGCTGGTGACATCCTGGTGAAGGTCGATCGAGCCACCATGGCAGTAGGCCTGGAGGCGCGCTGTCCAATTCTTGACAGCCGGATTACGGAGTTTGCGTGGCGCCTGCCCGACCGGTTTTTGCTGGACCGGAAAGGAGGTAAGCGGGTGCTTCGTGAGGTTCTGGATCGTTACGTTCCTGCACGCCTGACGGATCGACCGAAACGTGGCTTCGGTGTGCCCATCGAGGACTGGCTGCGGAATTCGCTGCGAGACTGGGTCGAAGAACTCTTATCGGTCGAGCGTCTGCAGGCTGACGGATTTTTCGATGCCGCTGCCGTGCGCCGGCTGTGGGAGCAACATCTTTGTCATTGGCGAAACCATAGCAATATCCTCTGGTCGATCCTTATGTTTCAAATCTGGCTGGACAGCGAGAGAACATCGGGCCCGTGATTGCAAATACTGAAGCGCTGAGCAAGGTGAGTTCTTCCCGAAGGGTACGTTTATGCCTGGCATCGCCGCTCTTTTTCCCGACCTATGGGGGGTCTCAGCTTCGATTTATGGGTTACTTCCCGGGCCTGCGAGAACGCGCGTTGGATATCACGGTGTTCACCGGCACACCGCTGGACGAGGACGTCTCTCCAGACAGCGCCGTCGACTGGAGCGGCATGCCGGTCGGCGGGATGTTGCCCGAAGAAAAGATCGCAGGCGTTCCGGTACGGCGAGTCACACTGCCTCACAAAAGAGGCTGGCGCAGGACATCTGTTTATAACCGGGCGCTGATGCAATATTGCCTGGATCCCGAACATCGACCCGATGTCCTCCAACTGGTTGGAACGCTGCGGCCGCAGTCTATTCCGATGTTGCGGAAGCTGCGTTCGCTGGGGATCAAAGTGCTTTATGCGGTGACCGTTGCGCCCAAAAAACGCACGACAAGACAATGGTGGAGCTTTCGTCAATATCGCGAACTGAAACTGCTTTCTTCGGTGGATTGTATCGTTGCCAACAACGAGCCACTGCGCGAATTTGTTCGCTCGCGCGGGATTCGGACCAGCGTGGAAGTCATCCCCAACGGCGTCGATCTGCAGCGTTTTCACCCAGCGGAAAAGACTGATGAAGTCGAACTTCTGCGCACTTCGCTTGGTATCTGCAAAGACGACATGATGCTGCTGGCAGTGGGGGCGGTGATGCCCCGCAAGGGTACAGATATATTGATCGAGGCCTGGGCTAAACTCGCCAGCCGCTATCCTCGAGTCCATCTTGTTCTTGTTGGACCCCGGAAGGATCTTGAGCACCCTCGACTGTCGAAGTTTCGCCAACGTCTTGAAAAGCTGCTGGTGGCATCAGGTGCGGCGGATCGGGTCCATTTCACCGGTTTGCGTGACGACGTCGCAGCCTGGTACCGTGCTGCAGACATTTTTGTCCTTCCGTCAGAGAGGGAAGGTATGCCTAACTCGGTGCTTGAGGCAATGGCGTCCGGTGTGCCGGTCGTGGTGACCCCATATATCGGGCTGTCGACTGATATAGGAAGTTCGCAGAGTCAGTATTTGCTGGCTGAACGGGATGCCGATAGCCTGGCTGAAACCCTGGAGCGGCTTGTTGTGGATGAGGCCTTGCGAGTGAAGCTGGGGCATAGCGGTCGAGAGTGGGTGGAGCAAACCATGAGCCTGGAATCCAGCCTGGACCGTTATGCTGCGCTGTACCATGAGCTGTCGGAGCCTATGCCGTAGCTCCAGTCTCAGCGAGCCAGCAATTTTTCAACCAGAGCAGTTATCTTATACCGTTCATCGGGGCCAGCCAGCCGAGTTTGTAGAGCAGGCTTCCTGGCGCTTCAAGTAAGGAGCGGTTTATCAGCGAAATATACCACGCCGGTACAGGCGCCAGAAAAGTCCCCAGATGAAAATCAGCGGATAGCGCCG
>JAGXGS010000010.1 GCA_024636585.1 Thiogranum sp. | reverse complement strand
TGCTGGTCGGGGGCGCGCATGGCGCCGGGGACGCGAATGAAGCCCCGCAGGTCTACCGGTTCGGAGTTTTCCCGCACCTCCCGCCATCGCGTCTGGAAAAGGTTTATCTGCCGGTGGCGCTCGATTTCAGGAGGGCGCTGGGACGTGACATCGAATTTCGTGCGAGCGGCAGCTTCGCGCGCTTTTCCGAAAGACTTGCTGCCGAAGCTTACGATATTGTTCTGCTGCAGCCCTTCGACTATGTCTGGGCGCATGATCAGCATGGCTACCTGCCGGTCGCGCGTCGCTCGGAAGACCTCACTGCCATTATCATCGTGAAGCACGACAGCGCCATTCAATCGCTGAAGGATCTACGTGGCAAAGTACTCGCGAGTCCGCCCAGAAGTGCAGCGGTCAGTTTCCTGTCCAGGGAAGCGATGGGCGCTGCCGGTCTGCGTCCCGGTAAGGATGTTACGGTGCAATATGTGCGCTCTCATTATTCCTGTCTCCAGAAAGTGCTGATCGGCAAGGCTGATGCCTGTGGCACGGCGCGCCAGTCCATGCGCCTGGCCGAACCGCAGCTCAAGAATGCTTTCCGTATCATTTTCGAGACGCCGGCAATTCCACAGGTGCTGTTCGCAGTCCACGAGCGGGTTCCGGAGCGGGACCGCGAACGCATCAGGGATACTGTACTTGGCTGGGCGACGAGCCCGGAAGGTCAGAAGATTCTCACCCAGGGCAGTATGGCGCCCTTCGTTCCTGCAACTGACGATGAATACGATCGTGTGCGCCGGATCCGGCATCAGGAAGGCGACTGACAATACCTATGTCACTACGTTACCGCATCGCTTTGACCATTTTCGTTCTTGAAGCGATGGTGATGTCACTGGTGTTGTGGCAGACCCTTTCGCATGCCGATGAGTCGATACGGGAGCAGGTGGCCGCCAGTCAGGCTGTGACCCTGAATCTTCTCGGGACTTTGGGCCGGCTGGCGCTGTTTATCGAGGAATACGATGAGCTGGTAGCCTATATCGCTGACGTCGAAAAAGATCCATCGGTCGTCCGCGTGCTGGTAGCAAACCAGAACAACCAAGTAGTCGTCAGTTCCGATATCAGCCTGCTGGGCAGGACGATGCCGACCGACGCTGGGCATCCGGATCGCTACCTGGCAAAAAAACCTCTCGCCAATGCCGCCGGTTTGCTCGGTACGCTGGCAATCGAATTTTCCAATGAACGGCTGGTCAATGCGCGTCAGGATGCTCTTGCCCTGGGGTGGAGTATTGCCCTGATCGGCATGCTGCTGATTGCGCTGGTTGGGGTGCTCATGGGGTACCTGTTGACGCGGCGTCTCCAGGTGTTGCAGGCCAGCGCGGAGCGCTTCGCCAGCGGTGACTTCGAAGAAACTGTGCAGGTGCGGGGCCACGACGAGATCGCCCGAGTGGGCACCGCATTCAACTTTATGGCCGGTGCGATTAGCCGGCAGATTGCCGATCTCGAGGACAGCAAGACAACTTTGCGTAGCAACAACGAGGAACTGAAACGCACCAGTGCCGAATTGCACGATATACGCAAGAATCTCGAGCACCTGGTGCGAGAGCGTACGCTGGAGTTACAAAACACCAATCGTGAACTGGACGCTTTCTGCCAGTCGGTATCGCATGACCTGCGTGCACCACTGCGAAGTATCAGCGGGTTTACCCAGGTTCTGCTTGCCGATCATATGGAACATGTGGATGAAGAAGGCCAGGACTACCTGCAACGAGTGATAAGAGCCAGCCAGCGCATGGCCGAACTGATCGATGACCTGCTGGAACTGTCGCGGGTTTCACGTTCTGACATCAACCGTTCGGACGTCGATGTGAGTGCCATGGCGCAGGAGTTGCTGAACGAGGTGCAGCGAAATGCGGCTGAACGCGACCTGGAATACCGGGTAGCGCCGGGCATACACGTCTGGGCGGATCCGCGTCTGTTTCGCATCGTAATGGAAAACCTGCTGGGCAATGCGTGGAAATACACCCTCGGGCGTGAGCCGGCGCAGATTGAGGTAGGCAGCTCTGCGAGCAACGGTAAAACCGTCATTTATATACGCGACAACGGCGCCGGCTTCGATATGCAATATGCTGAAAACCTGTTCCAGCCGTTCAAGCGCCTGCATAACGACACTGACTTCGAGGGGACTGGCATCGGCCTGGCGACTGTGCAAAGAGTGGTGCATCGCCATTACGGCAGGGCGTGGGCCGAAGCAGCGGTGGATACCGGTGCGACCTTTTATATCGAGTTGCCGGCCCGTGGTAGCGGTCCGGATGCGCTACACGCCTCGCAATGACAAATTGCTGCCGTCATTGCGAGGAACGAAGTGACGCGGCAATCTCTGGCTAACGCAGCTGTCGCTATGAGATTGCCGCGCCAGAAGTCCAGCGACGCAACAATCCGCTCAGTCGTTATCGGTGCGTTTTTCGACCAGCGCCAGAATGGCTTTCATGAGTGACATCGGCGTCGGCGGGCAGCCGCGAATTACGCCGTCGACCGGAATGATACTGGAGACGCCACCACAACTGGCATAGCTGACGCCGAATTCGCCGCCATCGGCGGCACAGTCGCCCATGGCCAGCACGAGCTTGGGATTGGGTGTGGCGTCCCAGGTGCGCCGCAGCGCAGCCTCCATGTGCCTGGATACCGGTCCGGTCACCAGCAGCAGGTCGGCGTGGCGCGGCGAAGCCACAAAGTGAATGCCGAAGCGTTCGATGCTGTACCAGGAGTTGTTCAGTGCATTGGCTTCCAGTTCGCAGCCATTGCATGAACCGGCATCCACCTCGCGAATTGCCAGGCTGCCACTGAAAATTTCTCCGACCTTCGCGCGCAGTTGCTCGCCGACCTCTTCGAACGCGGGATCGCGGCCTTCCGGTACGTCCTCGGTAATGACGCCTGTTTTTCGAATCTTGTTGAACAGTTTCAGCATCTTTGCGCTTTCCGTTTACAGATCGTGGCCGGAATAGGACCCGTTGACCGATTTATTGCAGACCGGGAAATCGGGCACGATATTGTCGTGGATCAATTGTTCCAGCGCCGGCCAGGTGAACCAGCTGGGATCGCGTGGCATGAACCGCGCAATCCGGTCATCCGCATCGAAGCGGACATAGGTCATGATTTCTCCGCGCCAGCCATCGATGACAGCGATGCCTTCCACTTCGCTGGCGGTGCGCCAGTCGCTGCGGATTTCACCTGCGGGTATATCGCGCAGCAACTGTGTGAGTAGATCGAGCGATGCGAATACTTCCTGCGAGCGGATGTGCATACGCGCCTGGACATCGCCATTCTGCGATGTCGGGACCACGACTTCCAGGCGATCATAAGGTGCATAGCGCATGTCGCGGCGCGCATCGATATCCTGGCCGCTGGCCTTGCCCACATAGCCGGTGGCCCCGAATTTGGCAGCGATCGCGGCGCTCAGGAAACCGGTGGTTGCAAGGCGATCCTCGAGTGACGGGTTGTCATCGAGAATCGCCATCAGTTCCACCAGTTCGGCGCGTAGCGGTTCCAGACCGCTGCGCAACAATTCCAGCCCGGCGCCATCCACATCGCTGGCAACACCACCTGGCACCACGCAGTCCATCATGAAGCGGTGCCCGAACACCTGCTGGCTGACGCGCTGCCAGCTTTCGCGAAGACGGCTGAACTGGTATTGCGCAAACGCGAATGCCACATCATTACAGATCGCACCGATATCTCCCAGATGATTGGCAATGCGTTCGCGTTCGGCCATGATCGCGCGCAGATAGCTGGCGCGCTCCGGCACCTGTACGGCGGCTGCCTGTTCCATGGCCATGCAGGCCGCCCAGCCGTGCGCCACGGTGCTGTCGCCGGATATCCGCGCGGCGAGACGTGCCAGTCCGGGTGCATCGCGGCCCACGGCGATTTTTTCTATGCCCTTGTGAACATAGCCGAGGCGTATTTCGAGATTCAGAACCTGTTCGCCAACCGCCTGAAAACGAAAATGGCCGGGCTCGATGATGCCTGCATGCACGGGTCCCACCGGGATTTCATAGACGCCGGCACCCTGTGCCTTCAGGTAGCGATAATTGTGGTCGGTGGGCATGGGTCCGGGACGGGTGCCTGCCAGCGGAAAGTCGCTGCGCAACGGATATTCGTTCTCGCCCCAGGCATGGTGACGCGTCCAGCGACGCGGATCCGGGTGATCTGAAAACAGCACGCCGTACATGTCCTGGGTATGTCTTTCCATGTGATCGGCGCCCGGATACCAGGGCGTATGCGAGGGTAGTACCGGTATCTCCAGCGACAGCATCGCGCGCAGTACCAGTACTTCATGCTGATGAGCGAGGCAGGCACTGACATGGAACGCCTCGTCCAGCTGATCGGCCCAGCCGCCCATCCAGCGTAATCCGAATGCCTGTGCCTGTGCCGCGGCGCGACCCCAGTCTTCTGCTTCCAGGATCAGCATCGGCACTTTCGCCAGCGCAGTGATGGAATCGTCTTCCAGCAGCACGTTGTCCGCCTTCAGGCGATCCAGGAAATCCGGCAGCCAGTCGTAGGCGCTCACAGGAAATGACTCCCGGTAATCAGCAGCGTCGCCTGGTCAAACCAGTTGGCCAGAAAAGACGGAATCGAAATGCCCAGCCACAGCACGATCAGCAGGTGCAGGGCGACTGGCAACATGTTTGCCTGCACCGGCTGCTGGCCCTCCGGCACCGCACCATAGACCATTGGGTGAATATTGCGGAACAGGCCGGCGAAGGCGATCGCCAGCCCCGACAGCAGCACCGGCGTCAACCATGGCCAGCTTTGCATGGTCGCGGTCAGCATCAGGAATTCACTCATGAACACGCCAAACGGCGGGAAGCCGGCGATGGTTGCAGTACCGATCAGCAATCCCCAGCCGACCGCCGGCTGAGTCTTGATCAGGCCGCGGATCTTGTCGATGAACTGGGTGCCGGCAATATGTGTAGCGTGGCCGACAGCGATGAAAATCGCAGATTTGGTCAATGAATGTACCGTCATATGCAACAACGCGCCGAAAGTTGCCAGGGGTCCGCCGATGCCGAATGCAAAGGTCATCAGGCCCATGTGCTCGATGGAGGAGTAGCTGAACATGCGCTTGATGTCCTGCTGTCGATACAGGAACAGACCTGCTACCACAAACGAGAGCAGTCCAAATGCCATCATAAGATAACCGGCCAGTTGCGGCGTTCCCCATCCAGGGTCGGCGAGAGCAGGGTCCACCAGCATCTTGCAGCGCACCACGGCGTACAGGGCGACGTTAAGTAACAGGCCGGATAACACCGCGGACATGGGCGTAGGACCTTCGGAATGTGCATCCGGGAGCCAGTTGTGCAAAGGCACCAGGCCGACTTTGGTGCCATAACCGACCAGCAGGAATACAAACGCAATACTCATGACGGTAGGGTCGAGCTGCGAGGCTACGGAATAGAGCACTGTCCACTGCAGACCGGCTTCCGGCATATGCAGCACATGGTCGGCGGCAAAGTACACCAGTACGGTGCCGAACAGCGCCTGCGCAATACCGACACCGCACAGCACGAAATATTTCCAGGCCGCTTCCACCGATTCCGGAGTGCGGTAGAGACTCACCAGCAGCACTGTCGCCAGCGTTGCGCCTTCGATCGCCACCCACAGGATGCCGAGATTGTTAGTGGTGAGTGCCAGCAACATGGTGACCAGGAAGATCTGGTACATGGAGTGATACAGCCGCATGCGCTTTGGGTTTACCCAGCCCTCGGAGAGTACGTAACGCATGTAGGGCCGGGAAAAGATCGCCGTGGTAATGCCGACGAAACTCGTCAGTACGATCAGATAGACGTTGAAGGCATCGATGTAGAACATGCTGTTGTCGGTCAGAAAGGGGCCATCGCGCAGTACGATCAGCGCCATGTTGACTGAGGCCAGGAAAGTCGCGACGGATATGCCGATGTTGAGCCAGCCGGCTACCACCGGGCTGCGGATCATGGCCAGTAGCAGGGCGCCGCTGAGTGGCAGCAACAGGATCAGGTAAACGCTGTTCATTCCCGCGTCTGCTCTGCCTGATCGGTTTCCGACAACCGGTTCAGACGGTCGACATCCAGCGATTCGATGCTGTCGCGAATCTGCAGGAAGAAGATACCGAACAATACGGCTGCCACCAGTACGTCGAAGGCAATACCGAGTTCAACCACCATTGGCATGCCGTGCGTCGATACCACTGCGGCGAAGAACAGGCCGTTCTCCATCGACATGAAACCGAGGACCTGACTGACTGCCTGGCGCCGCGCCACCATCATCAGCATGCCGATCAGCACCACTGCCATGCTCACGGCGATGGTGTTGCGTGTCGAAAGCAGCGAAAGCTTTTCAATAGGCAGTGCGACGTAATAGCTGAACACCACCAGTGCGGCGGCACCCAACAGCACCAGTGCCGGCCGCACTACGGTCTCGACATGATGCTGAATGCCCAGCTGATTGACCAGCCGGTGCAACATCCAGGGCAGGAACACCGCTTTCAACCCGAAGGTCAGCGCCGCGGAAAAATACAGGTGATTCTGCTTCGACACTATGGCGACAAGCACGGTGGCGCCGGCGACCAGCGCACCCTGCCAGGCGAACACGTGAATCGACGCCAGCATGCGCTGTTGCGCGAGCAGCGCGAATGAAGTGAACAGGATCAGCGCCGCGAACAGCAGAATTGCCTGTTCGTGAAGGCTGAAGTCGACAATATTCACACGCCAACCTCCAGGATGATGTGACTGAGCGCGCCGAGCAGGGCGAGCAGAAAAGCAAGGTTCAGGTATTCGGGTACGCGGAAAACCCGCATCTTGGCGAGACGGGTCTCGGCAACGGCCAGCACTACACCGGCAACCAGCAGCTTGAACACCATTGCCGCGAAACCGATAGCCAGGGCCGGCAGCGTGGCGTCCGTCGCCAGACCCCAGGGGAAAAAGATATTGACGATCAGCACGCCGAAAATCATCAGCTTGATGTAAGCCGCCCATTCCATCAGCGCCAGGTGACGCCCGCTGTATTCCAGAATCATGGCTTCGTGCACCATGGTCAGTTCCAGGTGGGTTGCAGGATTATCCACCGGCACCCGACCGGTCTCCGCCACCGCCACCAGCATCAGGCCCAGCAAGGCGAACAGCAGCGAAGGCCGCAGCACCACACCGACATCGAGCAGGTATTGCATGACCGACGACAGATTGGTGCTCTGTGCAGTCATGGCCAGAGTGAAAATCACCATCAGCAGGGCCGGTTCGGCCAGTGATGACAGGGACACCTCGCGCGAGGAACCCATGCCGCCGAATGCAGTACCGACATCCATGCCTGCCAGCGTCATAAAGAACCGGCCGATGGCCAGGAAGCCAAGCAGCACGAGCATGTCGGCGATAGCCGCGGTCGGGAGCTTGATAGCGATCAGCGGCACTGTCAGGGCGGCCAGGACGGTTGCTGCGAAAACGATATAGGGCGCCATGCGGAACAGCGGCGAGGCATTCTCGGCCAGTACCACCTGTTTGCGGAACAGCTTGCCGAGATCCCGGTAGGGTTGCGCGAACGAGGGGGCGCGACGGTTTTGCAGCCGGCACTTGACCTGCTTGATCCAGATCACCAGAAAGGGTGCGCCGAGCACGAATATCATCAGCTGGATCAGCGCCAGCAGCCAGCCGCTCATGAAATCACCCACAGCAATAGCAGCAGCGTAAAGAAGGAGTAGGCGATATAGACGCGGATATTACCCTGCTGCAGGCGCGAGACACGGCGCGCGGCCGACAGTACCCAGCGGGATATCGGTTCATACAGGGTTGCCCAGGACCGGTCATAAATGTGTTGCTGATGTGAAATGCTGGTCACCCGCAGACCGTGGCTGTCGACTTCCCGCTCGATTTTCTCTTCGATGCCCCAGACCGGCTGGAAAATACGCCGGATCGGCATCGCGAAGGCAGTGCTGGTGTACTGCATGCTGGGACCCAGCGGACCGAAGCCGCAATCCCAGGCCGGACCGCGACGTACCCCGCGCGCGCCGCGCGGGTGAATGAACCACCAGGTCAGTAACCAGGCCGCCAGGATACCCACCAGTACCAATGGTGCACTGTATGAAGCGACTTCCGGGGCGATCGGCGTCAACCACAGCCAGCCGCGCGAGGTCGCTGCCGCCAGGTCAGTGCCGATGAACATGTTGGGAATCGTGTTGAGCAGGTTCACCACAGTATTGGGGAACACGCCGGCCAGCAGGCAGATAACCGCCAGCAGTCCCTGGGATACGCGGATGCCGAGCGCCGTGCGGCGAGCATGGCGCACCCGGCGGCTGCGCGGCTGACCAAGGAATGCGACGCCGTAAAGCTTCACGAAACAGGCAAGACTCAGCGCCCCGGTCAACGCCAGCATGGCAGCCGTGAACGGAATCAAGGTACGCAGTACTCCATTTTCCAGCGCAGTTGCCTGTAACGCGGCCTGGAATGTTAGCCACTCCGAGACGAAACCATTGAAGGGCGGCAGCGCCGCGATACTTACGCAGCCGATCAGGAAAAACACGCCCGTATATGGCAGGCGAATCATCAATCCACCCATCCGTTCGAGGTTCTGCTCGCGGGCGCGCTGCACGATGTTGCCGGCGCCGAGAAACAGCAGGCTTTTGAACATGGCATGGTTGAAGGTATGGAACAGGGCGGCCACCAGTGCGATCGCACCCAGAGCGGGGAGGCCGGTGCCGATAAATATCATCGACATGCCCAGTCCGAGGAAAATAATGCCGATGTTCTCGATCGAAGAATAGGCGAGCAGACGTTTCAGGTCGTTCTGCTGTATGGCGTAAAGTACGCCGAGCAGTGCCGAGACACTGCCGAGCAGCAGGGCAACCACGCCCCAGCCCCACTGGATTTCGCCGAGCAGATCGAAGGTCATGCGGATGAATCCGTAGATGGCGACCTTGAGCATGACGCCCGACATCAGCGCTGAAATGTGCGAGGGAGCGACCGGATGCGCTTCCGGCAGCCAGGCATGCAGGGGCACCAGACCAGCCTTCATCCCAAAGCCGATGAATGCCAGCGCGAAAGCCACGCTGGCCCACAGCGGCGACAGTGGCGCATTGCGCATGGCCTCGAAGCTGAATCCATCACCGAAGGTCGCCAGCACCCCGTAGCTGAGCAGAATCGCCAGACCACCGACGTGCGCCATGAGCAGGTAGAGGAATCCGGCGCGGCGGTTGGCTGCCTGCTCGTGGTGGAACATCACCAGGAAATAGCTCGACAACGACATCAGTTCCCAGGAGATCATGAACAGGAAAGCATCGTTCGCCAGCACCACCAGGAACATGCCGGCGATAAACAGGCCGGTGAAAATGCCAAGTTGTGCCAGCGGATGGCTGCCATGTTCGTATTCCCGCACGTAGCCGGGTCCGTAGACTGCCACAGCAAAGGTCACGATACCGATAATGGTGACGAACAGCCCGCTCAGTACATCCAGGCGCAATTGCCATTCCAGCCAGGGCAGGCCGAAGGGAAGGCTCGTCGATAGCACGCTCCCGTCGGTCAATGCCATGACACCGGCAACAGCGCCACAGGCACCACTCACGCCAATCAGGGGGAAGGCGAGAAAACGCAGGACAGCGGGAATCCGGAACGCAGTCGCGGAGACTGCCGAGGAAATCAATGCGGCCAGCACGGCATAAAGGGCAAGATCTAACGCCAACGCTCTGGAACCCCAGTCTGATTCTTATTAGAGGCGGATGCAGGGGGCCCTCTGTTTGAGGAACAAACCAGAAGCGGCCCCCGGGAATGGGGCGCTATTGTACGCAACTGCCGGTTGGAGTGCCACTGATCCGACAGATCAGAATGGACGAATTTTTATCCGGTCGATGCCGGTATATACAGCTCAGCAATAAGGGGCAGGTGATCGGAAGCCACCTGCACGAGTTCCGAACGCGGCACCTCGATGTTGATCACCTCCAGTCCCGGTTGAATAAAAATATGATCGATGCGCGCGCTCGGGACACGTCCGGAAAATGTTTTCAGGGGGCGGGATGATGTGTTTTCGATCTGCGCGTCTCTGAGCCGCCTGAGTAACAGGCGGTAGAGTGGCGAGGCCGGCGTGGCATTGAGATCGCCGCACAGAATGACCGGCCCTCGACACTGCGGATGACCCAGCCATTCGTCACCCAGCAGGGCTGCGATCTGTGCCAGGCGTTCGCTCGGCAACAGACCCAGGTGCGTGTTGATGATCTGAATTTCCGTGCCGTACAGGTCGATTGCCACCCACAGTGCACCGCGTGGCTCCAGCCGGGGTCGACCGGCCAGCCCTGGCAGAGTGCCGGCCTTGATCAGCCGCATCGGCAGGTGCGTTAGGATCGCATCGCCATAACGCTCTTCTTCTATATGGATCGCCGGGTGAAAGTGGAATTCCATTTCCAGGTACCCCGCGATCAAATGCGCCTGGTCGATGCCGTCGGTACGCACACGCCCGGCATCCAGTTCCTGCAAAGCCACCACATCGGGATTGGCGCGCGCAATCACCCGCGCGATGCGCTCGGCGGAAAGCTTTCCGTCCATGCCGATACAGCTGTGCACGTTGTACGTCATGATGCGTAGCCGGCCGGTTGTCGGGACGGCATCGCGGATCGGGAACCGGGTCGATCGGCGTTCCGTTCGACCGAGGTGCTGCAACGCCGCCCGGCGCAGATGCACGGGCCGCAGGTACTCATGGCTGCGTACCGGCAAGGGTGTGTCACGGGGAAGCAGGGCGAAGGCGTTGGTTTCCTCCGGCGTTGCGCCGGCGTGGGCGCCGTTTTCGAAAGCAAAAGTGATTGGCGTCACGCCTTTGCACCAGCCGAACAGAGCCAGTTGACCGGCGTCCGGGTGCCGGCACAGCCGAACCAGGTCCTGCGGCAGCGCATCGAGGAAAGGATGGTCATCGCCGAACAGCTCAGCGAGCTGTTCCGGCACGCGAAATTCGCCGCGGGCAGTCCAGGCGCACAGCTGTTCAGGTTGCGTTTCAGCGATGACCATGGGAACGCCGTGCGTACCTGTGAGTTCGCAGGCGACGGCCCGCCGTTCATCAGCGTTCAGCAGGCGCCGCGGATAAATGAATCCCACCGGACCCAACGACGCGATCTGCAGTTGCGGGTCATCACCGGCCGCGCCATTAATGCCAGGTACCCGAAACAGCCGCTGAAACCTGCGACCGCCAAGCAGGCGCACGCGCCGGGTCTGCTCACTGTCGGGGCGCTGTGGTGGCGCCGGGGCGCCAGTTGTACTGAGATTTTCGAACGCCGCTGCGACAGCGGCTTCGATAGTCTGTCCCTGCTGCTGGTGCCAGGGTCGCGAAGTAACCTGACCGTGATCCGAATAGATCCACACATCATAGTGCCGCCACACTGAATGATCGGCGGCACGCCACAGGCGTTTGACGGCATCATCGATGCCCTTGAGTGTCCAGTGCGCGAATTTTGAACGCGGCCCGCGACGGTGCGCCTGTTCGTCATAGCCGAGAAAATTGATGTGCACGATCGGCAGGCCGCGGCTGATGTCGATCTTCGCACCGATTACCGTCAGTTCCCGCAGCAGGACGCAGATTGCCACCCGTGTCGGTATGAATTTGAGCTCCTGAAAAAAGTCCTGGCCGCGGATCAGCCCGCGGGCAAAATCTGTCACGGCCAGTACCAGCTCCAGTAACAGCAGGACACCGGTGCGCAGCAGGCTATAGATATGGCTGACGAGCAACAGCAGCAGTACCAGCGGATTGGCGGACCGCAAGGCTGACCCCCAGCCGAGCGCAGCGGGACAGAAGTGTGCCTCATCGGCGCCGCCGGTAAAGTTGTCCGCGTAAGCACTGCCACCCCTGAGCAAGGCTTCGTTGCCGGTGTCCGCCAGCTGCCGTTCTACTCGTTCCGCAGCTTCGGGCTCGAACATGCGCATGATGCGTTGCGATTCCGGGTCCCGAAAGGTGAACGCCGGCACGGCAGTCTTTACGCCGTAGAAAAGTTCCGCCTGGACGGCGGGAGTGGTAGACGGTAACCCGGAATACTGGGTGTGCAGGTGGTAGTGTTCGCGCTTGATGAGGCGTTGCAGAAACGGCATTTCACCCTGTTGCAGCGCAGTTTCGAGCTCCGGTTGTGAAAGGCCGTCGATCTGGATCATCACCAGCCCGGGGCGGGTACCCGGACCGGTCGATGGCGGCAGTTTCAGCAGGTGAGCTAGCCATGCACTGCGACTGCCACGGCGCCGCAGGTAACGCAGGAATGTTTCGATGCGCCCGATCATGAGCTGTCGGGCAAGGCTTTATTTCGGTTCATCCCGCTCGACCAGCGCAGACTCCGTTGCGCTGCCGATACCCTTGAGAATTTCCCATTCCACTTTGACGAGGTTCAGAAGCTGGTGCCAGTTCTGATCCTGCGCCGCCTGATCGGCTGAGGTCTGCGCATGCATCCTGGCATAACAGGACAACGCCCGTTCGGCCATGTTTTCCATGGAGAAGGACTCGGCGGTGCGATAGGCCGCCTGTCTCAGTTCGAGGCGCTGCGCTTCCGGCTGTTGCGCCACCCAGCGCAGCGCATCCGCAAATTCGGATACCGATTCGTGCATCAGCAGGCGACCATTAATGCCGTCGCGAACCACTTCACGGGCGCCGGGTGCATCCAGCGCCACCACCGGCACGCCGGCAGCCATTGCCTCGGTCAGTACCATGCCCTGGGTTTCGCTCCGCGAGGCGAATGCGAAGACGTCCATGGCGTGCAGGGAATCACTGAGCTGCGGCTGTTTCAACAGCCCTGCGAAGTGTAGACGTGCGGTGAGTCCCTGGCGCTCGAATACTTCCCGCAGCGTCTGTTCGGCAGGACCGACGCCGGCTATCAGGCAATGCGCACGGCTGTCCGCTTGCAAAAACGCAGCTATCGATTCGGATAGAAACTCGATATTCTTTTCCGGTGCCAGGCGGCCGAGATGACCTGTCACAAAGGCATCGGCGGGAATGCCGGACCGGGTACGAAAATCCATACCGTCACCTTCACGAAACTGGTCCAGGTCCACACCCGTTGGTACTACTTCGATCTCGCTTTCTACGCCGCGCTCCCGTAGCAGATCGGCAATGCTTTCGCTCGGCGCAAATACCTGGTCGGCAAGATTCGAATAACGTACCGCAACTTCGATAATAAAACGCCGCAGCATGGGCGCGTTACCGGGTACGTAGTGGGTGTAGTCTTCATATCGGGTGTGATGCGTGAACACCAGCGGCAGATGGCGGAATCGCGCCACGCGCAATGCCGTCACCCCCAGCAGGTAGGGATGGTGTGAATGAATGATGTCAGGCTGAAAATCATCGAGTACTTCAGTCAGCAGCCCGGATACCGGCAGCACCACGGAAAAATCACTGCCGTTGAAGTTCTGGATCGCTGGAACACGAACCACGTCCGCTTCGTTTTCCGGCATGTCGGGAAATTCCGGTGCTACCACCAGCACCCGGTGTCCGCGGCTGCGGTAGCTGGCGGCGAATGCTTCCACCGAGCGCGCTACGCCACCAACATGGGGCGTGTAGGTGTTGGTGAACATGACGATGTTCATAGACTTGCCTGTTGGCATACGACATGGTGAGTACCGTCGGCGACGCTTACCGGCGTGCAGCCGGCCAGTCGCACTTCAATGGACGGTGCCGATTTATGCCATTCACCGTGCCACTCGACCCGCGCCGGCTGCCCCGGTTGCGGCGTGATGGTGATCGTCAGGCGGCCGAACCGGGTCGGTGCGGGGCCGAATACAATCGGTTGATTATGCTCGAGCCAGCGCGCGGGGACGCCTGCGCAGAGAATCAGACGTTCACCTTCCTCGCGCACGAAGCAGTTTCGCACCATCAATACCCATTCGGCTGATGCCCAGACATGATGGCCATCGCCCATGCAGCCGCCGCCGGTGGCGGGATGTATCGCTTCCGGCCACTGACCGGTCGGTGTGGCCAGAGCTGCGACCTGATCCATCAGTTCGAGGTAACGTGGATCGTTCGCCCGCAGCAGGACCTGCGCCACGTGCAGTGTCAGATAGGCATTGAGGCCGGAGTGGATCATGTCCTGGAAAAAAGCATTGTCCAGAAAACAGCGCTCGAGCAGGAATTCCACGCTATCCAGCAGGCGCGGATCGTCTGCCGCGCAGAGTTGCAGGGGGTAGCCGATTGCCAGTGAACCGATAGCGCCAGCATCCAGGCGCCGGTAGGGTGAGGCCGGCATGGCGGGACGACCTAATCGCTGGGCAGAGCCTGCCAGGCTGCGGTCCACTGCACCTGCAAACTCGTCGCCGGCGGCTGCAAAACTCGCACTGCTTTCGGCATCGACATCCGCTGTAAGTGCAGCTGCCGCATGCAGTCCGGCAATGCCCCAGAAGTCATCCCAGAAGTAATAGTCATTGGGTCCAAGGTGCTCGGCGCTGAAACCGGCCGGCAACAGACCGGCGTGCGGAGTGCCGGTGTCGTCGGCGAGCCGCTTGCGCATAATCCAGCGGGCGCCACGCCGCACCGGTTCGCGCCACTCGACAGGCAGCGCGGTGCCGGTGAATTCACAGAAACGCCGCATGATCCACAGCACTTCACCGTTGGAGTCCCATTCGCCTTCCTGCGACCGGAAATAGCCGAGCGTGGTCTGGCGATCGGGAAAGCGTGCCAGGGCGCGTTCGGCGCGTGCGGTCAGACCGGCGCACAACAGACCGTGAATAATGAATGCCGCATCCCGGAACCAGAAGCGTTTGTAGGTATAGGGTCCGGGATAGACGTCGTCCGGTGAGTGCAGTATCAGCGAGGTGATGGCGGCATCATACAGAAACTGATAGTGCGGCTCGGGACAGCGCAGGGCGCAGTGCTGCCGGCGTTCAGTTTCCCAGTCGTCGTCGGCGAGCGGCGTATCGGCCGCGTCTGCAAGGGGGATGCTGGCGGTGATCGATTGCCGGATTCCTGCCTTGACCGGAAACAGCGCAGCGGCGGTTGCCATTCCGACGCTACAGGCGCCGCCCTGCTGGTCGTCGCGATCCGACAAATGAATATAAACATCGCCATGATGATAGTCGGATACATGATGCCGTTCGGCCGGGGTGCTGAAATGAATGCGGCGATCATCATCGACCGTCCATGTGTCGCGGGTTTCAGACAGGCGTACTTCATTGATAAAGCTGACGCCCTCGGGATTGCCGGGACGCAGCGCCAGGACGATCCAGGCATCCTCGTCCGTCTGTGCCGTCAGCTCCAGTTTGCAGACGGCGGCACCGGATTCTATCTGCACCCAGGCTTTGCCGGTCAGCAGCAGACCCGCTGCGCGGGTCTCGGTGGTGATGCATACGCCGGTAGAAAAATCCTGCGTCTGACGGCAGTCGACGGCCCGGGAAGGCAGCAGACAGCGCCCGTCTTTCGCCAGCAGCCAGCCGTCCAGTGACCAGCCATCGAGAAACGGCGTCAGCAGGCCGCGTGGATCGACGATCGGCAGTTCCTGACAATCCGGATGGCCGATGGCGGTCCAGTTGCGGTGCGTGAGGTTGACGTGGGTAATGGAAAAAGCGCGCGGTATAAAGGAGATGTCGCGCGGATCGAACTGGCGTTCTATCCAGTAGGGCCAGACCCAGTCCAGGTTATGCTGAATGACGCGGCTGTTGATCAGTCCCCGGGCATGAAACACCACGCCGGCGCGCAGCAGTTCCACCGGCTCTCCGACCTCCGAGGGCTGGGCGAACCGGTGCAGGCGTGCCAGCAGCGCAACCGGATCCAGGAAACCGTGACTGCGAGCGGCATGGCGCACAATAAAACGCCAGGGCAGCCAGTTCAGCAGTGTCATGAATTCTCCTCTTGCTGGTTTTCGGCACTGTAGCGGGCCAGAGCCCGGCGCGCCAGGCGGTTGAAATAGATGATGGCGATGACGGTAGCGAGAAAGCCTGCTCCATAGAGTCCCCATTCCAGCGGGCTGCGCCCGGGATGCCGTTCGCCGAGGGTGGCGATGTCCGCGGCAATCGACCCCAGGTACACGTTGTGGACCGAAAAGGGAATGAACCCGATCAGTGAACCACCGACGAATCCGCGAAACGAAAACGGCGTCAGGCCGAAAAAGTAGTTGGAAATCTTGCCAGGAAAAAACGGGATCAGGCGTGTCAGCAGCACCACCAGCCAGCCGTGTGACGTCATTTCCTCGCTCATGACCTGGAGTTTCGCATGCGCCATGACGAAGTCTGCGGCACGCTTGCCGAACAGGTAGCGTGCAATGAGAAATGCACAGGCCGCCCCGAGCGTGGTGCCGATGACCACGATAATCGAACCTTCCACGATTCCGAACACAAAACCGGCGCCGGTGGTAAATAATACACCAGGCAGAATCAGGATCACGACCGCCGCCATGACGAGAATGAACAGCAGCGGCGCCCAGTAGCCCTGAGCTTCGACCCACTGCAGCAGCCGCAGCACCTGCTCATGGGCGCCATAATGGATCAGCACGGCGAGCAGGCCGACCACTATGAGGATACTGGCGAGTATGCCCCACAGCGGTGATTTCAAACCGCCTGAAAATGTTCTGGGTTCTGTCATCTTTTTCATCGGGTTTTTATAACAGGATCAACTGCAAGCATGGCATACCGGGCCATCGCCGCAATTTAACACCTTGCATTAAAAAGCATAGCGTATATCTTTGGGGCTGTTGCTCAGAGGGCTCAGGAATCTGTTGCTTATACCGCTAATGAAGCCTTCAGTATTCCGAGCCCGCAATCGAGCAGCGCCCAAATCCGTGCCAGTGAATTCTGCCCGCGACATGCATCATAAAGGCGAAAAGCACCTTATCTGGGGCTTTATCATTACGCTCCTGCTGATGCAGGGCGTTGCTGCGCTCGTCTTGATCGAGATGTCGGCGGTCAACGAGACCATCAGTCGCTCGCTGAATGTGCAGCGTGAGAAGGCGGTGCATGTTTCCAGCATGCGGGACGCCATGCGTAAACGGCAGGTTGGTCTGCGCGACATGGTGATCCTGCCTGACCCGTTTCTCCAGGATGAAGCCTGGCAAACTTTTTTTAATTCCGCGAGCGATTTCATTGTCGCGCGGCAACTGCTGGAAGAACTGGGGCTGACGGAAAAGGAAAGGTTGGCCTTGCTGCGTCTCAGCGAAAAGGCCGCCGCTGCCTATCAGACTCAACAGGCCGTTGTAGACCTGATTTTTACGGGAGCGACAGTGCAGGAGGTGGCGCCGCTCCTCCAGGTCGCCATATCGAGCCAGGATGATGCGGCGGAAGAAATGACCGACCTGATTCTGATGCAGCAGGAGTCTGCCGAGCTAGCGCTGGAACTGTCCGACCTGCGCCAGGACGAAACCCTGGTCATGCTGCTTATTATCGGTGCAGTCGCGGCCTTTGCGGCGATTATTATCGCGGTCATCGCGCTGATTCGTGATCGGAAACTGATGAAAGACCTGGGCAACTACCGGCATCATCTCCAGGAACTGGTGACGGAGCGTACCCGGCAGCAGGAAGATCTGGTCCGGGAGCTGGAAAGTTTTTCTTATTCGCTGGCCCATGATTTGCGTCAGCCGTTGCGCGGTCTCGATGGTTACAGCTTTATTCTGCTGGAGGATTATAGCGATAAACTCGATACCACAGGCAGGCATTACCTGGAGCGGATACGTGTGGGCAGTCAGCGTATCGGTCTCTTGCTGGATGGGATGCTGACGCTTTGCAATCTAAGCCGTGCCGGCATCAAGCGCTCAGAGGTCGATTTATCCAGCGTGTGTCATGACATAGTGGCGCAGCTTGCGCCGGATCAGAACAGCCGGCGGATTGACTGGCGGATAACCAGCGAGGTCGTGGCCAGGGCTGACGCTGATCTTATCCGCATAGCGTTGGAGAATCTGCTATCGAACAGCCTGAAATTCACCGCCAATACACCCGACGCCGTTATTGAATTCGGCTGCGTCAGCGGAACGGCTGAGCCGGTTTACTTTGTCCGAGATAACGGGGCCGGTTTCGATATGCAGCATGCGAGCAAACTGTTCGGAGCATTCGAACGCCTGCACAGCGACCAGGAATTCGAGGGTACCGGTATCGGTCTGGCGACGGTCCGGCGCATCGTCGAAAGGCATGGGGGGCGGATCTGGGCCGAGGCAGAGCCGGGGAATGGAGCGACGTTCTTTTTTAGTTTGAATGAAAATTCGACCGCCCCCGACGAGCCGTCACGTTCATCCTGATTTCGGCTGAAAGGTTCTAGCGGCGAGGGCGTCCGCGAGCGGCTCTGGGATCTTCGAAACGCACGCGTAATGACTTGTCGCTGCTGCCGAGCATATTGCCATCCAGCGCCGCCTGGGCGGCTCGCGCCTCGTGTCCTTCCATCTCGATAAAACCGAAACCCTTGCATTTGCCCGTGAAGATATCCGACGCCACGTTTATCGAACGTACCGTGCCAAATGCCGCGAACATAGTGCGGACCGATTCTTCAGTGGCTTCCTGGGGAAGATTGCCGACAAACAGCTTTTTCATATTACATCCTTGCTGCAATCAACGCCCGGCGCCGATTGCAGATAAAAAAGAACCCCGCGTGCGGGGTTCCTTAGCTCTGGTATTAACCGGAAATCGGTTAGTTACGCTGGCGTAACGTTTGCTGCCTGCAGACCCTTCGGGCCTTTTTCTACGTCAAACGTCACTGATTGTCCTTCCAGCAGGGATTTGAAACCGCCGCCCTGGATGGATGAGAAGTGCACGAATACGTCGGCGCTGCCATCAGAGGGAGAAATAAAGCCGAAGCCCTTGGATTCGTTGAACCACTTAACGGTACCTGTAGTCATGTAAATTACCTTTTCAATATATATAGAGTGGTAATCAATTGCAGATCTCAAAAGGTAAATTACAGGAGATACCGGGATGGAGCTTCTGAGTAGACTTAGAGGACGTGCAACCGATTTGTAATGCAGGCGAAAGCGTCATGACACGGATAGTGTCGGATTGAATCCACCTGACGTAGTACAGTATATACCAAAAACAGCACATGGCACTGTTTTTCACTGCAACAGCCTCCCGGAGTGCTCCGTTGAACAGGCTTAGCCTGCCACCTCGCTATAGCTGCCAGCTTCGACGTGCATGACGACGCGGTCGCGACCGGCGTTTTTGGCCGCATATAAAGCCTGGTCTGCCGCCTCTATCAGGCTATCCGCTTCGGCTGCATCCGCAGGAAAGACCGCCACTCCTATGCTGATGGTAATGGAGACTTCTTCCGGATAATTGAGCTTGAACGGCCTGCTGCGCACGCTTTCGCACAGCCGTTCGGCCATCGCCTGGGCGCCGTCGGCACCGGTCTCGGCGAGTACTGCAATGAATTCCTCGCCGCCGTAACGCGCCGGAATATCGTTGGGGCGCATAGTGGATCGTATCCGGTCTGCAATTTCCCGGAGCACCGCGTCTCCGGCGAGATGCCCATGACTGTCATTTACGCGCTTGAAGTAGTCAATATCGATCATCAACAGGCCTACATCATGCCCGTGGCGTTGGGCGCGGACGATTTCCAGTTCGAACTGCTGACGGAAGGCCTTGTGATTGAGAAGGCCGGTCAGCTGATCGTGAAGCGCCAGACTGATCAGGATGTCGCGGTCGCGCATCAGTGACTCTGCCATCGTATTGAATGTTTCCGCGACCTGCCCGATCTCATCGCTGGTGTGCACCGGAATGCGATAGTCGAGCTTGCCTTCGCCGAAGCGCTCCGCGCCACGGCGCAGCACCCCAAGTGGCGCGACGATCCAGCGTTGTACCAGCAAGGAGCCTATCAGTACCGCCAGAGTCACAGCGAGCAGGAACATCGCCAGTGCGATGCCGGCCCCGCGGTTTACTCCGTGCACGAGTTGGTGCTGCGCGTTCACTTCGCCCAGGCTCAGAACCGTGATGTAGTCGAGGTGCTGGTGAGCTCTCAGTGCCGTTGCATCAAAACGTCGCATCAGTTCCGCTCCGACGGGGTTTCCGATGGGTTCGCTCAATGCGAAAATTTCGCCGGCCAGATGTTCGGCGCGCATCCATTCCTGATGCGCCATGCCGAGGCGTTCCCGCTTGCCGTCCATTTCGAATGGCGCCTGCGTTAGCTGCTGCAGGCGCGTGGTGATATCCCGCACCATGGCGTTGAACTTGTGAATCTCTTCGCTATCTGCATGAATGAGGAAATCATTGGGTGGCATCTGCGCCTGCAACATCAGTGCCTGTAGACGTATTACCGGCATCATCTCGTGCTGAATCTCCTCATGGCTTTGCTCCATGACCGAGACTGCATACTGAAGCATGAAATAGCCGCTGAACGAAATCAGCAGCAGCGGCAGAATGGTGGTTGCCATTCCCAGCGCCAGACGCTGTCGCAGTGAATAACCTTCGGGGTTGAGTTTTGATCGCCAGTGCATGGGTGAATTCGCTGTTGATATCTCTGTAGTTACTTCTGGGCCTTTAAAATCAATAAGTTGGGAGTGGCATTGAGCTTAGCGACAGGGCTTCCGGGCAACTTTAGTCAGCACCTCCAGCTATGTGCTGCGATCGCTGCGCCTTTTTGATCTGCCGGGGTCGGCATGTTAGGGTGTGAGTGACTCGTGAGCGATGAGCGCTAGAGTTAACCTTACAATAAAGTTGATCTCAATACCTTGATTTTTACCAGGCCACAGTTTCTTCGTGGCGGTACTATTTCGCGGAAATCCAAAAGATTTCTGATTTGCGCGTTTTGCGCCGCCGTGTTTTTTCCGTTCCACCTCTCAGCAGGTGCGACGTTACCGCTGCCTGACCTGATGACTGACACAAGTGTCGCTACAGCCGGTTTTTATCGGTTGGAGTGGCGCGTGCCCGCGCTTGACAATGCCGCCGACAGCGTCGAATACCAGTTGCAGGAAGCGCGCGACCGGCAATTCAGGGACCTGATTGCTGAGTATCAAGTGAGAGATTCCGCCACCGTGATGAGCGGCCGCACCGATGGCCAGCGCTATTACCGGCTGCGCGCCGTCAGGAACAGCCAGCCGGTCAGCCGGTGGAGTGAAACGGTGAGCGTTGAAACGCGCCACCATTCGCTGACGCGCGCATTCAGCTTTTTTACCGTCGGCGCTGCTGTTTTTGTCCTGACTCTGTTGCTGGTCCTGCGCGGCGGGCGTAACTATTCAACGTCGGACGGCGCGATCAGGGATTAGCAGAATGACAATACAGATAAATTTCGAACGCCTTAAACAGGATGTACAGGATCTGGCCGCCATCGGGCGCCAGCAAGACCACGGAATTTACCGGATGGCTTTCAGCCCCGGTGATATGCAGGCGCGCGAGTGGCTGCAACGGCGCATTCAGGATGCCGGACTCGATCTTTACGTTGATGGTGCGGCCAATATTCATGCCCGGCTCGAGTGGGACGGCACGCGGCCCAGCGTCATGACGGGTTCGCATCTTGATTCAGTCCCGCGTGGCGGTCATCTCGACGGCGCACTGGGTGTGCTGACCGGCCTCGAGTGCCTGCGCAGTGTCAGAGAGCAGGAGCTGCCGTTGCGCAATCCGCTGGAGTCGGTGGCTTTCACCGATGAAGAAGGGCGATTTGGTCACATGTTTGGTTCGCAGGCGATCTGCGGCCAGGTTACCCCCGACAGCATTATGCAGGCGCGCGATCTGCAGGGCATCCGACTGGTGGATGCCATGGCGGAGAATGGTCTGGATGCCATGGAGGCTTTGCATGCGCAACGCAATCCCGGATCCATCCAGAGTTTTGTGGAGCTGCATATCGAGCAGGGTCCGGTGCTGGATCGTCAGCGCCTGGCGATCGGCATCGTCGATGGCATTGCCGGCCTGTTCAAATGGCAGGTACGCCTGATCGGTGAAGCCAATCACGCCGGCACCACGCCGATGAACATGCGTCGCGACGCCTTTCAGGGTCTGGCTGAAGTCGCCGGTGAAATTCCGCGCATTCTGGAAGAACACGGCAGTCCGCGCAGCGTTGCGACCATTGGACGCGTGGACCTGTTTCCCGCCGCTGCCAACGTGGTGCCGGGGCGCGCCGAGTTTTCGCTGGATGTGCGCGACACCGATCCAGTCGTTCTCGATCAGCTTGCCAACGCCTGCCGCCGTTCGCTGTCGGCCATCGCGCGACGCCGCGAGCTGATGTTCGAATTCGATGTGATGAGCGAACTGCAGCCGGTGAAATGCGATTCCGGTGTGGTCGACACCATTTCCGCGATGTGCCAGGAAATGGGCATCAGCGCCACGCGCATGCACAGCGGTGCTGCTCACGACACCCAGATAATGTCTACCATTACCCGTGCCGGCATGATTTTTGTGCCCAGCAAGGAAGGGCGCAGTCATTCGCCGTCCGAATGGACCGCCTGGGAAGATATCGAAATCGGCGCCAATACGCTTCTCAACACCCTGTACCGTCTGGCAGGAGATGCTGCATGAAAGATGATTTCGGTAAAACCGACATCCCGGGGCTGGACGAGAAATATCTCAACATCGATCCCCTGGAGCAGAATTACAAAGAATATGTAACCAGGAACAAGGCGGTTCAGGAGTCACTTGAGCAGCATCACACCGCGTTGCTGGTGATCGACATTCAATACCTGGACGCCGCAGAAGGCTATGGCGTATTTGCCAACGCGGAAGAATCCGGGGTTCCGCGCGAGGCACAGGAATACTATTTCAAACGTCTGCAACACGTTGTGTTGCCGAACGTGCGCCGCCTGCAGGACTGCTTCCGGGATCTGAAACTGGAAGTGATTCATACCCGCATTCAGTCGCTGACGCGCGATGGCAGGGAGCGCAGCCCCGGACACAAACGCCTCGGCATTCACGCGCCGCCGGGTTCCAGGGAGGCGGAATTCCTCCGCGAAGTAGCGCCCAAAGGTGACGAGATCGTAATAAACAAGACGGCCAGCGGCGTCTTCAATGCCACCAACATAGAGTACGTGCTGCGCAATCTCGGCATTACCGGATTGTTCGTCTGCGGCGTCTATACTAACGAATGCGTGTCGACGAGTATTCGCGATGCCTCGGACCTCGGTTTTTATACCACTTTGATATGCGACGGCTGCGCCACAGTTACGCCGGAGCTTCACCATGCCACCATCCGCACGCTCAAGGACCGCTATTGCCGGGTATTGACCGCGGACGAAGCCGTGAAGGAAACGCGCAGGATCGCCGCTTCATGAATCCGGTCAACAGCGCCATTCTGGATGCCCGGACCGGCTGGGTGATTCTGGGCCTGTTCAGTGTGCTGTGGGTTTTCCTCGGCTGGCTGTGGGGTCACAAGGCCAAAAAACTCGACGAGTTCATGCTTGCGGGGCGCAATGTCGGCATGGCTCTTGGTGTGGCGACTGCCATGGCCACCTGGGTAACCAGCAACACCACCATGGCCGCGCCACAACTGGCGCTGCAACTGGGCATCTGGGGCATGGTCGGCTATTCACTCGGTTCGGTTGGATTGATGCTGTTCGCACCGCTGGCACGACGCATCCGGATTCTGATGCCGTATGGCTACACCAGTGGTGATTTTGTGCGCCTGCGTTACGGTAACACCGCATGGCGCGTGTTCCTGGTGATATCGCTGTTCTATGCATTCGGCTGGCTGATCAGTCTGGGCATGGCGGGCGGCGTGCTGATACATGCCCTGACCGGTATCCCTTATCACTATGGCATGACGGTGATCGTGACTATCTGTGTCGCCTACACGCTGCTGGGCGGATTGCGGGCGGTCATCGGCACCGATTTTATCCAGACGATTATTATCCTGGTCGGCATCACCATACTTGCGTGGCTGGCGATCGACCAGGTGGGCTTCGAGGAAATTCATGCGGGGATCAGCGAACAACGTCCGGAGCTGCTGAACCTGCTGATGCCGGCGGCGCTGATGTTCCTGTTCAACAATCTGCTGTTCGGTGTCGGAGAGATTTTTCATTCGAATGTCTGGTGGAGCCGGGCCTTCGCGTTTCGCAAAGATGTCGGTTTTTCCGCCTACCTCACTGCCGGTCTCCTGTGGATACCGATCCCGATCGTCGCCGGCTTCATTGCCCTGGCGGCGCCGGCACTCGGCCTGAATATTCCTGACGCGGATATGGTCGGACCGATGGTTGCTGCGCAACTGTCCGGTATGGTGGGTGCGGTGCTGGTGTTCATCGTGGTGTTTTCGGCCCTGGCATCGAGTCTCGATTCACTGCTGGCGGCGACCGCCGACCTGGTGACTCAGGACATCTACCGTGGCCATCTGCGTCCCGATGCGACAGAGCCTGAGCTGCGCAAGGCCGCACACGTCATTATCCTGCTGCTGGGTGTCGGCACCTGGCTGCTGTGTCTGCCGCGTCTGACCACGCTGGCCGAACTGCTTTATTTTACCGGCGCCTTCGTGGCCAGCACCATCTGGCCCATTGCCGCCGGACTGTATTCGCGGCGGGTCAATTCGAACGGTGCCATCCTGGCTATGCTGCTGGGCACTGCGATTGGCCTGTACAGCTATTTTGCGATCGGTTTTTATGTTGCCGCTCTGGTCGGTGCCGGTGTATCCATGCTGATTGTCATTGTCAGCAGCTGGTTATGGCCGCAGGAATTCGACTGGAACAGCTTGTCTGAAAATAATCGGGAGCCCCTGTCATGACGGCATCGGTCAACCTGCTCGCCACACTCGTCAGCATTGCGCTGCTGGTAACGCTACTCGCACCGGTCATCCTGGTTGGGCTGCTGATCCGTGACTGGAAGAAGAGGACACTATGGTGAAACCATCCGATATTCCCCTGCCTACACAACCCCTGCAATCGCTGCCGGATAATGCGCATCTTGAATGCCCTGAAGAATTGCTGAAGCACATTGAAGAAGACGCCGGCACACTGCTCGACCTCGCCAATCAGTCGATCGTGTCGGCTCGCCAGTTCGATCGTGAAAGAGTGATGCAGCTGTGTCGCCTGGCGGCAAAATATGAAACCACGGCGGTGCCGGTACAGCGCCCGCTGACGGGAAAAATCCTGATCAGCGCTTTTTATGAACCGAGCACCCGCACCCGGCTGTCGTTCGAGAGCGCCTGGCACCGGCTGGGCGGCGACATCATGTCCATCACCGATCCGGGCACCACCGGTATCGCCAAGGGTGAATCCTACCGTGATGTTGCAGAGATGCTCAGCAGCTATGGTGATGTGATCGTGCTGCGCGACACTGATCAGAATGCGATCTTTGAAATGATGAAAGCGCTGCGGGTGCCCATCATCAATGCCGGCAATGGCATCGACGAACATCCCACCCAGGCGTTGGCGGACATTTTTGCGATTCTCAAATGGCGCCCCGATCTGCTGGAGCTGGATATCACCGAGGACCGGAAGATCCGTATCGGAATCATCGGCGTGCCCGGCCGTATGCGCACGGTTCGAAGTCTCCTGTTGCTGCTCTCGTTGTTTGGCTACGCCATCAAAGAGGTGGTTATCATCTGCAATACGCGTGAGGTGTTTGCAAAAGGGCAGCGCGAGGAACTGGAGCAGCGCGGACTGACGGTTCGCGTGACCACGGAGATGGATGCCGAACTGCCGAATCTGGATGTGGTCTATATCAACGCTATTGTCTGGTCCGGCAACTCTTACGAGGAACATGGCACCGAATATTGCCTGACCAAAGATTCGCCGCTGCGCGAGGATGCAATTGTATTGCACCCGCTGGCCCGGGGCAGTGAATTGTCAACCGATCTCGATGAGACACCGCACAACTGGTATTTCGCACAAGCGCGCGGCGCCGTGTATATCCGCATGGCGCTGCTGACCTGCTATGTGTGGTTGTTCTGATCCCCGAACTCAAGTAGAGGAAACTTTCTCATGTGTGGAATAGCTGGTTACTTCCATGGCGATCCGAGTCGCCCTGTCGATCCGCAGATCCTGGTCAATATGGCCGCGATTCAGCATCATCGCGGTCCCGATGGTTTTGGTTACAAAATTATCGACGAACGTGGCATCGGTTTCAGTCATACGCGACTGTCGATTATCGATCTGAATGAGGATCGCGCGCGTCAGCCATTCCGGTCGGCCGATGGCAATCTGCTGCTGGCGCACAATGGCGAATTCTACGACTACAAACGCCTGCGCACCGACCTGGTCTCGCGTGGCGTGCAATTCCAGACCAAGAGTGACTCAGAGATGGTGTTGCACCTGTATCCGCGCCTGGGCCTGGAAGATATGTTGCCGCATTTGCGTGGTGAATTCGCTTTTTCGCTATATGACAAAAAGCATGATCGCCTGATGCTGGTGCGCGACCGCTTCGGTGTGAAGCCGCTGTACTGGACCGAAACCAATGGCACGCTGGTATTCGGTTCGGAGCTCAAGGTGCTGTTTGCACATCCCGACGTCAAGCCGCGCTATAGCCCGGAGGGTCTTTACCACCAGCTCATGCAGACCATCGTGCCTGGCTCTACCGCTTTTGCAGGCGTGCATCAGGTGCAGCCCGGCCACGCGCTGATCGTGGAACGTCGTCACGGCAAGCTGGAGATCCGGGACACGCGTTACTGGGATATTGATTTTCCGCTGATGGATGAGCGCGTCGACCGCGGCGAGGAATATTACATAGAGGGTGTGCGCAAGCACCTGATGGAGGCCGTGCAACTGCGACTGGAAGCCGATGTGCCGGTTGCCTGCTATCTTTCCGGAGGTATCGATTCCTGCGCTATCCTTGGTCTTTCCGCGGCCAGTCAGCAGGCGCCGGTGAAAGCCTTCACCATTGGTTTCGATGATGTTCAATATGACGAGACTGCCATTGCCCGTGAAATGGCCGAGGCAGTCGGTGCCGACCAGGACATCATGATGCTCGATGCCGCCCACCTGTATGACAACCTGGTCGAAACACTCTGGCATACCGAGCGCACCATCTATAACACGCTCGGCGTTGCAAAGATGTTGATGAGCCGCCATGTCCAGAAAGCGGGCTATAAAGTCGTTGTGACGGGCGAAGGTTCCGACGAATTGTTTGGCGGGTATCCGGCGTTTCGCCGTGACATGTTTTTGCACGGACTCGATACCATGCCTGCGGCCGAACGCAGTGCCTGGGAGCAGATGCTGACCGAAAGCAATCAGCTGTTTCGCGGTGCCATGCTGGCGGAGAAAGAACTGCACGATCCGGCACTCGATAGTCTGATCGGCTTCACGCCGAGCTGCCTGCAACCCTGGCTGGCAGCTTCCGCGCACGTGCCCGGTCTGTTGCATCCCGAGTTGCGCGAACAGCTGAAAGATTATCAACCGGGCGCAGCAATTGCTGCGGCGTTGGACGGCGATATGTTGCGCGGCCGGCATCCGCTCGACAAGGCTCAGTACGTCTGGATAAAGACCATGCTGGAAGGGCAGATTCTTACCTGGGGCGGTGATCGTGTCGACATGGCGAACTCGATGGAAGCACGTCCTGCATTCCTGGACCACCACCTTGCCGAGTTCGCAACGCAATTGCCGCCGTCCATGCGCATCAAGGGACGTACTGAAAAATACGTGCTGCGCGAGGCGATGCGAGGTTTGTTGCCGAAGGTGCTGTACGAGCGGGAGAAATTCGCGTTCATGGCACCGCCTGCGCACACCGATCCGAAAAAGTGGGCGGCCATGAAAGCATTGGCCGATCAGTATCTGTCGCGTGAAGCCATTGAATCAGCCGGTTGTCTCGACGTGGACGGTGTACAGGCGCTGTTTGCGTTGCATGAGGCAGATACCACCAGCAGCGAAACCCAGGTGCAGCTGGATGCAGTGATTAATCACATGCTCGGTGTTCAGGTTTTGCATCAACACTTTATCGCCACGGATGTTCCCGCGCAGGCGCGCCGTCGTGCCGATGAACTGGGTTGGTGCGTCGCCGCCTGACAGGAAAATCACATGCGCATTGCCTGCGCAACACAGTTGTTGCGCGGGTTGTCAACTTGCTTTTTGCAGGTAATCGCATTAAGATGCGTGCACTGGATTTGACCGTACTACACGGCAATTCCTGCTTCTGGTAGTCAATGCAATCCGGATGTTTGGTGGATTGTTCTTTTGCTGAATTAAAGTGTATCCAAAGGATCTGCTGATTCAGTAATCATGCAGGTTTGCGGGCGCTCGGGCGCTCCATTAAGCGCTATCGCCAGGCAATGATTGTTTTTCAGGTTCGGCATCGCCACCTGTTATGCAGCTATTAACGGCTCCAGGTATTTTGCTGAATAACCTGTTTATAAATTCAAACGGAGATCATGATATGGCGTTACGCCTTGATTCCAGGACAGAAGCCTGTCCCAACTTTTTCACCACATCAACGGGTGCCAACTCATGAGTAAACCAATTACAAAAGATCAGGACTACGGGTCCGATCCACTGGCAGTGCGCGACACTGATCAATATCAGGACGAATATGTCCATTCCTTCGTAGACAAATGGGACGAACTTATCGACTGGGAAGGTCGTGCCCAGGCCGAAGGCGACTTCTTTATCGAAAAACTGCGCGAGCACGGCGCAAAGAAAGTGCTTGATGTTGCAACCGGAACGGGTTTCCACTCAGTTGCGTTGCTGGAAGCAGGCTTCGAAGTTACCAGTTGCGACGGCAGCCCGGTGATGCTCGCCAAGGCGTTTGAAAATGCCCGCAAGCGTGGGCACATTCTTCGCACCATTCATGCCGACTGGCGTTGGCTGAATCGTGACGTGCATGATCTGTATGACGCGGTTATCTGTCTGGGTAATTCGTTTACGCATCTGCACAACGAGAACGACCGGCGCAAGGCGCTGGCGGAATACTATGCGACTTTGAGACACGACGGCATTTTGATACTGGATCAGCGCAACTATGATGCGTTGCTCGACAAACAGGTGCAGCCCAGCCACAACTATTATTACTGTGGTGACAACGTCGTTGCGGCGCCCGAGTATGTCGACGAATCGCTGGCGCGTTTCAAGTACACCTTCCCGGATAAATCCGAATACCATCTCAACATGTATCCGTTGCGCAAGACTTATGTGCAGGGATTGATGAAGAATGTCGGTTTCCAGCGAGTCACTACCTACGGAGACTTCAAGGAAACGTATCGTGAAGCGGAGCCGGATTTCTTCATCCACGTGGCGGAAAAAGCCTATGTGGAGGAAGCTGAATGAGTAGCAATGCATCACATGCGGAAGTCGTGAAAATCGCCCGCGAATATTACAACAGCGAAGATGCCGACAATTTCTACTTCCATATATGGGGAGGCGAGGACATCCACGTCGGCCTGTATGAAGGCGAGGACGAGGAAATCGCTGTTGCGTCACGTCGCACCGTCAGACACGTTGCCGAGTCCCTTCCAAATCTGGACGCGAGCAGTCGAGTGCTGGATATGGGCGCGGGCTACGGTGGTGCAGCGCGCTACCTGGCGAAGACGTTCGGCTGCCACGTAACGGCGCTGAACCTGAGCGAAGCGGAGAATGCACGCAACCGGGAGATGTCCCGGGCCGATGGGCTGGAACATCTCATCGATGTGATCGACGGTGATTTCGAGTCCGTGCCGTCGGAAGACGGTGCATACGATGTTGTCTGGTCGCAGGATGCGATTCTTCACAGTCCGCGTCGCGATCAGGTGATCAAGGAAGTTGCGCGGGTTCTGAAGCCCGGTGGACACTTTATCTTCACCGATCCAATGCAGGCGGATGATGTGCCGGAAGGCGTGTTGCAACCGGTTCTGGATCGTATTCACCTTTCGTCGCTGGGATCATTCGGCTTTTATCGTTCTGCCGCGCGTGATGCCGGTCTCGAGGAAGTCAACATCGAGGATATGACGCCACAGCTGGTGAATCACTACAGCCGCGTCCGTGAAGAACTGCTCAGGCACGAGGGCGCGTTGACCGGCAAAGTGTCCAGCGATTACATACAACGCATGCTCAAAGGGCTGCAGCACTGGATAGATGCCGGCAAGAGCGGCTATCTGGCCTGGGGCGTGATGCATTTCAGGAAACCTTCCTGAGCTGCTTTTCATTTTTAAAATTAAATTCTAAATTCTAAGGAGAGTCTTATGACACGCGAATATATTGTGTCTTCTGAATCCGTGGGTGAAGGTCATCCCGATAAACTCGCAGATAACTGTTCCGATGCGGTTCTGGATGCCATTCTGACCCAGGACGCCACCGCGCGTGTTGCCTGTGAAACGCTGGTCAATACCGGCATGGTGCTGGTGGCAGGCGAGATTACTACCACTGCGGTAGTCGATTATATCGATGTGATCCGCGAAACCATTCTGGACATCGGTTACAACGATGGCGCCATGGGATTCGACGGCCGCACATGCGCAGTTCTGATTGCCCTCGACAAACAGTCAGCGGATATCGCACAGGGCGTGGACGAAGGCGCGGGCCTGGATCTCGACCAGGGTGCGGGTGATCAGGGTCTGATGTACGGTTACGCCACTAATGAGACGGAAGAACTGATGCCGATGCCGATTCAGTATGCGCATCGCCTGACCGCCCGCCAGACCGAAGTGCGCAAGAATGGCTCTCTCAGCTGGTTGCGTCCTGACTGCAAATCGCAGGTATCCATCCGTTACGAAGGCAATACGCCAAAATCTATCGACGCTGTAGTGTTGTCGACGCAGCATGATGAGTCCATCAGCCATGCCGATCTCAAGGAAGCGGTGATGGAAGAAATCATCAAGCCGGTATTGCCGGCGAGCATGATTTCCAAAGATACCAAGTACTTCATCAATCCCACCGGACGCTTTGTGATCGGTGGTCCGGTTGGCGATTGCGGGCTGACCGGCCGCAAGATCATCGTCGATACCTACGGTGGCGTGGGCCGTCACGGCGGCGGCGCCTTCTCCGGCAAGGACCCGAGCAAGGTGGATCGTTCGGCAGCCTATGCGGCACGTTATGTCGCCAAGAATGTCGTGGCAGCGGGTCTGGCTGACAAATGCGAAGTGCAGATCGCCTATGCCATCGGCGTCGCCCGTCCGGTTTCCATTCACGTGGAAACCTTCGGTACCGGCAAGATCCCCGATACGCGTATCGAGGCCCTGATCGCCGAGCATTTCGATCTGCGTCCCAAGGGCATCGTGCAGATGCTGGATCTGTTGCGGCCGATCTATCGTCAGACCGCGAGCAACGGTCACTTCGGACGCACGGGTGATTCGTTCACCTGGGAACGTTTGGATCGCGCGGATGCACTGCGTGCCGCAGCCAGTCTCGCCAAGGCGGGCTAGCTTCAGGGGCGTCGCCGCCTGCCGGTTGGCAGGCCTTTAATGTTCCACTGTAATTGCCGGTACTGATCAGAGCCTGCGGGGAAACCCCGGCTCTGGTTGGCACCGGCAATTTTTTTTGCCTGTCGGATCATCGAGCATCAGTGCGGACACTGTTGCAAACGGTGCCGGATAATGCCTAGAATCGCGCCGATGTATAATCGGCACAGCATCCAGTATTTTCGCAAGCTCCGAGCGGCAAGAGGCTACACCCTGCTGTTTGCATTGTTGCTGGTCTGCGCCCAATGGCTGGTGCTGGACCATCGATCGGAGTTGCTCGCCCATTCGGGTGTCGAGGTATGCGACATCTGTCTCGTCTGGCATGCATCCGACGATCTACTGCTGGCGGATATAGCCAGCCTGCCGCGGCCAGCTTTACTGCAGACACCTGTCGCTGAACGCAGCGAAGCGCCACCACAGACGCCGCACATCCGCAGCTTCGCTCGCGGGCCACCACCCAACCTCTCCTGAACAATTCCTGCCGG
>JAGXGS010000009.1 GCA_024636585.1 Thiogranum sp. | reverse complement strand
GGATGGCCAGGCCGCTGAACAGCTACAGCATCAGCTGCGGTTCTTCTGCAGCGATCCTGCCCTCGATATTCTCTGCTTCCCCGATTGGGAGACATTGCCTTACGACCGGTTTTCACCGCACCAGGACATTATTTCCGAACGACTGGAGACCCTGTCGCGCCTGCCGAAGTTGACGCGCGGCATTATTCTGGTGCCGGTTGCGACCCTGCTGCAGCGCCTGCCGCCGCGCGAGTTCCTCGATCAGTACAGCCTGCTGCTGGACCGCGGTGACAGTCTTGATCTGGATGCCATGCGCAGCCGTCTCGAACGCGCCGGCTATCGTTGTGTCGCTCAGGTCATGGAACATGGCGAGTTCGCAGTACGCGGTTCCATCCTCGATCTGTTTCCGATGGGCAGCAATACTCCGTTCCGGATTGATCTGTTCGACGATGAAATCGAGACCATCCGCACCTTCGACCCGGAAGATCAGCGGTCACAGGACCAGGTCGAGCGCGTCCGACTGCTGCCGGCGCGTGAGTTTCCGCTGGATGAAGCGGCGATTACGCGCTTCAGACAGAGCTACCGCAGCGCCCTGGCCGGTGATCCGCAACGCTCGCTTATCTATCGCGATGTGAGCAACGGCCTGGTGCCGGCGGGCATTGAATATTACCTGCCATTATTCCATGAGCGGACCGCCAGCCTGTTCGATTATCTCCCGCCGCAATCCTGTCTGCTCGAAGATGAAATTGCGCGCGCCGCCGTGGCACAGTTCCGTGACGAGATCGATCAGCGCTATGAATCACTGCGCCACGACATCGAGCGCCCGCTGCTGCCGCCGCAGCACCTGTACCTGTCGCAGGAAGAGACCGACGCGGCACTGGCCGCCTGCGCGCAGGTGGAGATACAACGCGCCGAAGCCATCGACACGGCAGCCGGTGCGCTACGATTCGCCACCCGGGCGCTGCCCACATTGTTGATCAAGGCACGCACCGAACGTCCAGCCGGATCGCTGCAGGACTTCCTGGCCAGCTTTGAAGGCCGGGTACTGATCTGCGCGGAATCCGCCGGGCGCCGCGAGACGCTCGCCACCCAGTTGCGCGACTTCGACCTGGCCGCGCGTTCGGTGGAAGGATGGCAGGCTTTCCGGGACAGCGATGCCAGCCTCGCACTCAGCGTTGCCCCGCTGGAACAGGGACTGTGGCTGGATGTCGATCCGCCACTCGCCATCATCACCGAAACCCAGTTGTTCGGGGAACGTGCGCTGCAACAACGCCGGCGCCGGCCGCGCCGCGATGCCGACGCCATCATCCGCAATCTTACCGACCTGAGCGTTGGCGCACCGGTCGTGCATGAGGATCACGGTGTAGGACGCTTTCTGGGTCTGCAGAAACTGGCGGTCGGGGGCCCGGAGGCGGAGTTCCTGACGCTGGAATATGCCAGTGGCGACAAGCTCTATGTGCCGGTTTCCTCGCTGCACCTGATCAGTCGCTACACCGGGGCGGCGCCGGAAAATGCGCCCCTGCACAAGCTCGGTGGCGAACAATGGCAGAAGGCACGCAGCAAGGCGGCGCAACGCGTTCACGATGTCGCCGCGGAACTGCTCGATGTCTATGCTCGCCGCGCCGCGCGCAAAGGTCAGGCGCTGGTAACGGACGAAGCGGAATATGCAGCCTTCGCCGGCAGTTTTCCCTTCGAGGAAACACCCGATCAGGCCCAGTCGATCGAGGCGGTGTTGCAGGACATGGCTTCGGATCGACCCATGGATCGCGTGATTTGCGGCGATGTCGGTTTCGGCAAAACCGAAGTGGCAATGCGCGCCGCGTTTATTGCCGCGCAGGCCGGTCGCCAGGTTGCAGTACTGGTGCCGACCACCCTGCTCGCCCAGCAGCACTACCAGAATTTCAGTGACCGTTTTGCCGACTGGCCGGTTCGCATCGAGGTGCTGTCGCGATTCCGCAGCAAAAAACAGCAGGAAGAAATCCTTGCGGACTTTGCCAATGGCAAGCTGGACATCCTCATCGGCACCCACAAAATCCTGCAGGCCGGCGTGGAGCCAAAGAATCTTGGACTGGTGATCATCGATGAGGAACATCGCTTCGGCGTACGCCAGAAAGAAAAAATGAAAATGTTGCGCGCCACTGTCGACATGCTGACTCTGACGGCGACGCCGATCCCGCGCACGTTGAATATGTCATTATCCGGCTTGCGCGACCTGTCGATAATCGCCACGCCGCCGGTGCAACGGCTGGCGATCAAGACTTTTGTCACGGAATGGAATGACGCAACGGTTCGCGACGCCTGTCTGCGCGAAATAAAACGTGGCGGTCAGGTCTACTTCCTGCACAACGAAGTCGAAAGCATAGAAAAAATGGCGCGCGATCTGCGTGAGCTGGTGCCCGAGGCGACACTGGAAATCGGCCACGGGCAGATGCGCGAACGCGACCTGGAGCGGGTGATGGTGGATTTCTATCACCGCCGCTTCAATATCCTGCTATGCACCACCATCATAGAAAGCGGCATCGATGTGCCCACCGCCAACACCATCCTGATCAATCGGGCGGACCGCCTGGGGCTGGCCCAGCTGCATCAGTTACGCGGTCGCGTCGGTCGCTCGCATCACCGTGCCTATGCCTATCTGGTGGTGCCGGACCGTCGCTCCATGACCGACGACGCAATGAAACGAATCGAGGCGATCGAATCTCTGGAAGATCTGGGGGCGGGTTTTACACTCGCCACTCACGACCTGGAGATCCGCGGCGCCGGCGAACTGCTCGGCGATGACCAGAGCGGCCAGATTCAGGAGATCGGCTTTACGCTTTATACCGAATTACTGGAACGCGCAGTACAGGCGCTCAAGGAAGGCCGGGAACCGGAACTGGATCGTCCGTTGAATCATGGTCCGGAAGTCGACCTGCACCTTCCGGCGCTGATTCCCGATGACTATCTGCCTGACGTGCACAGTCGATTGATCCTGTACAAGCGCATTGCCAGCGCTGCGAACAAGGATGATCTGCGGGAATTGCAGGTCGAAATGATCGACCGCTTCGGATTGCTGCCGGAGCCGGTCAAACAGCTGTTCGCGATCACCGAACTCAAGATCAAAGCAGTACCCCTGGGCATCAGCAAGATCGACGCCGGTCCCGAACATGGCCGCCTGCAATTCGGGCCGGAACCGGACGTGGATCCGCGCAATATCATTACGCTACTGCAGACTGAACCCTCCCGCTACAGTCTCGACGGCCCGGAAAAAATACGCTTTCATCTCGACATGGCGGAAGCGGAACAGCGTATTGGTGCTGTAAGTCAGCTACTGGACAAGTTAAGCCCCCGGGCGGAGTGAGACAGGATACCAAGATGACATGTTTTCAACGCAATCTGTTACTAATGGCTGGACTGCTTCTGCTGACAGTCAGTTTCAGCGCAAGTGCCGCCGATGCCCGGCAGTTCGATATCGAACTGCTGATCTTCCGGCACCTGGTGAGCAACGATGAAGGCGAAGTCTGGCCCGATCCGTATGCTGACTGGCCACCGGAAGACTTCGCTCCGGATTCGCCCGCGAGTCCAGCAGTAACCTGGTTACCGGCCGCGCAGTACCGACTGGGTCCGCACCAGGCATCGCTGCGCAGTTCGGCGGGATACCGCCCGCTGGTTCACATGGCGTGGCGCCAGGATGTGCCGGACCGCCGCAGTGCTTTGCCGTTGCGCCTGCCGGTCGAACGGTTACGCGAAGGTACTGCCTTTATTGATGGTAGTGCGACCGTGGCGGTGGAACGTTACCTGCACCTGACACTCGATCTGACGCTGCATGCCGATAGTACCGCGCCGCAGGATCAGTCGCTGTTTGAAGAGCCGGATATCTACCCCCTGGTGGAAACCCGACGTATGCGCAGCGGCGAAATTCACTACTTCGACAATCCGCGTTTCGGGGTACTGGCCCTGATCACACCCTACAAGCCGGCACCCTGACCGCAAAACCGGCACATAAAAAAACCGGGCCGAAGCCCGGTTCTATATGGTCGCCGACCATCGATCATCATGCGGCGTTATGGCGCGCCTTGGCTTCCTTGGCTGCCTTCGCCTGTTCATCATTGTAGGCCTTGCCGGACCACAACATTTCATAGGCGATTTCTTCGTTGCCGTTCTCGCACAGCTCCAGAACATCCTGGAACAGGGGCTGAAACGTCTCACTGCGATGCGATTTCTCGTGGTCCTCAAAGGTGTCCCAGAAGGTGACAATCAATGCTTCCTTGCCCTTCAACTCGCTTTCTACCGCCTGGCCGACCGTAGAACCCTCATTGGATACATCACCCTTGTTCAGGCAGACAAAGCCGCCCACGAAACCGGTTTCGGAGTGAAAGGTTTTTACATTTTCACACAAAATCGCGACCCTCTCCTGAAGATCGTCGACCGAATATCCTTCTTTCAGAATTACGCGATTTACAGTCACAACACCGTTGTGAGGGAAATCAGGAATCAATCCGCTCATATCGGTCCTCCTGGTTAGTTGATCATGGAAAGCTAATATACTATTAACCGACTAATTTAGTCAAGTATTATGGCTGACATTTATTTTTCTTATGGTTCTTGAGCATCGGACTGAGCATGCTTGATCAGCGGGATCACGACTTCGAGCAACTGCCGGACTTTCACCATGCCGGTCACCAGACTGGCCTCGATCTCATCCATACTGACCGATTCTCCACTACCCAGCCCGGCCGCCCAGTTCACGATCAGCGCACAACAAGCGTAGTTGAGGTCCAGCTCGCGCGCCAACGCCGCTTCGGGCATGCCGGTCATGCCAACCAGATCGCAGCCGTCGCGCTGCATGCGCCGGATCTCGGCGGCGGTTTCGAGACGTGGACCCTGGGTCGCGCCATAGGTCCCCTGCTCCGCCGCGTCCAGCTTCAGCTCGCGAGCGCCGTCGATCATCATGCGGCGCATGGATTCACTGTAGGGATGGGTAAAGTCGACATGGTTGACCTGTTCCAGTTCCAGGTCGACGTAGGTGTGTTCCCGCGACCAGGTGTAATCGATAATCTGGTCGGGAAATGCCAGTCGTCCGGGCGCCATGCCGTCGCCGATGCCGCCCACGGCCGCGACCGCAATCACGCTGCGCACGCCGCTTTCCCGCAGCGCCCACAGGTTGGCGCGATAATTTACCCGGTGCGGCGGGATGGTATGCCCGCGTCCATGCCGCGGCAGAAACAGCACTTCGGTATTGCCCAGCTCGCCGTGCAGCAGCGGACCGGAAGGTTCGCCATACGGGGTGCGGACTACCCGGCGGTTCTTTATCTCAAGGTTTTTCAGGGTAGCCAGCCCGGTGCCACCAATGATTGCGAGTTCTGCCATAAATTTACCTTAGGTCTTCGTGACCGCGTAAATGCCTCTCGCGTTACGCAAGTAGCCGTGATAATCCATGCCATAGCCGAACACATAACGGTCGTCGACATGCAGGCCGACAAAATCCGCCTGCAGTCCCGGCGCCTTGCGCTGATGCAGTTTTTCCACCAGCACGGCGCTGAAAACTGCGGCAGCCTGTTGCTGCTGGCAATACTCGAGTATCGCTGCCAGCGTCAGTCCCTCGTCAAGAATGTCATCGATCACCAGCACCGTGCGTCCCTGCAATGGCTGAACCGGGGGCGCGATCCACTTCAGCTCGGTGCCACCGCTGGTACCCTGGTAACGGGTTGCGTGCAGGTAATCGAGCTGCGCAGGAAATGGCATCCGCATGAACAGTTCGCTGGCCGCCACCATGCCACCGGTCATGACACAAACTATCAGCGGATTGGATTCGCCGATGGCCTGCTCGATATCCGCCGCCATGGATTCCAGCGCCTCTTCGACTTGTTGCTGTGAATACAGGCATTCGGCGTTGCGGTACACGCGTTCGATTTCATCTGTTTCTATGTTCATTTATCCGGCTGCAGATTCGTTGATGGTCACACCCTCAGGGAGGTGCAGTGTTGATGTGGGGAAGGCGATTTCCGCGTTATTTTCGCGAATGATGCGTTCAATGTTCAGCAATACGTCCTGCTTTATCGCGTGGAATTGTACCCAGTTGGTTGTGCGGGTAAAGGCATAGATGAAAAAATCCAGTGACGATGGAGCAAAACTGTTGAAGTTCACCATCAGCGTCTGGGTAGTGTCGATCTCGGAATGCTGCAGCAGCATATCTTTGACCGCAGTGACGATGTCCAGCATCTGTGCGGCATCGCTGTAGCGAATGCCAACAGTTTCATAGATACGCCGGTGGCTCATGCGCGAGGGATTTTCCACCGCAATACTGGAGAACGTCGAGTTGGGCACATAGATGGGGCGCTTGGCAAATGAACGGATGGTGGTCAGTCGCCAGCCGATGTTTTCCACTGTGCCTTCTATTTCGCGATCCGGCGAGCGGATCCACTCGCCAACCTTGAAAGGCTGATCGAAATACAGAATCAGTCCGCCGAAGAAGTTTGCCAGCAGGTCCTTGGCGGCAAAACCTACCGCGACACCGCCGATACCGCCGAATGCCAGTACGCCGGAAATGCTGAAGCCGAGTGTTTGCAGGATCACCAGGGCGGCGGTAATGACGACCGACGCGCGCACCAGTGTGGCGATTGCATCTGCGGTGGTACGGTCGAACGGTGCGCCACTGGCCGAGCCGCGCACCACCATCTCCGCCTGCACGCCATTGGTCAGACGTATCAGGAACCACGCCATTGCGCAGATGACAGACACGTAGCGTATCGGTTCCACCGCTTCGAAGATAGGCGCATCGGTTCTGGCGCCGACGATGTCGGCAGCAAAGCTGATACCGAGGATCCAGATCAATATGCTGAGGGGCGTCACGGCGGCCGCCACCAGTGTGTCATCCCAGGGATTCGAGGTGAGTACCAGCCGGCGGTGCAGACGCTTCAAAATCCTGCGCTGCGCGAAGTCCAGCAGCAGTGCAAGGAAGACGACGATGAACACCTGCACGATCCAGGTATTGGCGCCCGCCCACCCGGCGATGCTTCCCATCAGTTCATTTGCCACTTCCATCACTTGCCTCATCTCCACCAGCTATCTCTATTCCAGATCCATATCCAGCCAGCGTTCTGACTCGCAACTTTCCAGCAGCGCCGTGGCCCGGCGCCAGCGGCGGCTGGCCTGCAGATCGGAACGCGACGGAAAGCCTTTCCCATGCATGCGCGCGAGACGCAGGTGCGCCGCAGGATCGCTGTATTCGACGAGCGATTCCACAACCCGTGCCGCATGCTCGGGCTGGTTGCACACCAGCACCATATCGCAACCGGCCCGCAGCGCTGCGTACGCGCGCTCGGAGTGATCGCCGGCCCAGCTGGCACCGCCCATGCTCAGATCATCGCTGAAGATCATGCCCTGGAAGCCCAGCCGGCCGCGCAAAATACCGGTCAGCCAGCGCGCCGAGAAACCTGCCGGCTGCGCGTCGATCTGCGGATACAGAACATGCGCGGCCATGATGCCGTTGAGCCCGTTGTGAATCAGCCGTTCGAACGGGATCAGGTCCTTGAGCTCCAGGTCGACCAGCGCTCGCACATCTTCCGGCAGCGTCTGGTGCGAATCGACCGCCACGCCGCCATGGCCGGGGAAGTGTTTGCCGACCGAAGCCATGCCCGCTTCATGCATGCCGCGCTGATAGGCAAGCGCCAGTTCAGTCACCGCTTCCGGATGTCGATGGAAGGCGCGATCGCCAATCACTGCGGAAACCCCCAGATCCAGATCCAGCACCGGCGCGAAACTCAGATCTACGCCCGCCGACAGGACTTCACTCGCCATCAGCCAGCCCGCCTCCTGCGCCAGTTGCAAGGCCATGCCGGGGTTCTCGCGATACAGTTCGCCCAGACGCCCGAGCGGTGGCAGGCGAAAGAAACCGTCGCGGAAGCGCTGCACCCGCCCGCCTTCCTGATCCACGGCAATCAACAGCGGCGGCTGACGCAGCCCGTGAATCGCCTGGGTCAATGCCCGCATTTGTTCCGGGGAATCGTAGTTGCGACTGAACATGATCACGCCGCCAACCGCGGGATGCTGCAATAGCTCGCGTTCTTCCGCTGTCAGCTCCAGCCCCTGAACGTCGACCATCACCGGTCCGATACTCATACTGCGCCTCCTGTCAGCCGTGTGCTCCGGACCGTGCGCACATCCAGCCAGTCCCGTAATCGATCACCCAGTAAATTCACACTCATTACGACGATGAACAGCGCCGCCCCCGGCGCGATGACCAGATGCGGCGCCACCAGCAGGTAGCGCACACCATCGCGAATCATGCTGCCCCACGAGGCTTCCGGCGGTTGTACGCCAAGCCCAAGGAACGACAGCCCCGATTCGGCCACTACCACACCCGCTATGCCGAAAGTCGCCTCCACCACCAGCGGCGCGCTGATCAACGGTAACAGATGCCTGGTCACGATACGCCGGGGCCGGGTGCCGAGCGCCTGCGCGGCAAGAACATGGTCGCGTTGTTTTACCGACAGCACCTGCGCGCGCGCCAGGCGCGCAAATCCGACCCAGCCCACCAGCGTCAGCGCGAACACCAGATTGTCGATCCCGGGACCGAGCAGGCCGGCCAGCGCAATCGCCAGCAGGATGCCGGGAAATGCCATGAAGATATCAATCACCAGGACCAGTGCGCGGTCCCAGATACCACCCCGGTAGGCCGCCACGGCACCGAACAGGGTGCCGATCAGTAACGACAGGCTCACCACCCAGCAGGCTACCCAGAACGAGGTGCGGGCGCCCATCAATAGACGATCCAGCACCGGACGACCAAGATCATCGGCCCCCAGCCACAGCTGCGGTTCCGGTGGTTGCAGAATATTTTCCAGCGCTATGTCGTACGGCTGCAGCGGCAGCCAGGGCGCACTCAGCGCCACCAGTGCCCAGCACAGCAGGATGATGACACTCGCACTGCGCCAGCGCATCAACCGTGCCCCTGGTGCAGCCGGATGCGCGGATCGACCCAGGCATACAGCAGATCGGTCAGCAGGTTGATCAACACATAGCTCAGACTGATAACCAGCACGCAACCCTGCACCACCGGGTAATCGCGACGCTGGATAGATTCCACCAGCAGCGTGCCCAGCCCCGGCCAGTTGAATACTGTCTCGGTCACCACGGCACCGCCCAGCAGCGCGCCGAGCTGCATCCCGAGCAAGGTAAGGATCGGCAGCCAGGCATTGCGCAGGCCATGCCGCACCAGCACCTGGTAGCTGGACAGTCCTCTGGCCCGGGCACTGCGGATGTAATCTTCTTCCAGCACTTCCAGCAGACTGCTGCGCACCATGCGCGACAGGATCGCCGCCAGCGATGTACCGAGCGTCAGCGCCGGCAGCAGCAGCGACGCGGGGCCTTCCCGACCGCTGACCGGCAACCAGCCCAGTTGCAGCGAGAACAGCAGCACCAGCAGCGGTCCAAGCCAGAAATTCGGGATCGAAACGCCGAGCATGGCAAAGCCCATGGCGCCGCGATCCCAGGCGCTGCCGCGGCGCGCCGCCGCCAGCAGCCCCAGCGGCAGTGCAATCGCGACTGCGAACAGGAACGCCAGACCCGCCAGTTCGGCGGTAGCGACATAGCGACTATCGAGCAGACTGACCACGGATTGCTGGTGATAGAGCGAATTACCCAGGTCGAAATGCAGGATGCCGTGCATGAACGACCACCACTGTTCGAACAACGGTCGATCCAGTCCGAGCGCCTGGCGCAGCAGTTCCCGGTCGGCACCGGAAGCCGATTCGCCCAGCATGACATCGACTGGATCGCCGGGAACCCAGTGGATCAGCAGAAACACCAGAGTGCTGACGCCAAATACCACCCACACCGCGGTGAACAGACGACCGGCCAGGTAAGCCGGCATCAGTTCGACTCGCCCGGGTTGAGTGGGGTCGGGCAATAACCGACATCGTGTTTGCAGTCGGCAAGGATTCTGATTCTTGTCATGATTCCAGAGTCGTGAAGCTTCGAGAGTAGACCCGCCGCGAGGCATTCTGCGCGCCGCAGTCTAGCACAGGGCGCTTCGGCATCAGAGCTGCGCACGCTCCTCGATCAATACCGGCAGGCCAGTGCTCACGCGGTCGAACAGATCGATCAGGTCGCTGTTGCGCATGCGGATGCAGCCGTGCGAGCGCGGTTCACCCATCGGTTCGCTGTCCGGACAACCGTGGATATAGATGTAACGGCGCATACTGTCGACCGAGCCGAAACGGTTTGCCCCCGGCTCACTGCCGCACAGCCAGAGTATCCGCGTAAGTATCCAGTCGCGCGCCGGATGCTGTTGGCGCAGCTGTTCCGAATAGATCTCACCGGTTGGACGGCGCGCCACGAACACAGTCCCCGGCGCACAACCCGCGCCAATCCTGGCGCGGATGCGATGCCAGCCGCGCGGCGTCTG
>JAGXGS010000093.1 GCA_024636585.1 Thiogranum sp. | reverse complement strand
GCCTTGCGGATCGCCCGGCATTCCATGGCGAATGCCTCTCGGTATTCATCACTGTAATAACGACTGGCGCCACGCCAGCCCAGCATCGGATTGGCTTCTTTCGGTTCGAAGGCGGCACCGCCGATGAGCTGCGCGTATTCATTGGTCTTGAAATCGCTCATGCGCACGATGACCGGATTCGGATGCTGGGATGCGGCGATACGCGCAACGCCGTAGGCGAGGGTGTCGATGAAGTAGCGGGTTTTATCCTCCCAGCCGGCGGTGATCCTGTCGATTTCCTTGCGCGCCTTCCGGTCCTCGACCCGGTCCGGATGAATCAGCGCCATGGGATGAATTTTGATGATGTTATTGATGATGAATTCCATGCGCGCCAGTCCCACGCCGTCGGCGGGCAATCGCCACCAGCGCAATGCGGCGGCCGGATTTGCAAGGTTGAGCATCACGGCTGCGCGGGTTTCGGGGATATTATCGAGATCGACATCATGTGCCTCGAACTCTGCGACACCCTCGTAGACGAAACCTTCGTCGCCTTCCGCGCAGGACACTGTGACCTCCTGATTGTTGTTCAGTGTCTCGGTGGCATTGCCGGTCCCGACAATCGCCGGCAGCCCCAGTTCGCGACTGACGATCGCGGCGTGTGAGGTGCGCCCGCCATGATCGGTCACAATGGCGGCGGCGCGTTTCATGATCGGAACCCAGTCCGGGTCCGTCATGCCCGTCACCAGTATTCCATCGTCCTTGAACTTTCCGATCTCCGAGGCTGAGCGCAACTTGCAGACCTTGCCTGCGGCGATACCGTCGCCAATGCTCAGGCCACTGACCAGGCGCTGGCCCCGGTCCTTGAGTGTGTAACTTTTCAGCGCGCCGGGCTCCCTGGCAGACTGAACGGTTTCGGGCCGCGCCTGGACAATAAAAATTTCATCGGTCTTGCCATCCCTGGCCCATTCCATATCCATGGGACGCTGGTAATGATTCTCGATGGAGACCGCCCAGCGGGCCAGGGTAAGAATCGCCTCGTCATCGAGCACCGCCTGGATACGTTCTGCAGCACTGGTTTTCTCGGTGCGAGTCGGATTCCTCCTGCTGTCGCTGTAGACCAGCTTTTTCTCCTTGCGGCCGATGGATTTTTCGATGATCGGACGCACGTCTCTGTTTTCCAGCAGTGGCTTGAAGACCATATATTCATCCGGATCGACGCTGCCCTGCACCACGGTTTCACCCAGGCCCCAGTTGGCATTGATGAGTATGGCATTCTTGAAACCGGTTTCGGTATCGATTGAAAACATCACGCCGGCACCGCCGGTATCCGCGTGCACCATGCGCTGTACCCCGACCGACAAGGCGACATCCATGTGATCGATGTCGTGGTTGCGGCGGTAAATGATGGCGCGGTCGCTGAACAGCGAAGCCATGCAACGCCGACAGGCATCGAGCAGAGCTTTTTCACCGCGGACATTGAGAAATGTTTCCTGCTGCCCCGCGAAACTCGCCTCTGGCAGATCCTCGGCGGTCGCGCTGCTGCGCACGGCCACAGCGGGATTATCCTCACCCATCGACTCCGCCAGTGCCTGATAGTCCGAACGTATTGCCGCGGTGAGGTCGTCCGGAAATCTGGCCTTGCGGATAAGGCTGCGAATCGCGTTGCCGGTCTCTTTCAACGCGTCGCTGTCCTTGTTCAGATCCTCCAGCTTCTCACTGATGCGTGAGCGCAAGTCATTACTGTCCAGAAACTGCCAGTACGCCTGTGCCGTGGTGGCGAAACCATCCGGCACCCGTATACCGGCTTCCTGCAGACGCTGGATCATTTCGCCCAGCGAGGCATTCTTGCCGCCCACTTTTCCGACATCGGCATTGGTTACCTGGGACAACTGCATTGTTAAAGGTTGGCTGGATTCCATGGATTTATAGGCCCCAAGTTGGCGTGTCACAAACATCGCTCTGAGAGCGCTGGTGGTCATTGAGAAACGTCAATCAGGGGATTGCCGCGCTACGCTCGCAATGACAGGCGCAGCGTTCAGCGGCTCGATCTAGCTGTGCCGGTCGTCCTTCCCGATTACCGGGGGCGGAGCCAGCGAGTGAAGTTTCAGGTGCAGGGCGGCTTTCGACATCAGGTGCGCGCTCACCGGTGCGGTGATGAAAAGAAATATGGTGACCAGTATTTCATGCACACTGATGCCGGCTTGCTGATTGCTGAAGTGGGTGGCTGAGGCGATCAGTATGGCGCCCACGCCGAGGGTGGTGGCTTTGGTCGGGCCGTGCAGGCGCGTGTAAAAGTCCTTCAGGCGCACAAGGCCCAACGAACCGATGAACATAAATGCCGCGCCGGTTACGATCAGAAAAGCTATCAGCAGATCCATGACCAGTACCTCATTCAATGATGTCGCCACGCAACAGGTATTTGCATAAGGCGACGGTTCCAACAAAGCCCATCAGCGCGATCAGCAGTGCAGCTTCAAAATAAATATTGCTGTCGAGGTGTATGCCGAGCAACACCAGCAGCGCGATGGTGTTCACATATAAAGTGTCGAGGGCAAGAATGCGATCAGGCGCGCTGGGTCCGTGCAACAGGCGCCAGAAGGCGAATGCCACGGCCAGTCCGACCAGCGTGAATGCGACTAGCAGTGCAGTGTGGATCATGGTTCGAAAACCTCTTTCAGCGGTGCCTCATAACGCTGTTTGATTGTTCGTACGAGGGCATCGGGGTCATCGGTGTTGAGTGAATGCACCAGCAGGTGATCATGAGCGGGCGACAGTTCCGCCGAGACTGTGCCAGGCGTAAGACAGATGGTATTGGCCAGCAGGCTGATGGCGAGTTCAGACTTCAGATCCAGGGGCAGTCGCACGAATGCCGGTTTAAGCGGTTTTGGTCCGCGCAGGATCAGAGTGGCTACGATGAAATTGGCAATGAGGATATCGGTCAGCACCACAGCCAGAAAACGCAGCAGCGTCAGGGGCCGGCGGACCGGCACCGGCTCTGGCCAGAAGCGCAGCGTGAACAGGGGAATCGCCCAGCCCAGCAACAGGCCGAGGATGACAGTTCCGGGATTCAGTGCATTCACCAGCAGCACCCACACCAGGGCGAGTGTGATGGTCAGCCAGGGATGGGGAAACAGGCGTCTGTTCATGGCACAAGCACCGCGCGAATGTAGTCCTCGGGTTGCAGGAGCTGGGCCGCGGTGGCACGGGCAAATTCATCCACCGGTCCGGCCCAGATCACCAGCGCCAGGCACAGCAGCAGGAGCCCGGTTGCGGGCAGTAGCTCGCGGGTCCGGGTTCCGTCGCGCACCGGCGGGCTGTCGACAGATGGCGCTTCGGCACGATAGAACAGGACGCTGCCGGAACGCGCCATTGCAATGATGCCGAGCAGGCTGGTGCCCAGAATGCTGGCCATGATCCAGGGTAGCGATGGATGCGGCAGGGCGGCCTGAAGCGTCATCCATTTGCCGATGAAGCCGGACAGCGGCGGCAGCCCGACACTGAGCATGGCGACCACGAAAAACAGCCCGCCGAGCAACTTGCGATCGGCCAGCACCACGCCGGGTTCAAAGCGATCGTCAAATTCGCCGCGTCGGCTGGCAATGGCATCCGCGAGCAGAAAAAATGCACCGGCGGTAAAAGCGGCATGCGGCAGATAATAAAGTCCCGCGGCAATTCCGGCCTCGGAGCCCAGTGCGAAAGCCGTGAGTAACGAACCTACTGACGCCACTACCAAATAGGCAATCTGCTGGCGCAAGGCATTGGCCGCGACCACTCCAAGCATTCCGATGACCAGTGTGAGCAGAGCCAGTGGCAACAGCCATACGTCGATCATGCCGGCCAGTGCGCCGGCGCCGCCGCCGAATATCAACGTGTCGACGCGCAGGATGGCATAGGCGCCGAGCTTGGTCATGATCGCGAACAATGCAGCCACCGGCGCGCTGGTGTGCGCGTAGGCCGCTGGCAGCCACAGATGCAGCGGGATCACCGCGCTCTTGAGCATGAACACGCCGAAGAGCAACAGGCCGGCGGCCTTCACGGGGCCGAGGTGCTCGGCCGGCACCAGCGCCACCTGGCGCGCCAGGTCCGCCATATTGAGCGTGCCCAGGACACCATAGAGGGTGCCGACGGCGAACAGAAACAGAGTCGAGCCGGCCAGGTTGATGACCACGAAATGCAGCCCGGCACGGGTGCGCAGACGGCCGCCTCCATGTAGCAACAGGCCATAGGAAGCCAGCAACAGAATCTCGAAAAACACGAACAGGTTGAACAGGTCGCCGGTGAGGAAGGCGCCGCTGAGGCCGAACAGTTGCCACTGGAACAGCACATGGAAATGTCTTCCACGGGTGTCGGTGCCGCGCACGCTGTGCAGCAATGCCAGGAACGCCAGCAGCGTAGTGATCAGCAGCATCCAGACGCTCAACCGGTCCGCAACCAGCACGATGCCGAAGGGCGGCATCCAGCCGCCCAGCATGTAGGTAAGAATTTCACCGCTATGCACCCGGAGCAGCAGCGCGATTGCCAGGCCGATCTGGCCGGCCACCGCGATCACGCTGAGCGTCCGGTGCACCCTGACAGGGAGTATGGAACGCAACAGCAGCAGGAGCACGCCGGCGAACAGCGGCAGCAGGACCGGAGCGATAACCAGGTGGTTCATGCGTCGTCCTTGCCGTCGACGTGGTCGTTGCCGAGTTCTTCACGCGCCTTGAGGGAAAGCATGATGACGAAAGCGGTCATGGCGAAACTGATGACGATAGCGGTCAGCACCAGCGCCTGCGGCAACGGGTCCGCATAGCCGGCGGCAGTCCCGTGAATGATGGGTGGCCGGCCGATGGTGAGACGACCCATGGTAAAGAGAAACAGATTCACGGCGTAGGACAGGAAAGTCAGCCCCAGTACCACCGGAAAGGTGCGGGCGCGCAGCGTCAGATAGACTCCGCAGGCGGTCAGCACTCCGATCACCAGCGCCACGAGTGCTTCCATCATCAGCGTGCTTCCTCCGTGTCGGGCGCAATATGGCTGGCGCTGTGCATTAGCCCGAGGTGAATGAGGATCAGCAGCGTCGCGCCTACCACTACCAGATAGACGCCGATGTCGAATGCCATCGCGGAGGCAACTTCGAATTTACCCACCAGTGGCCAGTCGAGATAGGTAAAAGTGGAGGTCAGGTAGGGGTGCCCGAACAGCCAGCTTCCCAGCCCGGTGGTAGCGGCGAGCAACAGGCCGAAGCCGATCACCGGGTGCATATTGGCCGGCAGGCGGGACTGGGTCCAGGTCACGCCATTGGCCAGGTATTGCATGATCAGCGCCACGGCGGTGATCAATCCGGCGATGAAGCCGCCGCCGGGGAGGTTATGTCCGCGCAGCAGAATAAAGATGGACACCAGCAACGCCAGCGGCAACAGCAGCCGTGTCAGCGAGGCCATTACCGCCGGGTGAGTGTCCCAGTTCCAGCGGCGGCCCTGCTCGTCCGTATCCGGCCCCGGTAGCTGCAGCCGTTCCAGCATGGCAAAGATCCCGAGTGCGGCCAGCGCTAGCACTGCAATCTCGCCGAGGGTATCGAAGCCGCGGAAGTCGACCAGGATGACATTGACCACATTGTTTCCGCCGCCTTCCGATTTGGCGTTCTCGAGGAAGTAACCGGCAATGGTCCCATAGGGGCGGGTGAGCACGGCCCAGGTCAGAAGCGTCGCGCCACCGCCGACCAGCGCTGCGATCGAGACGTCGCGCAACACGCGCGGATGACTGGATTCGCGCTCCGGACGCTGTGGCATAAAATACAGCGCCAGGAGTAGCAGCACGATGGTTACGATCTCCACCGAAAGCTGCGTCAGAGCCAGGTCCGGCGCGGAGAATTTCACGAAGATCAGCGACACCACCAGTCCGACTGCACCGATCAGCACCAGGGCCACGAAACGCTGGCGATGCAGGACTACGGTGGCAACCGCCGCGAGGATCAGGCCGAGCGCCGCGATCAGGCTGATGGCGTCCAGCGCCAGCAGCTCGCGGCCGCCCCTCAGCGGGCTGCCGCTGCCGAGATACCCCGATCCACCCAGTACCAGCACTGCAATGAAAAAGCTGAGCATCAGGCGTTGCAAAGTGCCGGTATCGAGCCGCCGGGTGATGCTGCCGGCGCTGGCGAATAACGCGGTCATCATTGCTTCGAACAGCAGCTTGCCCTGCAAAAAGTCGCCGTGTTTTTCGTGCAGGATGAACAGCGGACCGCGCAGCGCGTACAGCAGACCACCGCCGAGCGCCGCTGCCAGGCTCATCAACAGTGCCGGGCTGACGCCGTGCCAGATCGCCAGGTCGAAATATGGAAGCTCCGTCTGCAACACGCCGGCGGCCGCTATCCGCAGGATTGGTTCTACCGTGAGCGATGGCAGGATACCCACCAGCAGACAGAGCGCGACCAGCAGTTCCACCGGCACTTTCATCCAGCGCGGCGGTTCATGCGGCGTTTTGGGCAGATCGATCGGTTCGCCATTGAAAAACACGTCATGAATAAAACGGAATGAATAAGCAACTGCAAAAATGCCGCCGATGGTGATCAATACCGGCAGCATCCAGCCGAGCTGGAGATGGGTGCCGGCGCTTACCGCCTCGGCAAAGAACATTTCCTTGGACAGGAAACCGTTTAGCAGTGGCACGCCGGCCATGGCGGCGGCGGCCACCATCGCCAGCAGCGCCGTATGTGGCATGTGTTTCCACAGGCCGTTGAGGCAACGCATGTCACGGCTGCCGCTTTCATGGTCGATGATGCCGGCTGCCATGAACAGCGAAGCCTTGAAGATCGCGTGGTTGATGATATGAAACACGCCTGCCACCGCGGCCAGCGGTGTACCGATGCCGAACAGGAGCGTGATGAGTCCCAGATGACTCATGGTGGAGTAGGCCAGCAGGCCCTTGAGGTCGTGCTGGAACAACGCCATGAAGGCGCCCAGCACAAACGTGGTCAGTCCCACACCGCTCACCAGCCAGGCCCATTCCGGGGTCCCCGACAGGGCTGGAAACAGGCGCGCCAGCAGGAACACGCCGGCCTTTACCATGGTGGCCGAGTGCAGATAGGCAGACACCGGCGTCGGGGCGGACATGGCGTTCGGCAGCCAGAAGTGGAACGGGAACTGTGCGGACTTGGTGAAAGCCCCCAGCAGTACCAGGATCAGCATCGGCAGGTAGTGTGGGTGTGCGCGGATCACATCGCCCGAGGCCAGAATCGTCGAGAGTTCATAGCTGCCCGCGATCTCGCCGAGCAGTACAAAGCCGCCGAGCAGGGCCATGCCCCCGGCGCCGGTGATGGCCAGGGCCATGCGGGCGCCCTGGCGTGCGTCGGCGCGATACTGCCAGTAACTGATGAGCAGGAACGACGACAGGCTGGTCAGCTCCCAGAAGATCAGGAGTTGAATGATGTTTTCCGACAGCACGATACCCAGCATCGCGCCCATGAACAGCAGCAGATAGGCATAGAAACGGCCCATGCAGTCGCGCGGCGAGAGGTAATACCGCGCATAGACAATGACCAGCAGACCGATGCCCAGGATCAGCAGTGCGAACAGCAATCCCAGGCCGTCGAGACGGAACACCAGGTCCAGACCGGAGGTCGGCATCCACGTCAGGCGCTCGATGAGGGTCTCGCCGGCAAACACGGCCACAGCGCCCGGCACCAGCTGAAGCAGCCCCAGCAATGTCAGGACGCCGGCCGACCAGGCGGCATATAACCCGCCAAAGCGCGACACCCAGGCAGTAAAGACGCTGCCGGCGAAGATAGTGAGGAGTAGGGGTAGCATTATGGCGCTAGCTTACCCGGCTTATGCTTTGCGGGGAACAGAGAAACGCGAGGGCGAATGGATTTCGTATCTTGAAAAACCTGGCTAAATTCATCTATAATCCGTCGGCTTATGCATAGCAGCCCGCCGTAGCCTTTCCCCGACTCCCTTCGCACGTACTTGCATGCCGTCAGGCGGTCAGCGTTGCGTCTGCGTATGCAATTTCCCTGCACTTGTGCCTGACCGGCTTCCGGCTGATTACAGTCCGGGCCCCAGCAATACTGAGTCCACGACCTGCACGTGGCGCTCTGGAAGAATTTAAATGATTTCATCGGTTCGACATAACTGGTTTTCCAACATTCGTGGTGATGTGCTGGCGGGGCTTGTGGTGGCGCTGGCGCTGATTCCCGAGGCCATCGCTTTTTCCGTCATCGCCGGCGTCGATCCCAAGGTGGGTCTGTACGCGTCTTTCTGTATCGCCGTCGTGATCGCTTTCGTCGGCGGGCGACCGGGCATGATCTCGGCCGCCACCGGCGCCATGGCGCTGTTGATGATCACGCTGGTCAAGGACCACGGGCTGGAATACCTGCTGGCAGCCACCCTGTTGACGGGCGTGCTGCAGATTCTTGCCGGTTATCTGAAACTGGGCTCACTGATGCGCTTCGTGTCTCGCTCGGTGGTGACCGGCTTCGTCAATGCGCTGGCGATCCTGATCTTCCTGGCCCAGTTGCCGGAGCTGACCAACGTCACCTGGCATGTCTATGCCATGACCGCCGGCGGTCTGGCGATCATTTACCTGTTTCCCTATCTGACTAAAGCGGTGCCTTCGCCGCTGGTGACCATCGTGGTGCTGACCGCGATTGCGATGCTGCTCGACCTGGACATTCGCACGGTGGGCGATATGGGTGAACTGCCCGATACTCTGCCGGTGTTCCTGTGGCCGGACGTGCCGCTTACGCTCGAAACGCTGGCGATCATTTTTCCCTACTCGATTTCCCTGGCGGTGGTCGGCCTGCTGGAATCGCTCATGACCGCAACCATCATCGACGACCTGACCGACACCTCCAGCGACAAGAACCGGGAATGCGGCGGCCAGGGTGTGGCCAATATCGCCTCCGGCCTGCTGGGCGGCATGGCCGGCTGCGCGATGATCGGCCAGTCGGTGATCAACGTAAAATCCGGCGGCCGCACCCGCCTGTCCACCCTCACGGCCGGCGTGTTTCTGCTGCTGATGGTGGTGTTCCTCGGCGACAGCGTCGCGCAAATCCCGATGGCCGCACTGGTGGCGGTGATGATCATGGTATCTATCGGTACCTTCAGCTGGGATTCGTTGCGTAATCTGAAGAAACACCCGCCCAGCAGCAGTATCGTTATGGTCTCCACTGTGGTGGTGGTAGTGGCCACTCATAATCTCGCTTATGGTGTGTTCGTCGGCGTGCTGCTGGCGGCGATGTTCTTCGCGAACAAGGTGGGCCAGTTCAAATACGTGTCTTCGGAGATCAACGCGGAAGGCACCCAGCGAACCTATCGGGTAGTGGGCCAGGTGTTCTTTGCCTCGGCGGACAAGTTCGTCGAGTTTTTCGATTTCAGGGAAGCCATCGACAAGGTCGTGATCGATTTGTGTCAGGCCCACTTCTGGGACATCACTGCCGTCAGTGCGCTCGACAAGGTGGTCCTGAAGTTCCGTCGCGAAGGAACAGAGGTGGAACTGCTGGGTCTCAACGAGGCCAGCGCCACTATCGTTGACCGCTTTGCGGTACATGATAAACCGGAAGCCGTTTCCGAACTGATGGGCCACTGACAGAGGGATCATAATGAGCAAGATAATCGCCTGTATCGATGGCACCAACATCGCTCCCGCGGTGTGCGACTACGCAGCCTGGGCCAGTCTGCGTCTCGACGCGCCGCTGACATTTCTGCACGTGCTGGACAAATCCGAGTATCCGGTTCAGCCTGATCTGAGTGGCAATATCGGCCTGGGCAGCCGCGAGGCGCTGCTTGAGGAGCTTGCCGCGCTCGATGAAAAACGCGGCAAGCTGGCTCTGGAACAGGGCAGGCTGATGCTGGAAGCAGCGCAGGAACGGGCGGTACTGGATGGTGTCACTGATCCTGTGGCGCTGCAGCGGCATGGCGGATTAGTGGAAACGCTGCTGGAAATGGAAGATCAGATTCGCCTGCTGGTGATGGGCAAGCACGACGAGAATCTCGGCGAACATGTCGGCAGTCGACTGGAAAATGTCGTGCGTACCATGCACCGTCCGATCCTGGTCACCACGCCGGCATTCTCCACGCCTCGGCGCATCATGATCGCTTTCGATGGCAGCGCCACTACGCGCAAGGGTGTCGAGATGATCGCCGCCAGCCCGCTGTTCCGTGGCCTGGCATGCCATGTATTGATGGTGGGTGCGGATAACGATGAACACCGGAAACAACTGGACTGGAGTCGCGTTACACTTGCGGCCGCCGGTTTCGAGGCGGTGACCGCACTGCGTGCCGGCGATGTTGAACGGACCCTGTGTGAATACCGCCGCGAGCACGACATCGATCTGCTGGTCATGGGTGCCTACGGCCACTCGGTAATCCGCCGCTTCCTGGTCGGCAGCACTACCACTACCGTGATTCGCGATGCAACAGTGCCGGTGTTGTTGTTGCGTTGACACTCTGAGGAGCTAACCTCATGCCTGATTCGCTCGATGTGGAACACTTCAGATCCCGACTTCTCCAGGCGCGTGATGAGATCCTGTCGCTACGGGAAAGCCGCAATGTCTCGGCCGCGCCCGTAAAGCTGGATCAGTGCGCGGTCGGGCGGCTGTCGCGCATGGACGCCCTCCAGCAACAGGCGATGGCGCAGGACAACCGGCAGCGGGCCGAACAGGAGCTGGTGCGCATCACGGCGGCACTGCGCCGCCTTGACGAAGGCAGCTACGGAGACTGCCGGGAGTGCGATGAGCCGATCGATCCACGCCGTCTGGAATCCGATCCGTCTGCGACGCTGTGTATCAGCTGCGCGAGCAAGCGGGAAGGACCGATCTGACTAGTCGATGCTCTTGTGCCAGAACACCCGGCGACGCGCTTCGAATACGACATCCGGTGGTTGAACACAGGTCGGGCCAAAGCACACGGTCTGATACTTTTTCCCGTCAATTTCTGTGACTACCGGGGTGGGGCTTGGCAAATAGCCGCCGCCGGGCACGGTAGTGGAGCGATCGGTAATGGTCAGGTCTCCGATAGCGTCGAAGTTTATAGTGGCGCTGGCATCCCGGTAGTCGATGGCGTAGACGCGGGCGACACCGAGATTGCTGCAGCTGCTGTCATCGGGTTGATTGGTGCTGAAGAATAACGTGCCGCCGATCGCTACCGCGCCACCGACGACTTTTTCACCGGAATCCAGTGTGAAATACCAGCCTTTATCTTCTAACAGGCTGGTCTGCGCGGTGGTCTGCTCAGCCTCGGTTCCATCCTGCACCAGATTGGCGCTCGCATTGTAGAGTTCGCTCAGCGGGATCGTGGCCTGGCCAGTGCCGGTCGTATAAACATGGCGGTCCTTGATCATATAAAAATGATGGGTCACGTCCTCATCGAATGGCTTCTCGCGATCACCGGACCCGATGAGCACAGCGTCGTAAGGCCCATTGGCATCGCGGCTGTACACGACATCGGCAGGGAAAAGAAATTTACGTGCGTCGGCGCCGGAACCACCCAGTGAAGCGAGCTTGTTGATCGCCCAATTATCGGTATCCGCGTCGCCTATGTCGATGCGCCAGATGTTACCGCCTGTGTCGGCGGCGTACAGGCGGTCCGCATAGCCGTTCCGGTTGCGGTCGATAACCGTGACATCGGCCGCAACGCTGTGCGCCAGGCCATCCGCAGTGCCCGCCTGCCAGATGACCTCGCCGTTTACGGCATTGATCACGAAGACACCGCGCCCCATGCTGACCGTCCCGGCTGGATGCTGATCTTCCGCAGCAGGATCGTAGCCGGCGCCCATGATAACTACCGGAGTCGCGGTGCCATTCAGATTGATGGTTGCAACCTTGGCTTCGGACCAGCTCTGCGCCAGTTCGCTGTAGTCTGTGTCATTGCTGCTGCGTTTCCACAGAAGTGAGGGCGTTTCCGGTGTCGTGACATCGAAGGCGTAGATAAAGCGGCCGCCGCGACGCATGGTGGCGTAGATATAGGCAAGATCACCATCATCGGCGTTGATGCGGCCATCACTGTTGGCATCATGGGTGTAAATGCTGACCACACCATCCGCGAAATACGGTTTGTTCAGATCCGGATCATCAATGGTCGCGAGCGAAGGCACATTAATGGCAGGCGAATCCTCGCGCAACCGGTTGAGTTGACCGAAGAACTCCGGCGCCACGAAGCCCCAGAGTTCACTGCCGCCTTCTACTACGGCCTTGCCACCACGAATAGCCCGGAACACACCGTCGTTGGCGCCGTAAAAGACCACGATGTCATCGTCATTGCCAGTGCGATTGTAGTTGACCACGGCCGGCCGGGAATGGACCACGTCGCCATGCAGGGAAGGACGCACTTCCCCGGCTGTGCGTTCGGGCGTGGTAAAGTTGTCTTCGCCCCGGACCCAGTCGATCAATGCTGACCGGTCCGCATCGGCAACGCCCAGGTCGGCAGCAGTAATGCTTGCATTGGTTGTGTTGAATGCAGTTCCGGACAGCAGGTCGCCGGCTGAACAGCCGGTTGTGCAGGTGTAGAGATTGCGCGTTGGCCAGTCGCTACGCTGTTCCTGGGCGCTACCACCTTTTTCGACGATTTCACCGTCCGGTGAATCGGAGGCGGATGGCGGGGTGCCGCTCGGTGCATGCGCCCAGTAGTCGGAGGTGTCTGTCCAGAAACTGACGGCACTGTTGTTGATAAAGCCCGTCGTCGTGCTTTGTGCGTCATTACCATTGGCGTCTGCCAGGAAAAGCGAATTCGTGCTTTGATCCACGACAAGCTGAAACACTTTGAGATTACCGAGCCAGCGCGGATTGGCGCTCGCATCTGGGCGGAACACGGCCATGTATACTTCATTCAGGAAGGTGCCACGTACGTTGACACTGACTGGCAGCGCAGTCGCAGCAAAGACGCTGTTGACGGCCTGTATCTCATCGAATGCGTCGTTGAAAGCGAACTCGAAGTCCTCTCCGGTGCGCACTTCATAGTACCGCTTGCCCTGGCCTCCCATACTCTTCAGTAGTTCGGTGTTATCGGGTCCCTGGCCGTTGTCGGCAGGATTCACATCGATGGTATATGTCAGAATGTCTTTGCTCGCCATAAACCGCGCATACTCGTCTGCCCAGTTAGCCTGGCGGCCGCTTGGATTCAGGGAGATCGGATCGCCAGCCAGTTTGCCGTTCAGGCTATCGAGCAGACTGGCGGCATCGGTATTTTCACCATTGTCCGGTGCGCCATTGGAAATAAAGATAATGTAGTTCTTCGCGCAAGCGTTGCTTCTCGGGCTCTTATACTTCCTGGGGATTGGCGAAAACGCCTCGGGGTCATGTTTGACCTTGTTGTGGCCGGCGCGTGCTTCCAGACCCTGAAAATACAGATAAGCTTCGTGCATGGCGAGAGCGTATTCGGCGCCGTTTCCCTTGTCGCCATTCTGAGTCAGGTTATTAATCAGCGTAACCAGATGGGCCTTATTGTCGGCAGTCATCTCACGTATCGCGGAGCGAACATAGCCGCCGCTCGGATTCCCGTTCCCGGAACCGGTTTCTGAAAACATCATCAGTCCGATGTTGAATTCATTAACGTCCAGCCCTGAAACGATCGAGGCGAGTGCAATCTGCTCCATTTCAAATTTGCTGCCACCATCGGTCGATGACGACCAGTTTGCCGTGTTGTCCAGAATCATAAGAACATTCGGGAGCGCCGTACTGGCGGGCGAGGTGGTCATGAACAGGTCCGTGTCCTGCGCATGGCTGACCGAGTTAGTGCCGGTGAATATGCACAGGATCAGGGCAGCGAGTGGGTTCACGAATTTCATGTCAGTATTCCTTGTTGCTTAGGGGCAGGAGCCCGCAGGCATTACGATGACGACGCCCTGGCGCAGTGTAGTGCGCGCGGCTGTGACGGTATCCGTTGCATTGGCTACGACATCCCAGTGCGTGTCTTCCGGGGCGAGAGTAAAGGTGGCTGAATAACCTTCCGACGGCCTGGCTTCGGTGCAGACTGGTGCGTCGACCACGACATTTGTTCCGACCGGAATGGCCGTGCCATCTCCGTTGACGGTTAAAGCTGTTGGCGTGTTGAATGATGCGATGCTGCTGATCACCTGTTCAATCGCGTTCTGGGCGGCAGCTTCCACATCCTGCCGCGCCTGCAGGTTTTGGGTCACACGAAGATTCATGGTGCTGTTGTTGACCGAAGTTACTCCCAGTAACGCGAGCACTGCGAGCATCAACATGGCGACCACCAGTGCCGCACCTTTCTGGCTCTGTAACGGGGACATTACTCTTCTCTCCGGCCGCTGGTGTTGACCACACGTGCGAGGTTGGTGAACACGTGACGTTTAAAGTTGCCGCCCGGGGTGTCTGTGACATCGCCAAGGATATAGCTTTTGGTATCTGTATAGCCCTGGGTGGTTTCGACATTTCGCGCCAGTATGCTGGCATCCACAGTGACGACATTGCTCCACTCGGTCAGATCGGCGGGCAGTGCAACATAGCGATCCGGTGTACCGTTGCCGCTGTCATCCAGTCCATACCTCAGTTGCAGATTTTCTATGCCTTCGGCTAGCGGGGCTATGGTATTCAGATTGCCATTGTTGAGTTCCACGCGTGCCAGCGTGGGTATGCCGTCGCCACCGCCTGAACAGTCGCTGCAGGAGCGGATATAGTAGATGTGTACAATGTACTTGCGTATGTCAGCAGCCGTCACACCATCGCGCTGGGTGAGATCGAATAGCGTCGCATCGGCGCCGGTGTCAAGCACCAGGCGATCCGATCGGGTTTGCAAATAGATGTCTGTGGCCACCAGGCTGGCGACAGGAGTTACCGCGGTTGAAGCGCGCCGGATCGCCAGAACATCGGTGTTGGCAACATAATTCGACAGGCAGGTCAGCGGAGCACTGGCGGCACCGGCATAACCCTGGACCGGAAGATCCATGCCAGTCAGGATATCGGCGACGGCGGTTGCGCAGGGCGAGGGGGTGGCAGTAGGCACAATCAGATAGTGAAACTCGCCAAAGAAGCCGGCGTGCCGTACGTCATCCCGCAGGGCCTGCACGGCATAACGTCCGTTTTCGAGTTGCCGGCTGGTCTTGTCCAGTTCCCGATGACTGGTGCTGCTGTTCGCAACGATGGAACCTATGCCGGCCATCAGGAGAAGTCCGAGCGTCATGGCTATCATCAGTTCGATCAGCGAAAATCCGGCGCAGCCTGCGGGCGTCGGTGCGTAATCAATGTTGTTCGAGATCGTGTGCATTTTACTCATCGGATCAATTAAGTGTCGCAAAGCGCACAGTGCGGGTGACGACCCTGCGCAATGTCTCATCGCCATACAGGTTTTGTGCGCAGGTGTTGGTGGGGGGTGCCAGGGTCGCTGTCAGACCTTGCCAGGCGACGGTGATTTCGAAGAGGTTGTTGGCCAGTCGAACGATGCAGCCACGCGCTCCGAGCATCGCGCCGACATCGGCACCGTCCAGTTGCTCGGCGGCACCCTGAAGCAACGTCTGCCAGGCGGCGATATCAGTGTCGCTGCGCGTATCGCATGCCGATGCCGTATAGGTCGAGGAGGTGCCAACATAGGTCGCCAGGTTATAGCAGTCGCGGAATTTTCGGTTCGAGTTCATGCGATTGGCCATGTCCTCGAGCAGGATCAGCGCCTGTGAGCGTTGGTAGGATTCCATCTCCGCCTGCTGTCCGCGCGCCTGAAGGGCGGCCATGCCCAGCATGCCGACCGAAAGTACCAGCAGAGTGATCAGTACTTCGAGCAGACTGACGCCGCGCTGTCTGTTGTTTGTATCAGCTGTCACAATCGCTACCCCGGGTCAGACTCGGTCGGCCGCTGACGTCCAGCCGGATCCTGCGGCTGGTCACGGCAGCGCTGCCGGCCTGGTCGCAGATGACGAACACCGCCGATGCGGTTGAGCGTCCGTCTGGTCCAAAGGTAATGCTGCTGACAGGAACATCGATATCGACATTGGTCGGTATGACGAAGGTTCGTAAATCAGCGCCGTTGATCTGCAGGACCCAGCTACGCGATCCATTTATGTCCATGCCCTGCAGCACCGCGTTGCGGTTTTGCTTGATCGCCTCGCTGCGAGCGTAATTGAGACTGGCAACCAGTTCGTAGGCCGTGGTTTTGACACGCTGATTCAGCACGAAGCTTTTGAAATTCGGTATTCCGACGACCAGCAGGATAGACATCACAGCCACTGTGACCATCAGTTCCACCAGTGTGAATCCGTTGTCTGGCATACGGCGTCCGGAACTGGTCATTTCCATTTGTCCGCCGGTGTTCTGGTGCCGAGATTATTCAGGCTCAGGGCGTCGTCGACGGTCTGTGACGTGCCGCTGCGTGGCGTGGCGGTCAGTGTGAAACTCGGCGGCACGGTCGCTGAGGCCGGCCCGATGGTCAGGGTATAGAACTTGTCGAAGCGGGCGGGCAGAGATACATTCAGCTGCTCCGGGCTGGTCGCGTAAGCGCGCGCATCCATCAGGTATTGCTGCTGTCGATTGGCCAGGTCGACCAGAAACTGCTGCGCTTCCGAACGGTTGGTGCGCCTGACGTGATCCTGATACGAAGGATAGGCGAAGGCCGCCAATATGCCGATGATCGCGACTACAATCATCAGCTCAATGAGTGAGAACCCGGCTTGTTTCCCTTGATACATGTTGTCTTTATCCACGATTTTGTCTAACTGTGACGGTGTTCACAGTTGTAACGGCAGCACAGGAAAAAGCTGAAAGTAGCCGGGCAGCTGATATGCCATGTATATCAGGCAGATGCTTCGCTCAAGGGAGCCCTGAGCCGTTAATGGCTAACCAGTGGCAGAAGCGCCAAAACCGCGACAACGTAGTGGATGAAATGACGCGGGTGCAAATGGACTTCAAGATTAAGGTTCCTTATTATCTGCGGTTCGCATCTCCAGGGAGGTTGGCATGCGATACGATTCATTGGAGCCACAGCTCCCCCGCATGGATCAGCCGGCGGCGAATGGTGCTCCGGCGAATCTGCATCGGCTCATTGCCGCGAATTTGCCGGGCGTCACCCTGGTGTTGTTCGATTGCGATTTGCGGTTCTCCATGATCGAGGGGCCGGCACTGGCTCTGGTCGGCCTGAGTCGCGACATGGCTGAAGGCCTCACGCTTCACGACCTCGATCCGGAGCTGGCGCAGCTGCTCGAGCCGCGTTGCCGCCGGACGCTGGCGGGCGAGACCCAGAATTATGAGACCGAATTCCGCGGACGCATTTTCGCTTCGCGATACCTGCCCGTGGCAGACGATGCGGGGCAAATCACTCACGGCCTTATCATCAGCCGGGATATTACCGCCTGGACAGAAACCGCGCGCAGGCTGTCGAAAAGCGAACAGCGCCTGCGTCTGGCATTGGAATCGACCCGCATCGGGACCTGGGAAATCGATCTTGCCAGCGGACTGGTGTATCGGGATGAGCGCGCCTGGGAGCTGCTCGGTGCAACCGGCCCGCAGAATATTCCACTGCAGGACCTGCTGACCGCGGTGCATCCTGCCGATCGCGAGACCGTCCAGAAAAGTATCGCCACGGCCTGCGAGCCGGCCGGGACCGGGGCATACCAGATCGACTGCCGGATACTCCGGCCGGATGGCCAGATCCGGTGGCTGCACAACCGTGGTGTGGTCATCATGGAAGGCGCGGACACCGCGCGGCGCCCGGTGCGCATCGTCGGTACCAGCCTCGACCTTACCGAAAGTAAAATCACCGAGGAGAATTTGCGTCAGCGTGCGGAGGAGCTGGGTACCTTGATGGACCTGATTCCCGCCGCTATCTGGGTGTCCCCGGATCGTGCCTGTGAGCAGGTGACGGGTAATCGTCGTGCCAACGAATTTTACGAGGCGGAAGACCATGAAAATATTTCCGCCAACGTCACCAACTGCAGGCGGTTCTTTCAGAACGGTCGCGAGTTGTCTGCGCAGGAACTGCCCATGCAAATGGCGGCGAAAACCGGCAAGGACATCCGCGACGAAGAACTGGACGTGCTCCTGCCCTCCGGCCGACGGATCACCATCTGGGGCAGCGCCAGTCCGCTGCATGATTCGGGTGGAAGGGTTCGCGGCGCCATCTCGGCATTCATGGATACCACCGATCGGAAACGCGCTGAAGAACAGATGCGACAGGCTCGAGACCAGCTGGAACAGCGGGTGCTCGAGCGTACCGCGCAACTCCAGCAACGGGCTGATCAACTGGCACGGCTGACCAGCGAATTGACGTTGGTAGAGCAGCGCGAACGTCGCCGCCTGGCCCAGGTGCTGCACGATCACCTTCAGCAACTGCTGGTGGCTGCGCAATATGGCCTGGAAATGCTGATGCGCCGTAGCGGATCAACCCAGCAGAAACAGGTTACACAGATCAGCAACCTGTTGAATGAAGCGATCGATGCCTCGCGCGACCTGACGGTGGAGCTGTCGCCGCCGATTCTGCATGAGGGCGGTCTGGCCGCCGGGCTGGAATGGCTGGCGCGCCGGAAGCGGGACAAGTACGGGCTGATTGTTGATCTGGATCTGGATGCACGTCGGCTCAAGGTTTGTGACGAGGTGAAGATCCTGCTGTTTCAGTCGGTACGCGAGCTGTTGTTCAATATCGTCAAACACGCCGGCGTCGATCGTGCCGGCGTGGTGCTGGCGCACGAGAACGATCAGATCAGGGTAACCGTCCGCGACAGCGGGAGCGGATTTGATTGCGGCCAGATGTGGAGCCGGGCCTGTGAAACGGATGGCGGCTTTGGCCTGGTCAGCATTCGCGAACGCCTGGAAAGGCTGGGCGGCCAGATGAACATTCGCAGTGCCCCGGGCCAGGGCGCGTGTTTTACATTGTGCGTCCCCGCCAGGCTCGGCGATGCGCTGCCGGAGCTTGAAGCGCGGCCTTGCAGGGCGCCCGCGCCGGCCAGCGGCGCGTTGGCGCCTTATCAGGATGTGTTGCGGGTCTTGCTTGTCGACGACCACGCGGTAGTGCGTCAGGGTCTGCTGTCACTGCTCGAGGACGAGCCGGATATCGAAGTCATCGCCGAGGCGACTGATGGACTCGACGCGGTCGAAAAAGCGCGCGACCTGCGGCCGGATGTCATTCTGATGGATTTCTCCATGCCCCGTATGGACGGGGTGGATGCCACGCGGATCATCCGCTCCGAATTGCCGCATACGCGCATCATTGGACTCTCAGTATACGCGGAAGCCGATCGTGCCTCGGCCATGATCGCTGCCGGGGCGGATGCCTATTTCACCAAGAGCGGCGACATCGAGGCACTGCTGCTGGCAATTCGCTGATCAGCCGGCCACCTGTCCCCAGGGGACGGGCAAGCGCCACCTCCAAATCTGATCTACACTTCGCGTGGACCGAAAAAAAAATCTAACGGTCCCGGGACGGGAAGCTATTTCCCGCGCCCGCAATAAACAGCGGAGGCATTCTTAACTATCATGTGGACGCAAACGGAGGGGCTGCCTGGAAACCGGGCGGAGGTCGTGCCTATTCCGAAAATCGCAACCGCCATTCGCGGGATGGACGAAATTCTGATGGGGGGATTGCCCGCCGGCCGGATCACAGTGCTCAGCGGCGGCCCCGGTTCGGGCAAGACCATGCTGGTGACCGAATTCCTCTGCCGTGGCGCCCAGGCGGGCGCGCCCGGCGTGCTGGTGTCTTTTGAGGAACGCAGTGCGGATCTGCGGGCGAACGCTGGTGCTGCAGGCATGGATCTGGCGGAACTGGAGCAGCAGAACACGCTGAAACTCGTCCATGCAAATGTGCCGCACGGGGCGATAAAAGCAGGTGATTTCAATATCGGTGGCCTGATTTCGCTCATCGAAGGGAGTCTGCAGACGGTGGGGGCTAACCGGATCGTACTCGATGCGATCGATGTGTTGATGCGGATCTTCGGCGATCCGGCGCGCGAACGTGAGGAGCTTTACACGCTGCATAACTGGCTTCGGGACCGCGAGCTCACTACCATTATCACCGTTAAAGCCGACACCGACCGCCAGCAACTGTATCCTTTTCTGGATTACATGGCGGATTGCGTGATCAGCCTCGACCAGCGGATGGACGGTGAGGTGCGAACCCGGCGGCTGAGCATTACCAAGTATCGCGGTTCCGCTTTCCTGAGCAATGAATACCCCTACATCCTGTCCGCTGCGGGCATGGTTTTCATGCCCGTCTCCTCCGTGTCGCTGCCGGATATCGCCACTGCCGAGCGCATCTCCAGCGGCCATGCAACGCTGGATCGTATTCTCGGCGGTGGCTATCGCCGCGCTTCCTGTGTGTTGCTGGCGGGTCCCAGCGGTGCCGGCAAGACCCTGCTGGCCTGCACCTTCGCTCGCGCAGCCGCTGAACGTGGAGAAAAGGTGCTTTATGTCAGCTTCGAAGAATCCACCCTGTCTCTGATCGAGAACACCCTGAATGTCGGAATCGATCTGCGCCCGGATCTTGAAGCCGGGACCCTGAAGGTGCTGACAGCCCTGCCAGAATCCAGTGGTGTGGAACAGCACCTGTTGCGGATGCTCGATGCAATCGTGGCTGACGATCCCGCGCATGTGGTGGTGGACGCGATCTCTGCCTGCCAACGTATGGGCTCACCAAAGGCCGCCTTTGATTTCCTGGTTCGCCTGCTGACCGCGTGCAAACAACGAAGCGTGACCTGTCTGCTGACTAATCAGACTGAGCAGCGATCCAGCGTCAACGATCTCAGCGGGCAGGGGATCAGTTCACTGGTGGATACGCTGGTGAGCCTGCAGTATGCCGATCAGGGCACTGAGGTACAGCGTCGATTGCTGGTTATAAAGTCGCGTGGTTCGAATCATTCCATGGCTTATCACAATATGAGAATAACCGGACAGGGATTTTTTATCGCGACCGTGCCGGACGGCCCGGAGAGGCTGCAGGAAGGGGGTGGATTGTGAGTGACAACGAGCATCGGATAAACATGGCCGAGTCGTCTGCACATCCGGCTTACGCGGTTGCGGAATATACCTTCACACTGTTTGTCGCCGGTAATGAATTCAATTCGCGCGCCGCACGCAATAATCTTTTTATCCTGTGTGAAAGCAGTTTGCGGGGACGCTGCCGCGTCGAGGTTATCGATGTGCTCGATGATTTCACGGCGGCGGTGAACCACGGTGTGCTGGTGACACCTACGCTGATCGCCGATCATGATGGCCGGGTTATTTCAATCATCGGGGATCTCAGCGATACGGCCGGCGTCCGAGCTGCGCTCGGGATTCAGGGCTAGATGCCATGGCTGATGATACTCGAGACCAGCGTACCCGCATGGAGCAGGCCGAGGCGATTGTCGATGCTCTGCAAAACGATCAGATCGATGCGGTGGTCGGTAAGCGCGGTGCTTTTGTTTTGCGTCTCAGGGAAGTCGAACAGGCGCTGCGCCTGAGCGAAGAACGGCTCCGCCAGGCGCAACGGATTTTCGGCTTCGGATTAACCGACCATAATCATCTGACCGGTACGCTGCACTGGTCGCCTGAGATGTACCGCATGCGTAACTGGCTGGAGGACAGGGAACCGGATGCGGCAGAAGTGTTGAAAGCTGTGCACAGTGAGGATCGGGAAGCGTACCTGGCGGCGCTCCAGCGCGCCCGGAGCCCGAACAGTGATGGCAGTCTCAGTTCCGAGTACCGGATTATCTGCCCCGATGATTCGGTGCGCTGGATCAGCGAATGTTCTCAGACGGTTTTCCTGGGCGAGGGCGAAGCGCGTCAGCCGGTTCGTACCATCGGTGTCGAGCTTGACGTGACCGAAAAGAAACAGGCCGAAGAGCTTCTGCGCGAGAGCGAAGCGCGGTTCCGTAGCATGGCTGATGGCCTGCCGCTGATGGTGACTGTGCATGATCCGCAGGGCCGGCAGCTGTTCGTCAACCGGACCTTCCGCACCTACTTCGGCAGGGACAGGGGCTGGACCTGCGACGGTCGCTGGGAATCGATTCTGCATCCTGATGATGGTGAATTCTATCTGTCGCAGTTCCAGGCCGGTCTGCGCGAACAGAAGTCATTTCATACGGAACTGCGGGTCCGTCATGCCGATGGGCAGTGGCGGTGGATAGAATCATTCGTGAGCCCGCGCCGGTCCGATAAGGGGGTGTTTCTGGGACTGATCGGAGCCTGTGTCGATATCACCGAACGCAAGCGCACCAGTCAGCAACTTGAGCAGTTGATGGAAGACCTGGAACGGCAGGTCAGGGAGCGGACTTTTCAGGCCGAGCAGCGGGCCACCCAGCTTCAGGCGGTGACCCTGCAACTGACTCAGGCCGAGGAAAGCGAGCGCCGGCGCATGGCGCAGGTGCTGCACGACGGCCTGCAGCAGTTGCTGGTAGGTGCGCAGCTCAGCACCCGCGTCATCCGCGCCAGGGCCCAGGATAATCCCGACATCGCTGTCGCCACCGAGCAACTCAGCGAACTGATCGACGAGTGCATCAGCAGTTCACGGTCGCTCTGTCACGAACTGAGCCCAACGGTGCTGTACCAGAGCGGGCTGGTACCTGCGCTGCACTGGCTGGTTTCCCAGATGCGGGACAAACATGATTTTGCACTGACGGTTACGGCGGACGATCTGGCCTGCGATCTGCCCCAGACGGTGAGCTCGTTCCTGTTTCAGGCGGTGCGGGAACTGCTGCTGAACGTACAGAAACATGCCGGTGTCGGTGCCGCGCATATCCAGGTATGGCAGGCTGGGAACGAACTGTTTCTCGAGGTCAGGGATGAAGGCGGGGGATTCGATGCCAGTAGCATCGATCGGCAGATAGTGGGCGGTTTCGGCCTGTTCAGCATTCGCGAACGGCTTGATCTGCTCGGTGGCCGGATGCAGATTGACAGCAACCCGGGTCAGGGCACCTGCATTACGCTGGTTGCGGAAATCGTATCGACTCCGGACGCCCAAAAGCGTCGGCGCGCCGAAGACCTGGCCGATCAGCCGATCATCAGAGAAAAGGCATTAACCCGGCGCGATGGCGAAGCGATCCGCGTGCTGCTGGCGGATGACTTCAAAGTGATGCGCGAGGGTCTTGCGGCACTGCTCAAGGAAGAAGCCGATATCGAGGTGATCGCTCAGGCCAGCAACGGTGCCGAGGCGCTGGAACTGGCCCGCCTTCATCGGCCCCAGGTAGTTGTTATGGACGTGACAATGCCGGTGATGGACGGCGTCGAAGCGACCCGGCGCATCGGCGCGGAAATGCCCTGGATCCGGATCATTGGCCTGTCCATGCATGATCAGGTGGGCGCGGGAGACCAGATGCGAAAGGCGGGCGCCACGCTGTTCCTCAGCAAGGATGGTTCACTGGAATTGCTGCTGGCAGCGGTGCGCGGCGAGATTGGTTAATGTGAAACACTAAAGCACATTTTTGGCAGTCGCTGCGTTGTGCCGAGATTCCTCATTCACCTGGTCCGTTATCTTTGTCCGCCTCTGCAGTTCGATCCACGCCCAGGAACGTTCTCAGCACCGAAATAAACGTCTCGGGTTTCTGCGCGGGTGGCTCGCTGACCTTCTGTGGCGATGGCGGCGGCAATGGTGCGGCGACCGGCTTCTGTGCTTCGGCTTCGAGTTTCGCCAGCCAGATGTTCAGGTCTTTCTGCAGTGCAAGGAGCTGCGCGTTTCCCGGTTGAACTCGCAGGCCGCGTTCAATGTACAGCCGGGTCTTTGCTTCGTCATGTTGATCGAGTGCGCGTTCAGCGAAGAACGCGTAGCGCCGCACAATCTGCTCGAGACCGGTACGGGCGGCGGTGCTGTCCGCATCCAGCGCCAGCACCTGCTGATAGTAATCATGGGCGTTGTTATCGGCTGGAATGAGCAGGCGATCCTGTTGCAGTGCCCGCTCGGCGAGGTCCAGCAATTTTTCAATTTCCTGGCTTTGTTTGATTGCGGCAGCCTCGGCGGCCACGGCGGCTTCCGGGGCTTCCGCGGCTGGATCTGGAGAATCTGTCACTGCCTCCGGTTCCGCCGTTGGTTCTGCTTTTGATCCTGACTGGACTTCCGCCCGGGTTTCCGGCGACGGCTTTTGTGGCTCCGCGATCGGCGTCAGGGCCGCGAGTTCCCTGGTCGCGCGTTTCGACGGCATTTCAGGCTGTTCTGTCATGACATCTTCTTGCGATGCGAGCTTTTCCTGTTCAACTTTGCCCGCATTCTCCGGCGGCCTCACCGGTGCAACTTCGGCGTTATCAGCCGAAGCCTCGGCAGGTGCCCGGGCCAATTTTTGGTCGACTGGCTCGCGCGGCGCATCGCGCTTTCCGGCCAGCGCATCCGCCGCCTCATCGGCCGCTTCGATGTCTGCGGGTCGATTCGCATCGGTAGCGCTATCGGTTCGACTAGACGCAGCGCGTGGCATCTCTGCCCTGGCAAGTGATGTTTCCGCCGGTTCCGGAGCGGGCGACTGAGGTTCACCCGTGTTGCTACGGGGTTCGATCAGATTCGGCATCGGTTCATTTCGCCATATCTGAAAAACCTGCGACGCGGGAGCCTCCCGAGTGTCGGGCCGTGCAGCCAATGGCTCAGCCGATTCCGGAGACACTGCGAATACACCGCTGTGGTCATTGCTGTCGCGGTCGAACCAGGTGGTCAAAGCGGCAGTGGACAGCACCACGGCTACAAACACGGCCGCTTTCCTGGGCAGGCCCAGGTGCCACGCGCCTGTCTTTGCTTCTTCGCGGTGTGCGGGCTTACGCGCAGCGGCCGGTTCGTTGTTGCGACTCATCCGGTCGAATGAAGCGCTGCGGTGCGTCTTGTTGTCTGGCGGCGTTGCGCTGCGGGATCTGGACAAATCCGCAGGATCTTCGGCACTGGCGGGCGGGTCGGCTATGCGGTGATCCGCTGGCCTGGGTGGCCACTTGCCCCTGGGTTCTACGGCCTGAGCCTCCATCGGACCCAATTGCTCATCGCGCAATTCAGCGGCAATCAGCAGCACGTCGCGTTCATCGAGTTCGTGCTTCTGCTCCATGAATCCATGCAGCAGTAAACGTGTTGCAATCTTGTTGATATGCCGCGGTACCCCGTGGCTGTGTTCATGAACAGCGACGACAGCGCGCCCGGTAATCTGTGGATCGCCGCTCCAGCCGGCGCGGCGCAGGCGGTATTCTATGTAGCCCCTGGTGTCCTGCAGATCCAGCGGCTCGAGCCGGCAGGTGCCCACCACCCGCTGCTGGAACTGTTCTATTTCGGGTGCGCGCATGACGTCGCGCAATGAATCCTGCCCAACCAGAAACAGTTGCAGCAACGGGCGCGACCCCAAGCGCAGATCCGACAGCAGGCGCAACTCTTCGATAGCCGCATGCGAAAGGCCCTGTGCCTCATCGATCACCAGCAGTCCGCGACGTCCGGCCTGCGCATGCGCGGTGAAAAACTGCTGGATGCGTCGCCGCAGGGTTGCCTTGTCGAGACCTTCAGCATCAATGCCGTAAGCGTACGCCACGGCACGCAATAACTCGGTTGCTTCGAGACTGTATGCGGCAATACTCTCGGCGACTACGCTTTCCCGGTCAATCTGGTTTATGAACGCCTCGATGAGAGTGGTCTTGCCGGTGCCGGGGCGGCCGGTGATCATGATGAAGCCTTCGCCGAGCTTGAGCGCATATTCCAGGTAGGCGTGTGCCTGAACGTGGCTCGCGTGAGCAAAACAAAAGCTCGGATCAGGAGTGAGTCGGAAAGCGTCAGTAGTCAGGTTGTAAAACGGCTCGTACATGACCTGTCCCGAAAATAACGTAGCGATTTGGCCCCACGCATTGGCTTTTCCCCTGTATAACAGCAATTGATTTTGTTTAGCTCGCTATAGTATAAGCCTTTTTTCTTCCCATGCGGGTTCAGCTTTTACTGCGACTCGTATAAAAACAGTAGCTGCTGCCTTCAGTGATTTTAGCCTGATACATGGCCTGGTCGGCGGCCTGAAGGATTGCATCGACATCCTTGCCATCATCCGGGAAAACCGCAATGCCGATACTGGCCTGGACAGCAACATCCTGATCAGCGATGCGCAATGGCTCGGTGATCGTCTGCAGGGCTTTCTCGGCGATCCGGATAATGCCGCGCCGCGAGGGACAGGATTCCGCCACGATCACGAATTCGTCACCGCCCAGTCTGGCGACAGTGTCTTCAGTACGCAGTATCGTCTGAAGGCGTCCGGCGACTGCCTGCAGAAGCTGATCGCCGGCTGCATGTCCCAGCGTGTCGTTGATTGTCTTGAAATTATCGAGATCCAGAAACATAACCGCCAGCTGAGTATTATTACGGGTATGCGTGCGCAGTGCATGCTGCAGACGGTCGACCAGCAACAGCCGATTCGGCAGGCCGGTCAGCGGATCCTGGTAAGCCAGGTCGCCGAGGCTGGACTGTTGCCGCTTGATTGCGGTGATGTCACTGAATATAGACACGTAGTACCTGACACGCCCGAACCTGCTGTCGAAGATCGGACTGATGGTGTGCAGGGTAGGGTATTCCTCGCCGTTCTTGCGGCGTCCCCAGATTTCACCGGACCACTGTCCTTTTTCTTCCAGTGAATTCCATATTTGCTTGTAGAACGCGTTGTTATGCCGTTCGGATCGGAAGTGGGCAAGCGATTTGCCGGTGATCTCATCGATGGTGTAGCCGGTGATGGTGACAAATGCCGGATTGGCATAGATAACGCGGCGCCGGTGTTTGTCCATTACCACGACCGCCTGGTGCGTCGACTCAATGATGGTCTCGGCGAGACCGCGTTGACCGGTGCCCGATTCCAGGTCTGATTTAACATCATTCATACAAGCAGGCACTCTGTAGATTCTTGTCATTTGTTGAGCAGAGATGGTAGGTCATCTGCGGGAGCGGTTCTGTGAATTGGCTCCGGCATTCGCCTGCAGGCATTTACAGCAAATCTTGCGCCACAGCCTGAAGCGGCGGCCGGCCAGGTGAAGAATCGCGCGGTTGCTGGGAATCGAGAATGTCTGGAGGTCGCTATTCGACTGTGTGGCGCGTGCTATCCGTCGCCACGAAGCGACAGATCTCCACATTCGTCTCATTGGAGCGACTGGTCTTCCAGTTCCAGATAAATACGATATGCATTGCCGCGGTTGCTGGCTTCGAACGCCGGCAAATCGTGATAGCGCGACCAGTCGGCCTGCTCATAGGCTTCGTCGAAAGGAACAAAGTCAGCAACCGCCTCCGCCATAACTTCGCGCACGTAGCGGATGTAGTCGCGGGTCAGGGCGATAGCCCCCTCAAGATCCTCAGAAGGCTGCCCGTGTCCGGGAATGACGAAGCGTGGTTCCGGTTCCAGTTGCGACAGCGCCTCCAGTCCCTTCAGCCAGTGCTGTGTATCGGTTTGGGGGCTGTCGAGAAACGGCACCCGGCCTTTGTAGATGACATCGCCACTGAACAGGACGCCGGAATCCTTCACCAGCATAATGCTGTCACCGGGCGCGTGCGCCGGCCCCATGTGCAGAACCTCGAAGCTCATATCACCCACTTCGAAACTCGTGCCCTCGACAAAAACCTTGTCTGGCAGAACAACGTAGGTGTCTTCATCCACCCAGGGAAACAGGGCTTCGCGCCGTTGCTCCAGGCGTCGCTCCGCATCCTCGCCCTGACTGGCGGCACTGCCGCCGGCATAACCGAGTGCCCTGGCCTGGGCCCACACCGGCGGATCACCGGCATGCTCTTTGAAGGCCTGCAATCCATAGATATGATCGGCGTGGTAATGACTGACAATGATTCGTTCGATCGGTTGATCGGTGACTTCGCGGATGCGTTGCAGCAGACGGTACCCGAGCGCCGGGGTGCCCAACGCATCGAAGACCACCACGCCACCGTCCGTGACCACAAAGCCCGCGTTGGAGGTATGGCCTTCGTTCTCGGCATCCGGCACGCCTGACAGTCCGATCACGTAATACACCGGCGCGTCGGGAACCTGGTGCAACTCAAAAGGCAGGCTCACTGCGCCATAAGGCGTTGCTACCGGCTCCGCCCGAACCGCTCCTGCAAGCAGTGCCAGTCCCACCAGCCAGGGAATCAGCGGCAATACGCGGCGCGCTTTATTGCATATAGGCATAACCACTCTCCTGTTGCAGGCGTACGATCTCCGCATCGGCCATGGGCACCATGTCGATAAAGCCATGGATTTCGGCGGGCGTCAGTCCATAGCTTCTGGCGGCTGTCTCGCACATTCTTATTTCGATCGTGCCGCCCACTGTGAGACTCTGGGCGCGGGTCATGAGCTCCTTGTATTTATCATAGTTGTCGATCGCGAAAAACAGCATCTCCTGGCCGTGCAGTACCAGCACGATCGAGGCGGCGAAGGGGTCGGCACCGTACAAATTGTTCAGGTAACTGACACGATCGAGCGCCCGTGAAAACTGTTCCTCGCTCTGCACGGCGACATCATAGACCACTTTTTGCGGTGCATAATTGACCGACAGCGAGAAGGCCTTGCCCCAGGGTGCAGCGGGGTCGGCGGGCGCGGTGCCGGGTAACAGCAGTGCGAACAGCATCAACAGCAGTCCAGTTGAATGATGAGACATGTTTCTCTCCTTCACGATTTAATAAACAGTATATCGTATGAATGGTAACCGCATGGCGTCATTCGGCTTCCAGTGACGTTGCACGGAACAAAACCTGCTGTTGCGCCGTCTTAACCCGGGGTGTCCTTGACCCGCAGCAGGTCGGACCGTACTGTAACAATGGCGGTGCAGGTGTATATGTGCGCCGCTAACGACGAACAGGGGTGATTCGGAAATTATGCTTCGTGTAGTGATCCTGGTCTTCAGCGTATTCATGTCGGCGCTGGTCCATGCCGCCCCGCGCGATCCCGGCGAACATTTTTTTGAAGAAACTTTCGGCGACTTTCAGGAAGAGCTCGAACTGGCCCGCGAGGATGGCAAGCAGGCTGTTCTGATATTTTTTCAGATGGACGACTGTCCATTCTGCCATCGCATGAAAACCACGGTGCTCAACCAGCCGGAAGTCCAGGACTACTACCGGGCGCATTTCCGCATCTTCAGTGTCGATGTCGAGGGTGCTGTCGAAATTACCGATTTCCAGGGGCGCCAGACGACTCAACAGGAGTTTGCCTTCGCACAACATCGGGTTCGGGCGACACCGGTATTCGCGTTTTTTAATCTCGATGGCGAGTTGATCGCCCGTTATACCGGACCCACCCGCGATGTGGGGGAATTCCTCCGGCTTGGCGAATATGTCGTTGATGGTCATTACCGGACCCAAAGTTTCGCGAGTTTCAAACGCGACAGATCCCAGTCAGCCGGGCAATGACCGGCGGCGCCAGGACGCGCGCCAGCCGGCGCTGCCTAGCCATAGCTTGCCTGCTGTTGCATGCCGCGGCGGCGGCGCAACCTTTTCCCGAACCGTTGCACTTGCAGGATGCCCTGGAACTGGCCGGCACCAGCCATCCGCTGCTGACAGCCGGCCGCGCCGAGCTCGAACAGCTGGAAGCAGCCGCGGCACGCATCGAGGCGCGCGATGATATCGACATCGGTGCGCGTCTCGCCGCACGCCTGATCGAACCCTCGGACGCGGCGCTCGATCAGAGCAGCAATGATTCTCGTGCTGAATTGTTTGCGCGTAAACGGCTCTATGATTTCGGGCGCACCAGCGCCCTGGAAGCGGCGGCTGCCACCCAGCTTACCGGCGGCCGGCTGCGCTACAGTGCCGACCTGGCACAGTACCGGATTGCCGTGATGCGGGCGTTTTTCGATGTACTTCTGGCCGACCTCGAGTATGCGCGTGACAACGAGAGCATGGCAGTCGCCTATGTCGAAGCCGACCGCCTCCGCGACCGCAATGAACTGGGACAGGTGGCAGACGTCCAGCTTTTGAAGCAGGAAGATGCTTACCAGGCATTGCGTATCCAGCGCCTGCGGTCGCAGTCGCGACAGCGCAGTACCCGGGCGAGGCTGGCGCAGTTGCTCAACCGGCCCGACGACCTGCCGGTAAACCTGGCGCCACCGACGCTGGCGGAAAACGATCGGCCGTTGCCGGAATACGAACAGCTTGTCGAGTCGGCATTGGCGGCTAATCCGCGGGTGCTGTCGCTGCGTGCCGAACTGGAGGCTGCGCGCCAGAACATCAGGGCCGAGCGCGCCGGCCGACGACCGGTGCTGAGTGGTTCGGTGATCGGCACTTCCGCTGAACGAGAGGTAAGTTCGCGTAATCCCCTGGAAGCGGAACTGCGCCTCGACATACCCCTGTTCAGGGGCAATCGCGTCAATGCTGAAGTCGCCGGGGCGCAAGCCGAAATGCACCGGCTGGCGGCGGCCGTGCAACAGTTCGAATACGACCTGCGCCAGGATCTGCTGGAGATCTGGCTGGATATGCAGGCACTGCGGGCGCAGCGCGAACAGGTCAGTGTGAATGCGGAGTTTCGCAGTCTCGATTTCGATCGGGCCCAGGCGCTGTACGAACTCGAGGTGACTACTGATTTCGGTAACGCGCTGGTCGGGCAGTCGAAGGCCGCGCTGCTGGATGCCAGAACCGAATTCGCACTGGCGCTCGGCTGGGCACGTCTCAGCGCGCTGACCGGCGAAAATTATTCGCCTTTCCTGCAGATGCCGGCCTCATCTGTACAACCCGGGAATCATTCTGATGAAAACAGTGATCGCTAGTCTTGCTATCGCGCTGCTGAGCAGCGCTGCATCGGGCGCCGAATATCCAGCCGTGCTGGATTGGCAGCAACGGACGACGTTGAGCACGCCGGTATCTGGAATCGTTGCCACAGTCGCGGTGTCGGCGGGCGACCGGGTCACTGCAGATCAGGTATTGCTGAGCCTCGATGAGCGGCCTTTCAACACTGCGCTGCAGCATGCGGCGGCGCAGGAGAAGAAGCATCGGCTGCAGCGTGATGAGGCCGAACGTGAACTGGAGCGGGCTCGCGAGCTGTTCGAGCGCCGGGTCATCTCGGTACACGACCTGCAGCTGGAGGAAATCGCTTTCGCCAGCGCCGCGGCTGACTATGCCAGTGCCCGGGCAGCGCTGGAAGCCGCACAGCTGGACCGGGAGTACAGCGTCATTCGCGCACCGTTTGCGGGTCTGGTGCTGGCGATTCCCGTGAACGCTGGTGAAACGGTGATCAATACCGAACGGGCGCAGCCTATGGTGGTGCTGGCGAATGACCGGTCCATGGTGGCGCAGGCGGCACTCGATGCCAGCGCACTGGCCGGTCTGGCGCCAGGGCAGCCGATTGACGTGCGCATAGACGGGCGTCGCTATGCAGGCAGGATAGCCGGTATTGGCAGCGAACCTGACGCGCGTGGTCAATATCTGCTGCGCGTGTCTTTTGATCCCGACGGCAGCCGCTTGCGCGCCGGACACCCCGCGTATATTGAAACTGACTCCTGAACGCCATTGCGAATTCTCAATGTTGTAGATCCGCCCCGCCAGTATGATTACGTCTCTGCCTGACACGTTGTCGGATATTAAAAAGGAGATGCAATATGGATTTCATGCCCAAATTGACGCGATGGATATTTGCCCTGTTACTGGCGATCGGCGTTGTGGCCTGTGAGCAGGAAGGTCCGATGGAAGAGGCCGGCGAGGAAGTAGGCGAGACTATGGATGAAGCCGGTGAGAATATCGGCGAGGCGGCCGAGGACACAGAAAAAGCAATTCGGCAGTAACTCGAACGGCGCAGCGAAACAGGTGCGCTTGAGTGGTTATCTGTTTCTGGTCTAAGCTTGTTATGCAATGGAACGCGACTTGTCGCAAATTAATGCTTTAACTGTCATGGAGAGAAATATGCGTATAAATACTTATCTGGCTTGCGCTCTGTTCGCAGGCCTTAGTCCGTTATCTGTTGCCCAGGCTGCACCTGCCGCAGGCGATAGGGAAATTACCATCCAGGGCCTCGGCACCAGCGATAAAGACTTCGATAACAATTCCTTTTCCGCCAGTGGCAGCTATGGCTGGTTCATGAACGATCAGGCCGAGTGGGGTATCCGGCAGTCGATCGCGATTTCCGAGACCGAGGAAGATAATTTAAGGTCCAGCGCCTCCACCCGGCTCTTCTATGACTGGCATTTCGTAACCGATCGCTGGGCGCCGTATGTGGGTGCCAGTGTCGGTTATATCTACGGTGACAATACCAAGGAAACGTTCAGTGCCGGACCTGAGGTTGGACTGAAGTACTACGTCATGGACAAAACCTTTGTCAACTTCTCAGCAGAATACCAGTTCCTGTTTGAGGACTCGGACGATATTGATGACACCTTTGACGACGGAGCGATATTTTACGGGCTCGGAGTTGGCTTCAACTTCTAGTCGCCACGGCATATGGCGATACAAACAGGAAGCACGTCCGGTCCGGTAAGAATCGCCATAGCTGACGACCATGAGATCGTGCATCTCGCTTCCCGAGGCGAGCGTTGTGGACATACTGCGTGCGATCCGGCGAAGTTTTCACCGGGTCGGCGTGCTGGTTCTGAGTGGCTTTCCCGAAAGCCGTTATGCATTGCCGATGATCAGGAACGGCGCGGATGGGTCACCTCTGTAAAGGCTTGAAGGTTTGATGTCTGTCAATAATGCAAGGATAGCGATGATGAAAAATTTTTACCTGATGATTTTGATGGCCGTATTTGCATTGGCCGGGTGTAATACCATCGAGGGCATGGGCGAGGATGTCGAAGCCGGTGGCGAAGCGGTTCAGGAAAAGGCTGATGATGTAAGGAACTAGGCGTCTTCGGGAAAATCGATGGCGTACTTGCGAATGCGGTAACGCAATGTATCGCGGGTGGTCTTGAGCGCCCGTGCGGTCGCCGCAATATTGCGTCGGTTGTGTTCCAGCGCTGCGCTGATAATCCGGCGGTCCATCTCATCCAGACTCATGCTGCCATCGAGGGGAATGCACAGTTGCTTGCCCTCGAGCGGTGGTGACGGCGCGCCGCTGGTATTGGCCGGTTGTTCGCCACCGACACGCGTTGTCGGGCGGTCCGGTTTCAACTGCATCCATTGCACGGGCAGTTCGGTGTCGTCGGCGAACAGCACACAGCGCTCGATAACGTTGCGCAGCTCGCGCACGTTGCCCGGCCATCTGTGTGTCCTGAGTTTCTCCCAGGCGGCAGCGCCCGTCGTGGATACATACTTTCCCGACTTGGCGTTGAACTCGGCGATGAACAATGGCACCAGGTCATCAAGATCTTCGAGGCGTTCACGCAATGGCGGCAGTGGTAACTCGAAGACGCCAAGCCGGTGATACAGGTCCTCGCGGAATGCGCCTTCAGCGACACGTTCAGCAAGGTCGCGATTAGTCGCCGCGATCACCTGGACGTCGACTATGAGTTCACGGTCGCCGCCGACCCGGCGGAAACTTTGCTCTTCCAGCACCTTCAGCAGTTTGGCCTGCAGGTCAACCGGCATTTCGCCAATTTCATCCAGAAATAATGTGCCGCCGTCGGCCTGCTCGAACAGACCGCGTGTGCGCCCCCTGGCACCGGTGAATGCGCCGGCCTCATGTCCGAACAGCTCGGATTCCAGCAGGTCTTTCGGCAGAGCCGAACAATTCACTTCGACCAGAGGTGCATCTCTGCGGGGTCCGCTGTGATGCAGTATGCGTGCTGCCACGCCCTTACCGGTGCCGGTTTCACCGGTGATGATCAACGCCGTGAACGGCGCCTCGGCAAGGCGCATCAGCATGTCACGGAGCTGTCCGGCGACGGCACTGCGTCCGACGAAGCTGGCGGGTGTAAAGCGGTCCTTGCCGGCCGCGGCATGGTCGTGCACACGACGCTGCGCGGTGGCGCTGCGGGCCGCGCCGCTGACCACCATGTCCAGGCGGTCGAGGTCGACCGGTTTTTCGAGGAAATCGAATGCGCCAAGCCGCAGCGCACGCACCGAGTCGGCAACGCTGCCGTAGCCGGTGAGAAAAATCCATTCGGCACCGGGCTGTTGCGAGCCGGCTGCCTCGAGCAGGTCGAGCGCATTGCCATCCGGCAGATTCATGTCGGAAAGCACGACCGGCGGTGACAGGCCCCGGTCGAAAATTTCCTGCCGGGCTGCAGCCAGCGTATCCGCAACTGTTACGCGCCACCCCTCGCGCTGGAAGTGGCGTTTGAGTTCGGCGGCAAGTAGCGCCTCGTCTTCGATGATCAGCAGATTTTTAGACATCGGAGCCATTACACGGCAGCCGCAGGGTTGCGCAGGCGCCGCCCTCGTCACGGTTGCTCAACAGTAGCTCGCCACCGAGATCAGTAACAAAACGCCGCACAATCACCAGGCCCAGGCCGGTGCCGCCGGCGCGCAGCGAGAAGAATGCCTGTACGCCAACTTCCAGCATTTCCGGTGGAAAGCCGGGACCGCTATCGGCGACGCTAATCTCGAGGTTGTTGTCGTGTCGTTGTGCATTCAAGAAAATGTCTCCTCCAGTGTCACCGAGAAACTGCCCGGCGTTCAGGATCAGATTAAGCAGTGCCTGCCGCAGCCGGGAACGCGGCAGTGAACAGAACAGTGCCTCGTGGCTGGTGAAGTGCACGGATATATTTTCCCGCAGCTGATACACCGCCAGCGATACCAGATTGTCGAGTTCTTCGGCAACGTCCAGTGTGACTCGCTTTTCCGGCCTCTGCCTGGCCTGGTCGAGCAACTGATTGAGCTGCCGGGTTACGCGTTTGACTTCGTCCGCCACCATCGCCAGTCGTTCAGAGACTTCCGGGTCTGCGACTTCGCGGCGCAGGTTTTCCAGCGCCATCTGTACGGTGGTCAATGGATTGCGCAATTCATGCGCGACGCCGGCGGCGACTTCACCCACCGCCCCGAGGCGTTCGGCCTGCGCAAGGCGGCGTTGTTGTTGCATGAGCATGTAGGTCGCGTCGCGCACCTCTTCAGTCAGGGTTGCCTGGCGCTCCTGCTGAATCTGCTCCAGTTCTCTCAGACGTTGAGTCGTGCGGTTATAGTTTGTGATCATTGGATACAGCATCGGATCGGTATCGACTACCGGCAGCTCGGTGTAGTCGTGCCGCGCCAGCAGCGTCATCTGGTCGGCCAGTTTGTTGAGTGGCTCCAGAATACGCTGACGAACCATCATCCACAGCAGCCCCGAAATAACCAGTAGCCCGATCGCCAGGCTGACGGCGATGTGCCAGCTGCGCTGTGCCTCGCGCTGATAGGCTGTCACCATGGCTTGATGCGCAAAAAGCTCCTGATTGAGTGCATCTCTCACTGCGTACAAAGCCTGGTTGAGTGGATGGCGAATGCTGCCTTCAAACTCCGCCAGTTGGTCGAGGGCGTGCGTCAGGGCAGCGGGTGTGCTGGACATGAGATGGGCGCCGGATGCGCGCAGCGTGCGCAGTTGTTCGCGTAGCGGATCAAGATCTTCGGTTGGAAGATAGCCGGTCGGCGACTCCAGAAGATTCACCAGCTGCATGCGTACGCTGCCCTCGGCATTTTCGACATCCACCAGGTAGCGCAGCTGTTGCTGAACCGCGTCGATGCGATCGACATAGCGCCATGAGCTATAGACGAAAAGCGCCAGGCTGAAGACGAGCAGCATCAACGCCGCGCCCGATAGCAACCAGACGGCACGGGTAAGAAAGAATCGCAATCCACGCATAGGAACGTCGCTGTGCCCCGTGGAACCGGAACGCCAACCTGTGTCCATCTCTGCCAATTTGCGATACAGCATAACGCCTCTGCACAGTTTATAGATCAGGGAAACCCCTATGGGGGCCTGCTGGATGCCGGTTGACGCGCGGCGCCCTTTATATTGAGCCGCAAGAACAGGGCCAGGACGGGATCCCGTGCAGAAGGTGCCTGTTTCACGTCTACGCGCCTGGAGCGGGTGTGCAGGCGGGGATTTTGCCCCGCGTGGAGGGCGATAAAACCCGGCGGCACCGCGCGGTTGCAAGCTCACCCAGATTGCCGCGTCACTACGTTCCTCGCAATGGCGTGGATAAATCAGTCATTGCGATGCCTTGACCCGAAGGGTGAGGTACCCGCAATGAAGCCCGGAGGGGTTCTATGGGCGCAGCGCGGCAATCTCCCACCGTTTGCAACCTGTCTGACGATCCGGATGCAAGCTCATAGAGAGGTCGTTTTCCGCACATAAAAAAACACCCGGCCTTCCGTGACCGGGTGTCTGCCTTCCCTGTGCGGGTCTTCTCCCTGCTTACTACCGGTAATTAGGGCTGCGGCTGGTAGGTGTCTTCCATCTGCTCAGCAGGCATGCCCGGATCGGATGTTCCGCGGAATGTATCTCCGGATTCCTGATGGGATCCCTCAAACGCCGAGAATTCCGCCCGGTCCAGTTTCCCATCGCTATCGTTATCGGCCTGATCCCAGCTATCGACGAGCTTCGGCTGCTCCGCGGCTTCCGAGCGTGAAATCACTCCGTCCTGATTGGTGTCAAGCTCGCTGAAGCTGGTACCCAAGGAGCCGGACTGTTGTGCCTGGCCGCCCATTTTTGCATCGCTTTCCATGCCTGCCGCGACTGCGGAACCTGAAAACAGACCGGCGAGAATTGCAGCAGTGATAATCCGTGTATTCATATTTGATCTCCTATCAATGATCTCAATTAATGATCGTGAACGTCTTGCTCACCGGAGTCCGTTGCAGTCACCGTGCCAATATACCAAGTGATTGATTTTCTGGAAAAACATGTAATCGAACCACGGAGTGGTGATCTGTTGGCAGGGTGAAAGAACCCAGCCCCGGGGCAATGGCCCCGACCGCGGGTGCAATGCATGCCTCAGCGGTCACTCTCTGGTCTCTCAGCATGGTGGACTCCCGTTACCTGAACGGGCTTTCCGGCCGCGCGCGTCACGACTGGCCTTGCTCGCGATCATGCCCGCAATGAAGGCCGACAGCGCAAGGTCGATCGGTTTCACACTGCGGCTGAGTTGCTCGCCGGCCTTGATGCCGCGTTCAGTCGCTTCGTTGAGTTGTTCGGACATTTCTGCAATCAGTCGGCTGGCGGGAGGCGGTGGATGCCGTGTTCCCGCCAGTCGCCGCCGTGCCAGTAACAGAAACAGCAGTGCAACCAGTAAGGCTGCCAGGGCGATAGTACCGCCTGCCATCCAGGGCGGCAGTGTCGCCAACAACAGTGACTGGTAGATGCCGTACAACAGGAACACCAGCCCCAACAGGCAAACGGACGCCGCAATGATCAGCAGAACCAGGGCACTACCGAAATCGTACAGGCTCAGCCGCAGCTTTGCGGTTCCGGTGGCGATCAATTCGCGGACCAGATGTGAAGGGTTGAACATGGCGATCTGTCAGTGCCGCCGGTCCAGCAGTATGCCGATCAGGAATCCCAGACCGAATGATGACAACACACTGGTCATCGGATAGTCGCCGATTTTCTTCTCGGCGCGTTTCTGCAGCTCATCGACTTCTTCAGTCAGAGACTCGCCGGTCTGTTGAGCCTTCTCCCACGCCTCGCGACTGCGGCGGGTGCCGGTGTCTTTCATCGTTTTCATCAGCGACTGCATATCCGCGCGCAGTTGATCGAAGTCGTGCCGCAGTTTGGCCATCTCGTCGTCTACATTACTTGCCATTTTCTTTTCTCCATCGCTTCGGGGGGTGGCGATGTTCCGCCATATCCATGAACAGCTTGCCCGGACGTCCGACTCGCAGCATTGAAAAAAATCAATGCGGGCGGGTACGCGGAATTGTGATTTCTCAATGCTCCACGGCGCTTGCAGTCCGTATGCTGCGACTCGCAGTGTACACGAGTTGGCAAACGCAACTCTGAATTGTTTGAGGGAGATGTAATGGTGAAGGAAAAAGTTAAAGCCAAAGTCAAAGCCGCAGCGACATCGGTGAGGAAAAAAGTCGCAGCAAAACCGGCCGAGAATAAAGCTGCAGCGAAACCTGCTCCCGGTAAACCCGCAGCAAAAGCGACGACGGAATCGCCCGCCACCGCAAAGGTTACCGAAGATCCCAGAACACGCACCAAGCCGCATGGCGAAAAAGTTGCCGAGGCAGCGTACTACAAGGCACAGAAACGTAATTTTGAACCGGGTTTCGACTTGCAGGACTGGCTCGAGGCGGAGCACGAAATCGGTGAGCATGCGGATCACTGAGAAAGCAGAAGGAACAGGTTGATGGAATTACCGATAAAAGATCGAGCGATGGCGGGACGAGCACTGGCTCAGTTACTGCACAGCTATCGTGACCAGGAGGATGTGCTGGTGCTGGGTCTGGCGCGCGGCGGAGTGCCGGTGGCGTATGAAATCGCCACTGATCTGAACCTGCCGCTGGACCTGATGCTGGTGCGAAAACTGGGCGCACCCGGGCAGGAGCAGGTAGCCATGGGCGCGATTGCCAGTGGCGGCATCCGGGTGCTCAACGATCATGTTCTGCGTTCGCTGACGATTCCCAAAGAAGCAGTGGAAACGGTCGCCTCTGCGGAACAGCGGGAGCTGGAGCGTCAGGAGCAGGTGTATCGCGGGGATCAATCGCGTCCTGAAATCGCGGGTAAGTGCGTCATTCTGGTGGATGACGGCGTGGCGACAGGCGCCAGTGTGCGGGCCGGGATTGCGGCGTTGCGTGAACAGAATGCGGCGCGGATCGTCGTCGCCGTGCCGGTGTCACCGCCGAATACTCTCGAGGTGTTGCGCGGTGCTGCCGACGAGGCGGTCTGCCTGGCCACGCCCGAGCCTTTCGTAGCCATCAGCCGCTGGTACACGGATTTTCATCAGGTCACGGATGCGGAAGTAACGCGACTTCTGGGCGCTGCCTGGGCCGTTGAGCACGAATCGGTCTCGCACGGGTAACCGGTGTGGAGCAGGTTGAGATTCCTGCGGCGGAGTGGGAGAGTTACTGCGCCGGTTTCAGTCGGGCACACCATGGCTGGCTGGTGACGCTGGCGACTTTGCCCACGCCGCTATTGCAGGCTGAACCGGACCAGGCGACTGCGCACTGGCAGATCATCGTTGATAATGTGCGTCTGCAGCGGGTGGAGCTGGATGTCGCCCGGGGTCGCTGCGGTATCGCCACTGACACGCCGAGCGGCGGAGCACTGGTTGAACACCGGCTGGACGGAATCACCGCGCTGTTCGTGCTTACTGTCGATGGCGCACATCAGGGACTGCGCATCGACAGCCTGATCGGGGAAGAGCAGGAAAGCGCGTTGATCTGGTTCCGCGCGCCTGCCGCCCCGGAAGAGCTCGACGGCATCGCGGACTTTGAAATGTAGCGCCAGGTTCAGGCGCCGAATTTGCGCAGCCGTCCGGCATTCGCCAGCGCCAGCCCCATCAGGTGGACGCCCGGACGTAATCCCAGCATGCCTCTGGAACAGGCATACTCGTCGAAACCTTCGACACCGTTGCTGCGTACCAGCGGAGAGTGCAGCAGCACCGGCACCGGGTGCCAGCTATGCGCTGCCATCAACGCCGGCGTGGAATGATCGGTGGTGATGGCAAGTACATCGGGTTGCGCCTCCAGCAGCCGCGGCAGCAGCCGGTCGACCTGCTCAAGCACCTGCACCTTGCCCTTGAAATCGGCGTTCTCGCCGCTGCTGTCGGTGCCCTTGACGTGCAGAAAGTAAAAATCGTGCTGGTCCCCATACAGTGATCTTTCCCTGCGCATCCAGAGTGGCGAAATTCAGGCGCGCAGCCAGGTCACCCGGTTGCAGTTCGAAGTCGATGCCGAGAGCGGCCAGCACGCCGCGGCCGATGCGAAAGCGTAGCGGATCATAGCCGAACAGCGCCAGGTGTCCGGGGCCGCTTCCCGGCGTGATGCCGGGGCCAACCAGTTCCAGCATGCCGCAGGAGGAGGCGGCCGCGAGACGATCCAGGTTGGGAGTGCGCGCGGCCTGTAGTGCCGTCTGTCCGTGCGGTGCGGCCGGCAGACCGCCGGCGCCATCCAGCACCAGATAAACGATCCGCTTGCCCTCGACGATGAGTTCTTCCCAGACTTCCGAAACATCCCTGGTCATGTTCTGGCTCGCACGCTGAAGAGTTCTGGATACTGATCGTGGTGCTGACGTACGGCATTGAAAAATCTCAATGTCGCGGCAGGCGGCCGCGGCTATTCTCGAAACGCCTGCAAGCAACCGCGCTCTCGCGCACGGAGTCATCATGACCTTATCAGTGGCAGAATTCGCAACGGCCAAGCAAGCGGCCAACGATTTGCTTGATGCACTCGGGTTGACGGCTTATCAGTTTGAGGTGGCCCCCGATAGCGATCAGTGGGTGGTACACGTGGAATGTGCAATCGACGAAGGCTGGATGAGCACCCATTTCGGGGTCGAGGCTGACCTGTTGCAGCAGAGTACCAAGGACCCGGAGGTGCGCGAACGGTTGCTGGCCTCATGGCGCAAACAGCTGCAGGCGTGCCGGAAAGATACCGCCACGCCCACTCTGACATGACCCGTGGCGGGCTGGAAAATGCCAGGCGCGACCTGCGCGGTGCTCCGCTGTTCAAAAAGGAGGCTCTAGAATCGGCGGAGATTGAATCGATCCTCGAAAGAGCGAGCAGTCAATAATAAGGAGCATCCGATGCAAGAACTGCGAAAACTGGAAAGCATGAGCGGCTATCGCCTGCGCGCGCGCGACGGCGAAATCGGCAAACTGAAAGAAATCTATTTCGATGACCGGCACTGGAGCACTCGCTATTTCGTGGTACATACGGGCAGCTGGCTGCTGGGGCGGGACGTTCTGATCGTGCCATCGGTTATCACCGGTGTCGACGAATCGGACTGGCGTCTGGAGGTCGACCTGGACCTGGACCAGATCCGGGGCTGCCCACCGGTGGAGAAGGCGATGCCGGTGTCCCTGCACTACGAACAGGAGTATCACCGCTACTACGGCTGGGAGCCGTACTGGACCGGCGATCCTTTGTTTACACCGGGTCCGGCCATGCCGCCTTCAACGGTGAGCGAACCGCATCACGAACCGCCGCACCCGCACCTGCGCAGCAGCGACGAAGTTACCGGCTATAGTATCCACGCCCGCGATGGCCAGATCGGCCAGATAGAAGATTTCATTCTGGAAGAAGTGGACTGGAAGATCGCCTGGCTGGAGCTCGACACCCGAAAATGGCTACCGGGCAAAAACGTGCTGCTCGCGCCGGGCTGGATCGAACAGGTCAGCTGGACGGCCAAAGAGGTGACAGTCGATCTCAACGTGGAGTCGATCAAAACAGCACCGGCCTATGATGCGTCCGAGCCGATCAGCCGCGACTACGAACTGGCACTGTACAGGCATTACGGGATGACCTTCGATCGGCAATGACCCTCCAGACGGCGCAGACGCGCGCGCAGCTCGCGCAACTCGTCTAACAGGTCCAGTGCCAGCGCCGCACCGGCCCAGTCGATTCTGAGGTCCTGGTGCAGTTGTGCGGCACTGCGGATGCGCTGCACGCTGGTGGCGCGAAACCGCCAGTGGCCGGCAGTACGTCCGACCGGTTCCACAATACCTTCGTCGACGATAATATGGATCTCCTCGATCGACACCCGGCACACCCGGCATACATCGTCCACCGACAAATCGGGATTGTCTTCGAGCACTTCGCTTTGGACTGGTTGCATAGGATTATCAGTCATGATGATTCATACCCGCAGATGGGCGCGTGGATTGAACTTCAGCGCCCGTTCCATTTCTCGATAGCTCTGTTTGGCTGCTTCCGTATCTGCCGGCGGCAATGCGATCTTCAGGATCACATACAGGTCGCCCGGCGGATGGCCGGGGATGCCGCGTCCCTTGAGTCGCAGGGTGCGACCGGCCGCCGAATTCGCAGGGATTTTCAGATCCAGCGTGCCGTCGGGTGTGGGCATTTTTACCCGTGCGCCCAGCGCCGCTTCCCAGGGTGCCACCGGCAACTCCATGTAAACGGCCCGTTTTTCGACGTGATAAAAAGGGTGCGGCCGGAATTCCACCTCCAGATAGAGATCACCGGTCTCGCCGGTGCCGATGCCGGGGCTGCCCTGTCCGGTCAGCCGAATGTGCTGGCCCTGGTATACGCCCTTCGGAATACGTACGTTCAGGTTTCGTTCTTTCAGGTGAGGGCGGCCGTCACTGCCCAGCTCGGTATGTTTGAGGTTCAGGGTGCGGGTGGCGCCATGCCAGGCGTCCTCCAGGTCGATAAGAATTTTTGCATGGGTATCCTGGCCACGTGCGTGAGGTGCCCGCGGCGCACCTTCACCGAAACCTGTCTGGGAGCCAGCGCGTCCGAACATTGAGTCAAAGAAATCGCTGAAGCCGAACGCGTCGCCGTGGAATTCAAAGCCCTGATCCCAGTCCGGTGGTGGACGGAACTCGGCGCCGTGTTGCTGCTGACCGAGCTGTTCGTATGCCTGACGTTTCTCCGGATCCTTCAAAACTTCGTAGGCTTCGCCCAGTTCCTTGAAGAGCGCTTCTGCATCAGGTTCCTTGCTTACATCGGGATGATACTTGCGCGCCAGCTTGCGATAGGCGCGCTTGATCTCTTCCTGTGACGCGTCGCGCGCCACGCCCATGATTTTATAATAGTCCTTGTACTCCACGACCGGTTACCGCCTGGACACAGCGTTGTAGCGCGATTTATGCATGGCCGGCTCGCTTACCAGCTCAGGACCACGTAACGCTGCACGTCACCGGCGCGCAGCAACAGCAATGCACGGCCTGCTTTGCGAGTCTGTTCGATGGCGCTGCGAAATTCATCTGCGCTGTTCACCGGCTTTCGGTTGACCTGCAGAATGATGTTGCCGGTTTCGATTCCGGCGCGCGCGGTGTTGGAGCCGGGGTCTACTTTAGTGACTACCACACCCTGTCCCGGTTGCGTATCCAGTTGCCTTGCCAGTTCGGGCGTGAGGGTTTGTACAGCCAGTCCCAGTTCCTGCGCGCTTTCGGCCGAGCTGTCTCCGGCGACTGTCTGCAGCTGGTCGAGTCTGCCGATCTCGACCTCGATTTCACGACGCTCGCCATCACGGATCACGGTGAGGTTCTGTCGGGTGCCAGGCGCTGTCAGCGAAACCTGGTTGCGGAAATGGCCGATATCGCTGACCGGTTTGCCACGGTAGGCGACCACTACATCACCGACCTGGATTCCGGCCTCCGCGGCAGGAGAGTCTACGGTCACTTCGGAGACCAGGATACCCTGCGATTGATCGAGGCCGAACGACTCGGCCAGCTCAGGCGTGAGTGGCTGAATCACGACACCCAGAAATCCACGCACCACCTGACCGGTTTCTATCAGTTGTTCAGCGATGGTTCTGGCGAGATTGCTCGGAATGGCGAAGCCCAGTCCCATGTAGCCGCCGCTGCGGCTGAAGATAGCGGTGTTCATGCCTATGACCTTGCCGTCCAGGTTGACCAGCGGACCGCCGGAGTTGCCGGGATTGATGGCAGCGTCAGTCTGGATGAAGTCCTCGTAGTCGCTGATGCCAAGCGCGGTGCGACCCTTGGCGCTGACCACGCCCACAGTCAAGGTATGCTGCAGGCCGAAGGGGCTGCCGATCGCGATCACCCATTCGCCGACATTTAGCGCAGCGGAATCACCCCATTCCAGGGTTGGCAACACCTGGTCGCCCTCGATTTCGAGTACCGCGACGTCCGACTGCGGATCGGTTCCCTTTATCTCTGCATCGAACTGGCGACCATCCTCGAGATGGATGTTGATGGCTTCGGCATTCTCCAGCACGTGACTGTTGGTGAGTACATAGGTCTTCCCGGCCACTGCCCCGTTTCTCGGCGCGAAGGCGAAGCCCGATCCCTGATTGACGGCGCGGCGCTCGCGCGGGTCCTGCTGCGGTGGCGGTGCCCCGAAAAAGCGTCTGAAGAATTCTTCCTCCAGAGAGCGGTCGCCACCGAATGGCGAACGCGTGGGTCCAACCTCCACGGCGCCTTCCACCTGCACGAATACCACTGAAGGCGACACTTCCCGGGCCACTGAGGCGAAAGCATTGCTGGTCTGTCGCAGCTCTTCGACGCCGCTGTCGGCGGCATAGGCCGGCGCGCTCACCAGCGCTATCCACAGCAGTGCCAGAAGCTGGTTTGTCCTGATTGCCGCGATCTTGTGATTCATGTCTGATTACCCCGCAGAGTGATAAAAAGTACTGCCCCAAAGAGCGTAAACGTCGACGCGCTTGCGCAGCATTGAAAAACGTCAATGCCGGAACGACGCGCCGCGGGCAGGGCAGGTATAGAGGGAATGCACGCTATTGCCCACCAGTCGAACAGGGCCTGCTGCGTGGGTGTCCAGGAGCCGCGCTTTTCCGGCATCCTCGGCAGCATGGTCACCGAACAGCAGGGCGCGCGCATCGGCGCTGCGCTGACGACCCTCATCTGAACTCTGCGAAGCATCTGTTCATACAGTCGGTGAATTTCATCGCCTGCAAAAGTGCGACCTGATCGACAGGATCGGACCGGTAGCCCGACTGAATGCGGGTTACCGACTGTCTCAGGCATTGCTCTCGACCGCATCGCCGCGTTGAACAAACAACGTCTGGGTAGGATAGGCGAATTCGATTCCGGCCTTTTCAAACTGCTCGTGTACATACAGATTGATGGCCTGCTGAATGTCCATGTAGAGGTTGTAGTCGGGACCCTGTACGTAATAGACGGTTTCAAAGTTGAGAGAAAAATCACCGTATTTACTGAAATGAGAGCGATCGAAACGGGTCTTGTCCAGTGCCTCGATCGCCGAGCGCATGATGCCTGGAATCTGCTTCAGCTTGTCGCGCGGCGTCTGATAGGTCACACCGATGGTGAAGGCAACGCGTCGCTCGAACATACGGCCGTAATTGCGCAGCCGGCTGTTGAGCAGATCGGAATTGGAAAACACCAGTTGTTCGCCCGACAGGCTGCGTATGCGGGTAGTTTTCAATCCGACGTGTTCGACGCTGCCCAGGTAGTCATCGATGATGAGAAAATCGCCAACTACGAATGGTTTGTCGATGAGGATCGACAGGGATGCGAACAGGTCGCCGAGGATACTCTGTACCGCCAGTGCGACGGCAATGCCGCCTACGCCGAGTCCGGCGATCAGTGCCGTAACATCGAAGCCGAGGTTATCGAGGGCCAGCAGTAACACCGCCAGCCACAACAGCAGGCTGCCGAACCAGCCGATGGCGTTCAGCGCCGTGACACTGGCCGGATCTTTTTTAATCTGTTGCTGGCGATAATGTTCGAGTGTGAAGCCCAGTGCCGCGTTGGCCCAGATGCCAAGTTGCACCAGCAGCGCAATGACGATGACGCTCTGCAGGGTCGACTGCACTCGCGCGGAAAGCTCTACCACCATGGAACCGGCAAACAGTGCGACCAGCAACAGAAGCCACCACCTGGTCTTTTTGATCAGCTCTGCAATGGCTCCGGCCGTCGGTGACTCGGCTCGCTCGGCGATGGAGCCAAGCCGATAGCCGACCAGACCGACCAGTAACCGCAGCACCAGGTAACTTGTGACGGCGACCGCAGCCGCCAGCAGCCAGAGTTCGACCGGTTTGTCCGACAGGTCGAGCTGAAATGTATCGCGGAAGAAATCGGTGATCCATTCATGCATACCGGGCCCCTTTATGTTCAAAGTTATCGTGATTCGGCATGTGTCTCCATCAGGAGTCGTCGCCTGTTTGCGACGCTTGTTCGCGTGACGCGGGTATATAAAGCATAACAAAGCCGCGGAGGCAGCGTCTGGTTGCGGTGCTTGCGGAAATTTTTTTCGAGTTCACGAGCGCAGGCTGTTACACATGCGTATCATACCGGCACGTCGTTCTGGATCGTTCGGTATGAGAGTTTTGCGCAACCTATTCCCGCTATTTCCATTGTTGTTTATGCTGATTTTCCCCGGCTTTCCGGCTGCCGAGCCAGGGGCTGCTGCAATCAGCTCCGATGTGCTGGATTCAAAGATCAGGGAAACCGAAGCCGCGACCGACATGGAGGAAGCGCTGCGGGGCCGGCTGATCGAAATGTACCGAAAGGCGCTGAGCCACCTGGAGACCGAGCAGTCGAGCCAGAACGCCAGCGCGGAATTCAGGCAGGCGCAACAGAACGCTGCCGCGAAAGCTGAAGCGATCCGCGCCGAAATCGAGGTCACTGCCCGCAAGCCGGTGCTCGACAGCCTGGAGGTGTCGGATACCAGTCCGGTTGAGGATATCGAGCAACGGCTGTTGAAAGAAAAGGCCAATCGTTCGGCAGTGGCTGCGAAGCTTTCCGAACTCCGGGACCAACTGGCGATCGAAGCGGACCGGCCAACCGTTATCCGCGAGGAAATCAGTCAGATCACCCAGCGCAAGGAAGCGCGCGATGCTGCGCTGGCAGCGCCGCCTCCGGCCAATGAACCGCTGTTGGTAACCGAGGCACGCAAGTGGGTGCTGCAGGCCGAGGGCCGGGCGCTGAGTGCGCAGCTCAAAATGCTCGATGAAGAACTGCTGAGCCAGCCGATGCGCATCCAGTTACTCAAGGCCAGGCGCGACCAGTCGGCACTGGCGCTGGATCGCATCGATGCGCGAGTTCAGATGCTGGAAAAAATGCTGAGCAGCAAGCGTCTTTCCGAAGCCGAGAAAGCGCGGTCGGAGACTGAGCAGGCGGTGCTCGAGGCGAGTGGCAAGCACCCGCTGGTGCAGGAGCTGGCGAGGGACAATGCCATGCTCAGCGAACAGCTGCGAACGCTGGCGGCGGACCTGGAAAAAGTCACGGCCGAAGAGGCGTCCGCGAGCGCCCGGGCGCAAGTTATCGAAGATGAGTTTCGCAGCACCAGGCAGAAACTGGAACTGGCCGGCCTCAGCCAGGCACTCGGACAGGTGTTGCTGGAGCAGCGGCGCAGCCTGCCCGACGCACGACTGATCAGTCGGCGTGCCGCGGCCCTGGAACCGGAGATCGCCGAAGCGGGCCTGCGCCTGATGCGCGATGAAGAAGAGCGTCGCCACCTGGACAGCCTTACCGGCTATCTGGCTCGCCTGACAGAGCCTTATCTGGAAGCTGACGCCGCGCAGCTGCGAAGCGAGCTGGAGGAGCTTGCCGAAACCCGGCGGGTGCTGCTCGACAAGGCTATCGCCACTGATCAGTTTCTGGTGCGCGCGCTCGGCGAGCTGGACGTGGCGCGCCGGCACCTGGTGAACGTGGTCAGCGACTATCGAACCTTCCTGAACGAACGCCTGCTGTGGATTCGCAGCTCGCCGGCACCTTCGCTGCCGATGCTGATGGCGATACCCGAACAGTTCGCGCAGCTGATTGATCCGCGCAGCTGGAGCGGACTGCTGGCGGTGATGATCGACGAAATGCCCGAATCGCCATATCTGCTGCTCGGCCTGCTGCTGTTCGCCGTACTGATGTGGAAGAAACGTCACATGCGGGTGCTGCTGCGCATGACCGGCAGCAGGCTCGGCAATGTCAGGAACGATCGGTTTGTTTACACGTTTCAGGCGCTCATCCTGACGCTGTTGCTGGCGGCGCCCTGGCCAGTGCTGCTGGCGTCTCTGGGCTGGCAACTGGCGCTGTCGCTGCAGGCAAACGAATTTTCCAAGGCCATCGCGGATGGTCTGCTATGGGTGGCGGGCACGGGTTTCTATCTCGAAGCACTGCGTGTTCTGTGCCTGCCGGGCGGACTTGCCGCCGTGCACTTTCGCTGGCCGGACCGCAGTCTCAGACAATTGCGACGCGGCGTCGCCAGTCTGATGCTGACCATGCTGCCGGCAGGATTCGTGGCGCTGGCTGTCATTACGGTCGAGTCGCAGACCATGGGCGGGGGGTTGGGGCGCCTGGCATTTGTCATCGTGCTGATTGCGCTGGCGGTATTTTTTTACCGCATGTTCGATCCTGCCAGTGGCGTGCTGCGTCCGTACATGGACCGCAACCCGCACAGTCCGTTGACGCGGCTGCGCTATGTCTGGCTGACGCTGGCGGTCGCCGTGCCGCTGATGCTGGCGGGCATGGCGATGTTCGGTTACCTGTATACCGCCGGAACCCTGACCCGCAGCTTCATCGATACGCTGTGGTTGATTCTGGTGCTGGTGGTGGCGCAGCAACTGGTGATCCGCTGGTTACTGCTGTCGCGTCGCAGACTGGCTTTACAGGCCGCACTGGAACGTCGTGAAGCCGCGCTCCGCTCGCGTGCGGACGATGACCTGGTGGTCGGTAGCGAAAGCGTATCTGACCAGATCGAAGAACCGATAGTCGATTTGCAGGCGCTGAGCACTGACAGCCGCAAGCTGCTGAACCTGGTGATCGACATCATCGGTATCGTCGGCACCTGGCTGATATGGTCCGGGGTGCTGCCGGCGTTCGCTATATTCAATGACATCACCCTCTGGCATCGGACGGCTGTGGTTGCGGGTCAGGAACAGCTGGTACCGGTGAGCCTGGCTGATGCCGGACTGGTGGTGCTGATCGTCGTTCTGACAGTAATCGCGACGCGGCGTTCGCCGGCGCTGCTGGAGATCAGCCTGCTGCAGCATCTGAAGATGAGCCCGGGCGGACGTTATGCAACCACCACGCTGGCCCGCTATGCGATAGTCGCGGTGGGTGTGCTTCTGGCCTTCAGCAGCCTCGGAGTGAGCTGGTCGAGTGTTCAGTGGCTGGTTGCAGCGCTGGGTGTCGGCATCGGTTTCGGTCTGCAGGAAATCGTGGCGAATTTCATCAGCGGCATCATCATTCTGTTCGAGCGACCGATCCGGGTCGGGGATACCGTGACGGTGGGCGAGACTGACGGTGTGGTGACACGCATCCAGATACGCGCCACCACCATACGCAACTGGGATGGCAAGGAACTGCTGGTGCCGAACAAGGAGTTCATTACCTCGCGGCTGCTCAACTGGACGCTGTCGGATCCACTCAGCCGCATCGTGATTCCGGTAGGACTTACTTATGGGGGCGATGTCAGCAAGGCGATGCAGTTGTTGCTGGATGCCGCGGTGGAAAATCCAGAGGTTCTGGATGACCCGATCCCGTCGGTGGTGTTCGATGCTTTCGGGGACAGCAGCCTGTCATTGAAGCTGCGCTGCTTCGTCGGCTCCATGGACTATCGAATTGAAACCATCAGTTCGCTGCACGAGGCGATCAATCAGAAGTTCAACGAAGCCGGGCTGGTCATTGCATTCCCGCAACAGGATGTGCATCTGGATACCAGCCGACCGCTGGATATCCGCATCCGGCGCGAACACCTGGATGCGGCGCCGGACGCTCAGTAACGCACCAGTTGCTCCGGACTGTCGATATCTTCGAATATGCCTTCCGATCCGGTATCCAGCTGCACCAGGTCAGGCGCGTGTTTCGCCAGAATGCTGCGCGCACCCTGATCGCCCTGCAGGCTTTGCAAAGCCGCGGCGAAGTTCCGTGCAAAGCCGACCGGATGCCCGCGTTTGCCAGCATGGAAAGGTGCGACCAGCGCTGCACCGTCGCCCAGCGCGGTGACGATGCGGGCGGTAATCTCAGCGGGGACATTGGGCATGTCAGCCGCCAGAATGCACCAGCCGTCGCTGTCGGCAGTGGCGCCGACGCCGCACCCGATCGTTGTGCCCATGCCAGCTTCGGCGTGTTGATTGATCAGCGTCTCGATGCCTGCTGTCTGCAGAACCTGCTGCAGCTCCAGGTCATCGGGTCTGATGACCGCAATGATGCGTCGACAGGGGGAGAGTGCCGCGGCGCTGTGCAACACCAGCGGCCGCTGCCGGTACAGCGCCAGTAGCTTGTTGCCGCCAAAGCGCCGGCTGGCACCGGCGGCCAGTAACAGCCCGGTGATATCAGCCATGCGCCGACTGCGACAGCGTCGCCGGCCGGCGACTGGCGCTACGTTCGGCGACCAGCGCACCGATAATGGCGATGGCGATTTCCGCCGGTGTGCGGCTGCCGATATCCAGACCCACCGGGCCGTGCAGTCGTGCCAGAGCGGCAGACGTCACGCCGAGTTTCTGCAGGCGTCTGCAACGCGCCTGCTGGTTATTTACGGAACCGAGGGCGCCAACGTAAAAGGCTTCGCTTTGCAGCGCTACCGCCAGCGCGGCATCGTCCAGTGCGGGGGTGTGCGAGAGCGCCAGTACCGCGGTGCGGGCATCCGGATGAAACTCCCGAACCGCATCCTCCGGTGCACGGGCAATGAACTCTGTGCCCTCGACCTGCCAGCCGGCAGCGTACTCAGGGCGCGGATCGCACAGGGTGACGCCGTAGTCCAGAGTCAGTGCCAGCTGCGCCACGCGCCGCCCGAGTTCACCGGCGCCAATGATCAGCAGGCGCCAGTGCGGGCCGAATACCTTGACCAGACTGGCGCCGTCGAAGCGGAAATCAATGTCACCGGAAGCGCGACCCAGACTTGCTTCACCAGTCGCCAGGCACAGGTGCCGGGTCACCACCTCGCGCGCCGCGATGCGCCGCCACAGGGTAGACAGCTGTGCCGGTGTTTTAATGTATTCCGCCACCAGCGACAGGCGCCCGCCACAGGGCAGACCGACGCGCTGGACCTGCCGACGGGTGACACCGTATTCCAGCAGCATCGGCAGTTGGTTCTCCAGTTCGCCACGCAGAACTTTCTGTACCAGTTCATCTTCCACACAACCGCCACTGACCGAACCGGTGAAACAACCGTCCGGGTGAATCGCCATCAGCGCGCCGGGTCGGCGGGGCGCGGAACCCCAGGTCTTCGCCACGGTGACCAGCGTGACCGGACTGCCATTGTTCAGCCACCCGAGAGCGGTGGACAGCACCTCGCTGTCGTTACCGCGGTCCATCAGCGAAAGTCGCTCATAACTGCACTCCATTGCACAGGGGATGCTCAGCTACTGATTCGGCATAACGGCACGCAGAATCAGCGTGTCGATTGTGGTCGGTTATATCTAATCTCTGTTGTCGTTTAGTGAAAGTACGTTGTCGCTGCCGCCGGTCGGGTCGTGCGCGGCGGCTGTGTGTATATCCCTTTTTAGCCAGTTGGCGAACTGCCGGTCACTGTGCGCGACATGGACGATAAACCAGGACTTCAGCGCGCCCAGTATCTCCGGATTCATATTGCAGCGGCCGTCTTTGATGGGCGCGGCAAACGTGGATGTCAGCTCCGCAAGCAACATAACGTGTTCACGCCGGTGATCCGCGTAACGCGGGTAGTTCGCAGCGAGCATCATGTCTTCTTCGATGCTGAAATGTGCCCGCGTGCGCGCGCAAAGCTCATCGAGCAACTTCATTAGCGCCTCCCTGGTTTCAGTATCGTTTTCGCTGCCGTTGTCGTTGCCATTTTGCCCATGCAGCCTTGTACATTCAGTGACCAGTCGATGGAGACAGTCGGCAAGTTTCTGATGCTGGTTGTCCAGGGTCGGAATACCGAGTAACCACTCGTCACGCCATTTGAATGTGCTTTCCATGCTGGCCCCTCGCCGGCTGGGTTGTGCATCGAGCTGTCCGTTTTTTTTCTGTTTCTTATCCTCACTATAGACGGAATTCCGAAGTGCGTGATGTCGTGGATGCATTGCTTGCCAGATCTTTGACGCGGATCAAGAAAGCATCCTGAAAAAGCCAGTGGAACCTCAAAGCGCGCAGCAACGGCACCCTGGTTGATCTGGCTCATGGATCACCAGGCGCACCAGTGTTATTTATCCTGACCATAAAGATACGTGTTTATAATCAGAAAACCGCGGAGGACATTTATGCCAGGCACACGCTTCAGCGTCGAGATACGACCCATCCTGCCGGACCGGCTCAAACGGCTGGAGGATCTGGCCAATGATCTCTACTACAGCTGGAACCGCGGCGTGCGGCGGCTGTTCCGGCATCTCGACGAGCCCACCTGGGAGGCCAGTCGCAGTAATCCCAAGGTGTTTCTACGCCGGGTGGCGCAGAAGCGGCTCGACGAAGCGGCACGCGATCCGATTTTCATCGGCGATTTTCATAGCGTCCTGTCTGCGTATGACACCTACATGCAGGAGCGTCCGCTGACCGAGCTGGAAACGTCTTTTGACATGCAGAATGATCTGGTTGCGTATTTTTCAGCCGAGTTCGGCTTTCATCGCAGTGT
>JAGXGS010000008.1 GCA_024636585.1 Thiogranum sp. | reverse complement strand
GCGAATGGATGTTCCTGATAGGAAGTCTTCTTGATCATGCGCCGGTTTCCGGGTTGTTAGAGGCAGGCCGAACTATAGCGTTGCGAGCGGACATGAAAAAGCCCCGGAGTACGGGGCTTTTTCAGATTATCGTCATTGCGATGCCTTGACCCGAAGGGTGAGGTACCCGTAATGAACCCCGAAGGGGTTCTATGGGCGTAGCGCCACGGCAATCTACCTAGTCATTACCGCCAAATGCGCCAAGCAGGTGCAGGAGGCTGGTGAAGAGATTGAAGATAGCCACGAACAGCGTCACTGTGGCCATGATGTAATTGGTCTCACCGCCATGAATGATATTGCTGGTCTCATACAGGATCAGTCCAGACATCAGCAGCACGAACATGGCTGACACCGCCAGCGACAGACCTGGCAGCGACAGGAAGATCGCACCGATACCGGCCAGGAAGGCAACCAGGATACCGACCATCAGGAAGGCGCCCATGAAGCTGAAGTCCTTGCGGCTGGACAGGGCATAGCCTGACAGGCCCAGGAAAATGACCCCGGTTGCGCCGAACGCCGTCATTACGATCTGGCCGCCGTTAGGCAGGCTGAGATACATATTGATAATCGGGCCGAGCGTATAACCCATGAAACCCGTCAAACCGAACACAAACAGGAGTCCGAGCGAGCTGTCACGGAAGCGACTGGTCAAAAACAGCAGTCCGAAATAGCCGACCAGGGTTATGACCAGACCGGGATGCGGCAGATTCAACGCCATCGACACACCGGCGGACATGGCGCTGAACAGCAGTGTCATGGACAACAGAATGTAAGTGTTGCGTATAACCTTGTTAGTCGTCAGCACCGAAGGCTGAGCGCGACTGACCGTACTGGCGGGTCGATTCATAATGGCGCGATCCTCTTGAATGGTTGGTTGAAACCTGGGCGAACTATACCCCGTTTGCCGATTCGATGCGAAAATCCGCATAAAGTTCCCGGTGGGAAAAAGCCTTTCCGGAACGGGTCCTTATCGTATATGCTTTCGGCCCGTACATGGAGAGGTGGCTGAGCGGTTGAAAGCACCGGTCTTGAAAACCGGCGAGGGTGTGAGCCCTCCGTGGGTTCAAATCCCACCCTCTCCGCCATATTTCGGAGCGACCCGAAGAGGTCGCGGCATTATCGAGTGAATCCAGGATGGATTCCGTCAATAATTAATTAACCACAAGGAACGAGGGTTATGGAAAAATCAGATATTCGAATTCTGTTAGCCGATCATCAGGAGCTGGTTCGTCGCGGCGTCGAGCGCCTGCTGAACGACCTGCCACAACTGCTGGTGGTCGGAGAGGCATCGAGCGGCGAAGAGGCAGTGCAGCTGGTGCGCGCATTGCAGCCGGATGTGGTGCTGATGGATGTGCAGATTCCCGGGATCGGGGGGCTCGAAGCCACACGTCGTATCGCGCAAAATAACCCCGACAGCCGCATTATCGTGGTCACGGTACAAATGGACGTGCCGTTTCCCTCCCAGTTGCTGGATGCGGGAGCCTCGGGTTATCTCACCAAACACTGTACAGTCGACGAGATCGCCGACGCCATTCGGGCGGTGCACCGTGGTGAACGCTATATCAGCGCCGACATCGCACGCCAGATGGCGCTGTCGATGCTGCCCGGCAAGGAATTATCCCCTTTCGATCGCCTTTCACAGCGGGAAATGCAAGTCATGCTGATGGTGACCGAGGGCCAGAATGTGCATGACATTTCCTCGCGGCTGTGCCTGAGCCCAAAAACCGTCAGCACCTACCGTTACCGCCTGTTCGACAAGCTGGGCGTCGAAAACGACGTCGAGTTGACGCGGATGGCGATCCGGCACGGCATAGTGGGCGCATCTGCCGTTTCCTGAGGCGCACCCGCTGTAGGTAAACGTCGCCTGTGTGGTTAAGAAACAGGGGGGTTCGTCGCTAAACTCCAACTGTAACATCGAGTTGGGACTCTAAATGATGGTAACTCCCTATCCGGCCGCGCAGGCGGACGCTGATCCGATTGGAGTTCTGCTGGTGGATGACCGACAGCTGGCGCGGGCCGGTCTGCAGCGCGTTTTATCGGATTCGGGATACCTGACGGTCAGCGGGGAAGCCTCCAGTTGCGACGATGCAATCCGGCTGGCGCGCAAGCAGGCGCCGCGGATTATCCTGATCAACCTGCCTGGCGCGACCGTTGCGGTGCTGGACGGCGCGTCCAAGCTCCATCGACAATTCCCGAACGTTCCGCTGCTGGTGTTGACGGAAGAAACCGATCTGATTATCCAGGAACGCCTGTTGCAGAGCGGTGTCGCTGGCTGCCTCAGCAGTTATTGTGCAGTCGATGAACTGTTCAAGGCGATCGATACCGTGATGAATGGCGCGCGCTATATCAGTGATACGCTGGCCCGCAAACTGGCTGAGCGGCGCCTGCCGGGGCATGCTGGTTCGCCATTCGACGACCTTTCGAGCCGCGAGCTGCAGATTCTGCTGATGGTCGCGGAAGGCAAAGCTACGAAAGCGATTGCCCGGCATCTGTGCCTGACGCAGAAGACAGTCAACGGCTATCGCAATCGGCTGATGGAAAAGATGGAGGCCAGAACTGAAGTGGAGCTTATGCACCTGGCTGCACGCCACGGACTGATTCGATTGCCCCGATATACATAAGCTCCAGATTTTGAACTGGGTACGGAATTTTTCTCAGTCAGGGAACAGGATTGACACGGATGACAACCAGTATCATGCAAGGACAGGAAAATACCATGAATGCCTCGACCCGCGTTCGCGCCCCGGAGTTGCCCGAAAATCTTAAGTGGTACAACACTGAAAAACCGCTGACCCTGCAGTCGCAGCGCGGCAAGGCAGTGTTGCTGGTGTTCTGGACGGCTTCTTCGGTTAACTGCCAGCACGTATTCCGGGATCTTCATTACCTGCAGAAAAAATATCCCGAGACCCTGACTGTTATCGGTATTCATACCCCCCGGTTCGCTGGTGAGCAGCGGGGCAAACAGTTGCAGAAAGTCATCAATCGCCATCACCTGCGCCACCCGATTGCCAATGATCCCGACTTTCACCTGTGGCGCGCCTATGGCGTCAAAGCCTGGCCTTCATTCGTCCTGATCGACCCGGCAGGCGATGTGGTCGGGCTGATGCGCGGCGAAGGGCGCCGCGAGCAACTCGACGAGTTGATTGCCACGCATATCGCGGCGGCCGAAACACGCGGTCTGCTGGTGCCGTCGCCCACGCAACTGGCGCCCAAACCGGAACTGCAGGGCGAGCTCAGCTTTCCGGGACGGGTGCTGGCGACACGCCAGCATCTTTACATTTCCGACAGCGGGCGCAACCGGGTGCTGGAGACGTATTATGACGGCAGAATCCGGCGGGTGTTCGGCTGCGCCACGGCCGGCTTCCTGGACGGCAATGAAGAGGCTGCGATGTTCGACAGTCCGCAGGGACTGGCGATAGCCGGCGACTATGTCTACGTCGCAGATACCGGCAACCATGCGATCCGGCGCATTCACATCAAGTCGGGCGACATCCTCACCGTCGCCGGCACCGGCAAACAGGGCCGCTATACTGCGGACAGTTTCCGGGATGCGCTGCATGCGCAGCTGAATTCCCCGCGCGACCTGACCTGTTATGAAAGCACGCTGTACATTGCCATGGCCGGACAACATCAGATCTGGAACATGAATCTGAATCATATGGGAATCGCGCGTTACGCCGGTCTGGGGCGAGGCGATCTTGTCGATGGCACGCTGGCGCAGGCCTGTTTTGCCCAGCCATCCGGCATTGACATGTATAATCACGATCTGCTGATCATCGATGCCGAATCGTCCGCGCTTCGCACTATCGAAGTCAGCAGCGGCACCGTCAGCACGCTGGTCGGCAGGGGTCTTTTCGATTTCGGTGATCGCGAAGGCGTGGGAAGCGACGCACGTTTACAATACCCGCTGGATATTGCGGTGGATGCCGAGGCGGGCATCGCATGGGTAGTCGACACGCTGAATTCCAGAATCAAACGCGTCGATCTGGCTACCCGACAGGTCACCAAGTTCCGGATCGGCTATGATCTCGACGAGCCAGGTGGCCTGAGTCTGTACCGCGGCAAACTGTATATAGCCAACACCAATGCGCATGAAATTGTGGTGCTGGATCTGAAATCGAGAATTCTTGAGGTCCTGGATGTCCGACCGGCCTGAGCTGCCGCTGTTCGATAAAAGCTGCACCCGTTGCGAACGTCTCAGCAGCTTCCTGCAGGACGTCGCGCGGGACCACCCGGATTATTACGCCGGACCGGTGCCGTCGTTCGGGACGCCCGACGCCAGGTTTCTGATTGTCGGGCTGGCGCCAGGCATGCACGGCGCGAACCGCACCGGCCGACCTTTCACCGGCGACCATGCCGGTATTCTGCTGTATCAGACGCTGTATGATTTCGGTTTCAGTAATCTGCCCGAGTCGCAGGCCTGCGACGATGCGCTGGTTCTCGACGGCTGCCGCATCACCAACGCCGTGAAATGCCTGCCGCCACAAAACAAACCTGTGACCGCAGAGATCAGGAACTGCAATCATTTTCTTGCCAGCGAGCTGGCAACGGTGCCGGCCGGCGGGGTGGTGCTGGCGCTGGGCAAAATCGCCCACGATGCAATACTGCGTTCGCTGGATATTCCCTTGTCACGCTACCGTTTCGGCCATGCTGCCGAGCATGCGCTGGACGGTTTTGTGCTGATCGATTCCTATCACTGCAGCCGTTACAATACCCAGACCAGGCGTCTCACCGACGCCATGTTCAGAAACATCTTCACGCGCGTCCGTAGTCTGCTCGAACGCGCCTGACGTCTCGGGTAAATGGCTGAAACCGCACCGGAACACGTTTTCGACGCAAAATCTTTCCTGCGCAACCTGACCTCGGGTCCGGGTGTCTACCGTATGCTCGGGAGCGATGGGGAAGTGCTGTACGTGGGCAAGGCACGCAACCTGAAGAATCGCGTTTCCAGTTATTTTCGCAGCAGCGGCCTGGCGCCAAAGACGCGCGCCCTGATGCAGAACATGCACAGCGTTGAAATCATGTTGACCAACACTGAATCAGAAGCCCTGATCCTCGAAAACACCCTGATCAAATCGCTCCGGCCGCGATACAACGTATTGCTGAGAGATGACAAGAGTTATCCCTATGTCTATCTGAGCCTGCAGGATGAGTTTCCGCGCCTGTCTGTGCATCGCGGCGCGCGCCGTGGCAAGGGACGTTACTTTGGTCCTTATCCCAATGCCGGGGCGGTTCGCGAAAGCCTGCACCTGCTGCAGCGCATGTTCCGGGTACGCCAGTGCGAGGACAGTTTTTTCAGCAACCGCAGCCGGCCGTGTCTGCAATACCAGATCAAACGCTGCACCGCGCCCTGCGTGGGACTGATCAGTGCCGAAGAGTATGCGGAGGATGTACGGCATACGGTGCTGTTTCTCGAAGGCAAGAGTGCGGTGCTGAAAAACGAGCTGGTGCAGCGCATGGAGCAGGCGTCGGCGCAGCAGGACTATGAACGGGCGGCGATCTATCGTGACCAGATCGCCAGTCTCAGCCGTGTGCAGGAGCGCCAGTATGTCAGTGGCGAATCGGGTGATGTGGATATCGTGGCGGCCGTGGTGTCCGGCGGTGTGGCCTGTGTCCAGGTGTTCTTTATACGCAATGGTGTCAATCTCGGCGATCGCAAGTTTTTTCCGAAAATCCCGACCGGAGCGGAAGTGGCCGACGTGCTTTCGGCATTCGTGGCGCAGTACTACCTGACGCATCCGATACCCGCAAAACTGATTACCAACCATGGGCTGGAAGACGGCGATCTGCTCACGCAGGTGCTGAGCGAGAAAGCCGGCCGCAAGGTCAGTCTGGTGCATCGGGTGCGCGGTGAGAAAGCCCGCTGGCTGGCTCTCGGCGTGAAGAATGCCGAACAGGCACTGGCGGCGCGTCTGGGTAGCCAGGCCGGTATGGCGCGGCGCCTGCAGGAGCTGCGCGAACTGCTGCGCATGGATGAGATCCCGAATCGTATTGAATGCTTTGATATCAGCCATACGCAGGGCGAGGGCACTGTCGCATCCTGCGTGGTGTTTGACCGCGAAGGCGCCAGAAAATCCGATTACCGGCGCTTCACTATCCGTAATATCGTGCCTGGCGATGATTATGCCGCCATGGAGCAGGCCCTGCTGCGACGCTACACGCGCCTGAAGAAAGAAGACTGCGTGCTACCCGACCTGGTGCTGATCGATGGCGGCAAAGGTCAGATGACCTCGGCACAGAAAGTCATGGAAGAACTGCAGATCGTCGAGATCCTGCTGGTCGGCGTATCCAAGGGAGCGGAGCGGCGGCCGGGCATGGAGATCCTGCATATTCCCGCCCAGAAACGCGAGCTGGACCTGGACCCGACGTCCCCGGCGCTGCATCTGATTCAGCAGATTCGCGATGAGGCACATCGATTCGCCATTACGGGGCATCGCCAGAGACGCGCCAAAGCGCGCAACGTTTCGCCACTGGAAGGCATACCGGGTGTCGGCCCGCGGCGCCGCCAGCAATTGTTGAAGCAGCTCGGCGGAATGCAGGAAGTGACCCGGGCGGGCGTCGATGACCTGTGTCGCGTGCCCGGGATCAGTCGTGCTCTCGCGCAACAAATCTACGATACTTTTCACGGCGACACTTGATACACTGCGTCGATGGTATGGACCATTCCCAACATTCTGACGATGCTGCGCATCATGGTGATTCCGGTGCTGGTGGTGGTGTTTTACCTCCCTGTGCACTGGGCCAATGAAGCCACCACGGCGCTGTTTGTCGTGGCCGCGCTGACCGACTGGTTCGACGGTTACCTCGCGCGCAGGCTTGAACAACATTCCTCGTTTGGCGAATTTCTCGACCCGGTAGCGGACAAACTCATCGTCGGAGTGGCGCTGATCATGCTGGTGCAGGACAATCCGCACTGGTGGTTCGTGATCCCGGCATCGATCATCGTAGGCCGTGAAATTGCCATTTCGGCATTGCGCGAATGGATGGCGAAAATCGGCGAGCGGGCCCAGGTGGCAGTTTCCGTAATCGGCAAGATCAAAACCACGGTGCAGATGATCGCGCTGTTGTTGCTGTTGTACCGCGATCCCCTGTGGGGCCTGCCGACCCATGAAGCCGGAATCCTGCTGCTGTATATCGCCGCCGCGCTAACTCTCTGGTCAATGGCAATTTATGTGAAAGCCGCCTGGCCGGTCCTGGCGGACAGCACGCGCGCCTGAGCACATTTTTCGGAGTTGACAGGAGGCGCTACATCCATACAATATGCGCTCTCTTTAGACGCGGGAATAGCTCAGCTGGTAGAGCACAACCTTGCCAAGGTTGGGGTCGCGAGTTCGAATCTCGTTTCCCGCTCCAAATACCAGACCCCGGTACCAGGCCGGGGTTTTTTTATCCGGAATCGCAGGCATTCACGCCAGTACAGCGTGCGGGTATAGTATAAAGTTCAACTGCACTTCAATGGCTGGGTGGCAGAGTGGTTATGCAGCGGCCTGCAAAGCCGTGGACCTCGGTTCGACTCCGGGCCCAGCCTCCATTTTCTTTCTTTGTCTCCCCCTCCTCAATCTGTACAATCCGGCCAAAAGCCCGGGTGGCGAAATTGGTAGACGCAAGGGACTTAAAATCCCTCGG
>JAGXGS010000092.1 GCA_024636585.1 Thiogranum sp. | reverse complement strand
CTGCTCGTAAAGCGCGTGTCGATCGGCTCTGTCCGCCTTACGCGGTTTACTGCTTTTGGCCGCCTTGCCGCCTTTTTTTGCGCCTTTCTGGCGGCTTTTCGTTGTGCCCATAGGTTTCCTTTGTGCGACAATAGAGATATCAAGTTGATCATACCAAGTCGATTCCGCGAATGCTTCCCGAAAACATAAATGAAGTTGCTGCACTGGTACGCGCTGTTGCCGACCGCGAACTTCCGTCGCGCTTCGCCTGCCAGTGCGGCTCAAAAAAAGCCGATGGCAGCCTGGTCACCGAAGCCGATATCGTTATGCAGGAAGCCCTGGTGCAGGCACTGCAGCAGCGCTGGCCGTCAATCGGTGTGGTCGGCGAAGAAATGGACGCGGCAACCCAGCAACAGGCCATGGCTCACGAACAGCAGGGACTCTGGTGTATCGATCCGCTGGACGGCACGAGCAATTTTTCCGCCGGAATACCTTATTATGCAGTGTCAGTTGCATTGCTGTGCGGCGATGAAGTCAGACTTGGCGTGGTCTACGATCCGAGCCGACAGGAATGTTTTACCGCAATGCGCGGTCGCGGCGCCTGGCTGAACGACGAGCCGCTGCGGAGACGCGAAGACGCACTGCCTCTGTCGCAGGCGATGGCGCTGGTCGACCTGAAGCGTCTGTCGGCGGAACTCGCCGGACGACTCGCTGCAGAACCCCCTTACCAGTCGCAACGCAGCTTTGGCGCCGTAGCGCTCGACTGGTGCTGGCTGGCTGCTGGACGCTGCGACGTGTATCTGCATGGCCGGCAGAAATTATGGGATTACGCAGCCGGCAGCCTGATACTGCAGGAAGCCGGAGGACATGCTGTCACTTTGCAGGGTGATAGCGTATTTGTACCGACTCTGGAGCCGCGCTCCGCCGCCGCCGCACTCGACGCGGATCTGTTCCGGCAATGGACCGACTGGCTGGGCATCACACCGACTCGTAAGGGAGATTGAAAGAATGTATGTGACACTGGTTCATATTCATGTGATACCGGAATTTCGCGATAATTTTATCGCCGCTACGCGCGACAACCACCTCGCCTCGGTGCAGGAATCCGGCAACCTGCGCTTCGATGTTCTGCAATCGCCCGAAGACAGCAACTATTTCGTGCTGGTGGAGGCGTATCGCTCGCGGGAAGACGCCGCCGCGCACAAGGACACCAGGCACTATCTGCATTGGCGTGACACGGTAGCCGACTGGATGGCCGAGCCACGCCAGAGCGTTCCCTTTTCCGGCCTGTATCCGCAGTTCTGATATGTTTGTTTCCGGTTTTTCCCTCGCCCGCCTGCCGCGCATCGAATTCGGTTCCGGAGCGGTCGCCCGGCTGCCGGAACTGGCGCGCCACTACGGTCGACACCTGTTGCTGGTCACCGGTGCCGCTTCACTTAAGTCTTCACCCGCCTGGCCGGCACTGGAACGGGCGCTTCATCAGGCCGGCCTTGAATGCCACAGCTGCGCCATCAGCGGAGAGCCTTCCCCCCAGATGATCGATAACGCGGTCAGCGAACATCGCGGCACGGGTATCGACGTGGTCGCGGGCATTGGCGGCGGCAGCGTACTGGATGCCGCCAAGGCCATAGCAGGTCTGTTGCGGATCGACGATTCGGTCATGGATTACCTGGAAGGAGTCGGACCCGAGAAGTCGTATACCGGTCCCGCTGTGCCTTTTATTGCCGTACCGACGACCGCCGGCACCGGCAGTGAAGCAACAAAGAATGCCGTGCTCAGCACGCCCGGCAAACAGGGCTTTAAAAAGTCATTCCGGGATGACCGGCTGGTGGCGGAATATGCGCTGGTCGATCCCGACTTCCTGGCCAGCTGTCCACCGGCACTGATTGCCGCGGACGGTATGGATGCGTTGACCCAGCTGCTCGAATCCTGCGTATCGCTGCGCGCCAGTCGCCTTACCGATGCATTGGCCTGGGATGGATTGCAGGCGGCGCGCGACAGTCTGCTGCCCCTCTATGATGGCACTGGCGACCAGGCTGCCGCACGCGCCGGCATGGCTTATGCAGCGCTGCTGTCCGGAATCACTCTGGCACAGACCGGGCTTGGTTCGGTGCACGGACTGGCCTCGCCGCTGGGTGCGTTTTTCCCTGTCCCGCATGGCGTGGTGTGCGGCACCCTGGTTGGCGCAGCCACTCAGGTTAACATCGATGCAATGCTGGAACGTGAACCGGACAACCCGGCACTCGACAAATACGCACTGGTAGCGGAACTGTTGTGTCGACAACGATTCACGGCGCGTGAAACCGCGTGGGAAGCATTGCTTCGATTACTCGATGACTGGACCGTTCACCTGAACTTACCGACACTGGATCATTACGGAGTGACTGCGGACGATTTCGATCACATTGTCGCCAATGCACGCGGCAGCAGCATGAAAACGAATCCGATCGTTTTAACTGATACTGAAATCACCCGCGTACTGGCGCTACGCTGCGCACATGGAGAACAGATCACATGAAGCCGTTTGCCGAATCCTGTGAACAGAATCGCGCACCCATTCTCGCAGTATTACAGCGCGAACTGGTGGGGAAAAAGCGTCTGCTCGAGGTCGGAAGCGGTACCGGTCAACACGCCGTGTATTTCGCGCCGGAGTTCCCGGAACTGCTGTGGCAGACGAGTGATCGCGAAGAATACCATGCGGGTATCCACGCCTGGCTGCGCGATGCCGGATTAGACAATGTATTAGCGCCGCTGGTACTGGATGTTGACGATGTCTGGCCGGATGAACCCTACGATGCAGTATTCAGCGCCAATACTGCACACATCATGTCATGGCCGCAGGTGCAGCGTCTTTTCGAAGCGGTTGGACAGGTTTTGCAGACCGGCGGCATATTCGCCCTGTACGGTCCGTTCAATTACGGCGGTCGCTACAGCAGCGAGAGCAATGCGAATTTCGATCAGTGGTTGAAGCAACGCGATCCGCTAAGCGGAGTGAGAGATTTCGAAGCGCTGGATGGGTTGGCAGACGCGGCCGGCCTGGTATTGCGGAACGATTATGAAATGCCGGCCAACAATCGAATTCTGGTCTGGACGAAGTCCAGGTAATTCGTTGTTGGCCGGCTCACCTCTCTCAGTCGAGGTGGTATTCCAGCCAGGGTTTCAGTGCCAACGCAACACCACCGGCCACCAGATACTCCAGAATCGGTCCGGTGGTGGCGAGCACTTCCAGCGCCGGCTGACCAATGACCGCGATGACTGCCAGTAACAGCAATAAATATTGAAACATGATGCCACACTCCTGTTCTTGCAACGCTATTTGACAGTCGCAGTATGCAGAACGGAACTGAAGCATTCTGTGAAGCAGGCATCGCTCGCGCCTGATGCAGTTCACAGTTTTGGATATTTTACGTCGAAAACAGCCTTATGCTGCGATTCAACCGAGTATGACGTCGGTTTCCGAGCGCTTGCAGTCCATCGCCTGACGCTCGATAACCGATTGCACTGCCGGCCGGCTCAGGAAGGACTCCAGCGTGATACTGTCCAGGAAAGTGTATATCCGCTTCGACAATCCGCACCAGAGTTCGTGAGTGAGGCACGCGCGATCGCCCCCGCAATCACCGGCACTGCCGCTGCAGGTCGAGTCGACTTTTTCATCAACTGCAGAAATGATGGCGGCAATAGTGATATCGCTGGCCGGCCGTGCAAGGCGATAACCGCCGCCCGGACCCCGCACGCCCTCGACAAGATTTTCCTTGCGCAATCTGGCGAACAGCTGTTCAAGATAGGACAGTGAAATACTCTGGCCATTGGAAATATCTGCCAGAGTCACCGGTCCGCCCGGTTCATGGATAGCCAGATCCATCATCGCCGTTACAGCGTACCGGCCTTTAGTTGAAAGTCGCATAGGAAATTCCGTCGGATCAGCCTGATATAGCCCCAACATAAATAAACCCAGTACAGCAGTCAAGTATTCCCGGCGGGATCGTCAGGATTCGAGGCTCAACATCCGTTCGCTCTCGATGACATCGAGCGCCTCCGCCAGCTGCTCACGCGCCGGCGAAAAACTGTGTCCCTGGAGCAGGCAATAGGCCAGCCACTTGTTCAAAAAACGGTTGGCCTGCCATTTGATGTGCAGTGGGTACTCATGATGGAAACGATCGTATTCGGGATGCCGCCGACTGCGGCCGCGCGATATCACTTCCGCGACCTGCGCATCATGATACAGGCGCACCACTACGTCGGGCGATGGGGTCGCTTCGTCGCCCGCTGAAAACCGATAGGTAAGATTGAGAGTCGTTGTATATTTGCAGCGTTCTATAATGGTCAGATACAAATCCATACCGCGATTAACCCTGGACACGCTATGGTCTTGAACTGCACTCAAATCGCGTATCAGTTGCCGCAGCTGAATATAGTTAAGTTCATACAGTTCCATGAGCGCAGGAAGATCGCGCGCCCGCACGCCGGGATGAACTATTTGTTTGCCTGAATAGAGCATGGAATCATAGTAGCATAGTAGAATGGTGTCTTTGTCCGGCAGATCGTCATTATTTTTTCCTGCCCGTTTAACGGCGATCAAGCAACATCCTTGACGCATACTCATTCGTATGCATCAACTTCAAACAACAAGGTTGGCTTATGAGCATTAAAAAAAATCCGACTCAACCATACGCCGATCAGCGCCCGGGAACATCGGGGCTGCGGAAAAAAGTTTCGGTGTTTCAGCAGGCAAACTACCTGGAAAATTTTGTGCAGTCCGTGTTCGACAGCCTTGAAGATTGTCAGGGAAAAACACTGGTACTGGGTGGCGACGGACGCTTCTACAACCGGCATGCAGTGCAGGTCATCCTGCGTATGGCAGCCGCCAACGGCTTCGGCCGGGTGATCGTCGGCCGCGGCGGATTACTGTCCACGCCAGCAGCATCCTGCATCATTCGAAAGCGCCGCGCGTTCGGCGGGATCATCCTTTCCGCCAGCCATAATCCGGCCGGGCCTGACGGTGATTTCGGCATCAAGTACAACACCACGAATGGTGGGCCGGCACCGGAAAAAGTCACCGAAGCTATCTATCAGCGCAGTCAGAAGATAGACAGTTATATGATTGCAGAAGCTGACGACCTGGACCTGGATCACCTCGGTACCTGTGCGCTCGAATCAATGACGGTCGAGATCGTCGATCCAGTCAATGATTACGCGGAACTGATGCAAACGCTGTTCGATTTCGAGCGCATCCGTAGCCTGATCGACTCCGGCATGTTCACGATGCGTTTCGACGCCATGCACGCCATCACCGGTCCCTACGCCGTAGACATTTTCGAAAACCGTCTGGGTGTTCCGCAGGATGCCATTATGAATGCCGTACCGAAAGAAGATTTCGGCGGCGGGCATCCGGACCCGAATCTGATTTATGCAAAGGAACTGGTCGATATACTTTTCGCCGGACAGGCGCCGGATTTCGGCGCGGCTTCTGATGGTGACGGCGATCGCAATATGATTCTCGGCCGCAGGTTTTTTGTCACCCCCAGCGACAGCCTCGCAGTGCTGGCTGCCAATGCTCACCTGACACCCGGTTATCGCCAGGGCCTCGCCGGCATTGCCCGCTCGATGCCGACTTCGCAGGCCGCTGACCGGGTCGCTGAGCGACTGGGCATCGAACTGTATGAGACGCCGACCGGCTGGAAATTTTTTGGCAACCTGCTGGATGCCGGCAAGGCGACACTCTGCGGTGAAGAAAGTTTCGGCACCGGCTCGAATCATATTCGCGAAAAAGACGGCCTGTGGGCCGTGCTGTTCTGGCTGAACCTGCTGGCGGTGCGCAAGGAATCAGTAGAAAACATTCTGACCAGCCACTGGCGCAGCTACGGACGCAACTATTACTCCCGGCACGATTACGAAGGCGTAGACGCCGACGGCGCCGGTGAACTGGTGAATACGCTGCGCGCCCAGGCGAACAGTCTGAAGGGCCAGCGTTTCGGCGACTACACCATAGCGTTCAGCGATGATTTTTCGTACCGCGATCCAGTCGATCATTCGATCAGCGAACACCAGGGCCTCCGCATCGGATTCGAAGACGGATCCCGAATCGTGGTTCGACTGTCGGGCACCGGCACCGAGGGCGCCACCTTGCGCATCTACCTGGAGCGCTACGAAGCTGATCCGCAACGGCAGTTGCTCGACTCACAGCAGGGACTGTCCGACCTGATTAAAATCGCCGAACAGATCGCGCGCATCAGGCATTACACACAGCGCGATGCGCCCACCGTGATCACCTGATGAAATACGCCGCCCAGATGTCGGACCTCGATACTTTCCTGGCTGGCCTGCCCGACCTGCCTGACCATTGTGTAGTGCGTGAATCAGAAGAGCGGCGCGCTTATGAATGCGATGGGCTGTCGGCATACCGCCGCATGCCATGGCTGGTGCTTTTACCCGAGACGGTCGAGCAGGTGCAGGCGATTGTGCGTCACTGTCAGAGCAGCGGTATTCCGGTGGTGGCGCGTGGCGCGGGCACCGGCCTGTCCGGCGGCGCCCTGCCGCTCGAGAACGGCGTGCTGCTGAGTCTGGCGAAATTCAACCGTATCCTCGACATCGATGTCGCCAACCGTCTGGCGCGCGTGCAACCAGGCGTGCGCAATCTCGCCATATCCGAAGCAGTCGACCAGCATGGCCTGTATTACGCACCCGATCCTTCCTCACAGATCGCCTGCTCCATCGGCGGCAATGTGGCGGAAAATGCCGGCGGCGTGCACTGCCTTAAATATGGCCTGACGGTGCACAACATCAGCGAAATACAACTGGTCACCATCGACGGAGAACTGCTGACGCTGGGCGGCCGCGCACTGGATGCTGCGGGTTACGACCTGCTGGCGCTGCTGACCGGGTCGGAGGGTCTGCTCGGCATCATTGTCGAAGTGACTGTAAAACTGTTGCCGAAGCCGGAGCGCGCACAGGTGATTCTGGCGGCGTTCGATGATGTGACCAAGGCCGGTGCGGCAGTCGGCAGCATAATTGCCGCAGGCATCATTCCAGCGGGTCTGGAAATGATGGACAAACTGTCGATCCAGGCCGCCGAGGATTTCGTCCATGCCGGGTATCCGCTCGACGCCGCGGCAATTCTGCTTTGCGAACTGGACGGCACCAGCGAAGAAGTGTCCGAACATGTTTTCAAAGTACGGGAATTGCTGAAGAGCAGCGGCGCAACCGAAGTGCGTACCGCCAAAAGCGACGCCGAGCGGGTCCGATTCTGGAAAGGTCGCAAGGCGGCGTTTCCAGCGGTCGGCCGCATTTCGCCCGATTATTACTGCATGGATGGCACCATTCCACGCAAAGCTCTGCCACAGGTTCTGCAGACGATCGAGGACCTCTCGAAGCAATACGGCCTGCCGGTCGCGAATGTGTTTCACGCCGGCGACGGCAATCTGCATCCGTTGATCCTCTATGACGCCAACAAGCCCGGCGAACTGGAACGCACCGAGGAATTCGGCGGCCGCATTCTCGAACTGTGCATTTCCGTCGGCGGTACCATCACTGGCGAGCACGGCGTGGGCATGGAAAAGATCAACCAGATGTGCACCCAGTTCAATGAAGCTGAGCTGCAGCAATTTCACGCGGTAAAAGCTGCGTTCGATCCGGGAGGTCTGCTCAATCCGGGCAAGGCGATTCCGACGCTGGCGCGCTGTGCCGAGTTCGGCAGCATGCACGTACACGGCGGCCAGCTGCCGTTTCCCGAACTGGAGCGTTTCTGAGCATGAGCGATGCTGACCTGACTGAATCCCTGCGCGCGCACGTCGAACAGGCATTCATCGAACGCACTCCGTTGAACATTCACGGCGCGCGCAGCCGCGCATTTTACGGACATGCCACTGACGCGGCGGACCTGGACATTTCCGCTCACCAGGGCGTCATCAACTATGAACCTTCCGAACTGGTGCTGCAGGCGCGTGCCGGTACGCGTCTCGTCGATATCGAGCAACTGCTTGAAGACAACCGGCAGATGCTGGGCTTTGAACCCCTGCGGTTTTCATCCGATAGCACGCTCGGCGGCGCGATCGCCAGCGGCCTGTCAGGACCGCGGCGGCCGTTCGCCGGCGCCGTACGTGACGCGGTGCTGGGCGCCGGCGTGATCAACGGCAAGGGCGAGGCGCTGCGCTTCGGCGGCCAGGTCATGAAGAACGTTGCCGGCTATGACCTGTCCCGCCTGATGGCCGGCGCGCTTGGTACTCTCGGCGTGCTCACGGACATCTCAATGAAAGTGGTGCCGCGACCGGAATCGGAATACACGCTGCGCCAGTCCGCTTCCCAGCAGCAGGCGCTGGAACGTTTTGCCGGCTGGATGGGCAGGCCGCTGCCGCTGTCGGGCGCCTGCTGGCACGATGGTCACCTGTACCTGCGACTGGCCGGCAGCGAGGCCAGCGTACGCCAGGCACAGCAGGCACTGGGCGATGCAAAACTACGCGAACAACCCGACTTCTGGTTATCACTGCGCGAACACAGTCACGCATTCTTCACCCGTTCCATGCCGTTATGGCGCCTGTCGGTGCCGCCGGCCACCCCACCGCTGGCGCTGGACGGCGACTGGCTGATCGAATGGGGCGGCGCGCAGCGCTGGTTGCACAGCGACGCCACAGCCGAGCGTATCCGCGGTATCGCCGCGGAAGTCGGCGGCCATGCCACGTTGTTTCGCGGCGCGGACGACAACTGCGAAGCATTCCACCCGCTTCCCGCGCCACTGCTGGCACTCCACCAGCGCCTGAAAAAGTCATTCGATCCCGCCGGAATTCTCAACCCGGGGCGGATGTACCGGGATCTTTGACCGTGCAGACGGAGCTGACCCCCGCTTACAGCACCAGTCGAGCAGGTCGGCAGGCGGAAGCCATCCTGCGCAGCTGTGTACACTGCGGTTTCTGCAATGCCACCTGCCCCACCTACCAGTTGCTGGGCGACGAACTGGATGGGCCGCGCGGTCGCATCTATCAGATCAAGCAGGTGCTGGAAGGCCAGACCAGCACCGCCAGCCTGCAGCGCCACCTGGACCGATGCCTCACCTGCCGCGCCTGCGAAACCACCTGCCCATCCGGCGTGCAGTACCACAGCCTGCTGGATCTCGGCCGCGAGCTGGCGGAGCAGCATCCGCGGCCGCTGCCGCAGCGGCTGCTGCGCAAACTGCTGATTTTCGGCCTGAGTGAAACCCGGCGCTTCGGCGCACTGCTGGGCCTGGCGCGGCTTGTCAGGCCACTGATGCCACAGCAGCTGAAAAAACGCATTCCGAAGTTTGCCCGCAGCGCGCGCCCGGACATCGGAATGCACAGTCGCCGCATGCTGTTGCTGGATGGCTGCGTGCAGGAAGCAGCCGCACCGCATATCAATCATCAGGCCATACGCCTGTTCGATCAGCTCGGCATCGCGCTGGAATCCAGTGCCCGGGCCGGCTGCTGCGGCGCTCTGCAACACCATCTCGCCGATACGGCCGGTGCCCGGCAGCGGGCAAAGAACAACATCGATGCCTGGTGGCCGGCCGTCGAGGCCGGTGTCGAAGCGATTGTGGTGACCGCCAGCGGCTGTGCGCCGACCGTGAAGGATTACGGGGTGCTGCTCGCCGAAGATGCGGATTATGCAGAACGCGCGGTGCGGGTCGGCGCGCTGGCCCGCGACATCAGTGAAGTGCTGTGCAGGGAAGATCTCTCCGCACTGGGCGCCGGTAATGGTCAACGCATCGCTTTCCATTCACCCTGCTCACTGCAACACGGTCAGCAGCTGGATGGTGTCGTAGAGGCGATGCTGCAACAGGCCGGCTTTGAGCTGGTCCGGGTGCGCGATCCACATTTGTGCTGCGGTTCTGCAGGCACCTATTCGATCCTGCAACCGCAGCTGGCCGGCCGGCTGCGTGGCGACAAACTCGATGCATTGCAGGCACAGCAGCCGGAAATCATCGCCACCGCCAACATCGGCTGTCTGCTGCATCTGCATACCGATGCCAGGGTGCCGGTGGTGCACTGGATCGAACTGCTGTCGGGGCAGGCCGATGGCCGGGCCGCCGCCTGAGCGAGTTAAACTAATGAACAATACTGATACTCTTTCATCCGATATCGACGCAGGAACACACCGTGACTAAACCCTTATTACCTTTGATTGCTGAACCCGAACACCTGTACGCCGCACTGGGCCGTGACAAGCTGGTGGTATTACACATTACCCGACCGGAACGTTATGCGGAGTTCCACGTGCCGGGGGCGCTGTTTCTCGAAGGTGCGCATTTCGTAAAAATCAAAAAACCGGTGGTCGGATTACTGCCGGCCGAACACAACTTCGGCGCCCTGCTCGGCTCGCTGGGCATCGCACCGGATACGCATGTGGTTGCCTATGATGACGAGGGCGGTGGCTGGGCCAGTCGCCTGCTGTGGACGCTGGAAGTCGCCGGGCACCAGCATTTCTCGTTGCTGAACGGTGGGCTGGTAAGCTGGGTGAGCGAAGATTTCCCGGTCGAACAGAAGCCTGCGCACCCGTCCGAAATCGACCCGTATCCGGTGAATTGGCAGGACGGGCCGGTAGCGGATGCCGACTACATTCTGTCGCGCCTTGGAACTGCCGACCTCGGCATTATCGACAGCCGCTCACCTCAGGAGTACAGCGGCGAAAAAGTCTTTGCGCAACGCGGCGGTCATATTCCCGGTGCACACAACCTGAACTGGGTCGACACCATGGACCAGGGCCGAAACCTGCGTTTCAAACCAGAGGCGGAATTACGCGCCATGCTCGAGGAACGGGGCTTGACCAGGGACAAGGAAATCATTTGCTACTGCCAGTCGCACCACCGTTCCTCGCATGCCTGCATGATGCTGAAAAATCTCGGCTATACGCGCGTCAAGGGGTACCCGGGTTCCTGGTCGGACTGGGGTAATCGCACCGACACACCCGTGGAGTAGCCGTCGAAATCAGGTGATAGAGCTGGCAGCGCGGGTTTTCTGCATTGCCAGCGCGCCTGCAATCACGATCAGTACGGTACCGCTGGCCGACAACCAGTCGGGCATCTCCTTCCAGAACAACCAGCCGTAGGTCGCGGCGAACACCACTGACGTATAGGTAAAGGGGCCGATTTGCGCCGCCGGCGCATAGCCGTAACCTCTGGACAGAAGGTATTGTCCTGCCGTTGCGAAACAACCGGCGCCTGCCAGTTGCAGAAACGTCTCCAGTGGTGCCGGTTGCCAGGCCCACAGCATCGGCACCGAAGATGCACCGGTACAGATGATCCCGTAATAGATCACTACCCGTAATGGCGGATCAGTCGCGGACAGCGTGCGCAGACTGACCATCGCGACAGCGGCGAAGGCACCCGATGCAAGTCCCACCAGAGCCGCCGGGTTGAACACGCCCAGCCCCGGTTTCAATACCAGCAGAATGCCGGCAAAACCAATCACTATGGCAGCGATCACCTGGCGGCTCACGATTTCGCGCAGCCACAGCAGCGCAATAAAGGGAATAAACAGAGGTGCGGTGAAGTTCAGCAACACGGCATCTGCCAGCGCCAGATTTGCCAGTGCATAGAAGAAACAGTACATGGCCGCCAGGCCGCACAGACTGCGTAGCACGTGCAAGGCCAGTCGGTCGGTGCGCAGCGATGCGCCGATGCCGTTCCTGAGCAGCAACGGCAACAGAATCAGCAGACCGAAGAAGTTGCGGAGAAACACCACCTGCTCGTTTGGCAACTGCTGTGTCGCGAAGCGAATCAATACGCCCATGGACGCGAACATCAGCGCCGCGGCAGTAACCAGCAGCGCACCGCGGGCCGGGTTATCTGCGGTCATGCATCAAAAGGTCTGAACAGTTGCTCGCGGTAATACTGAAGTTCACGGATGGAATCCCTGACGTCATCGAGCGCCAGGTGGGTCGACGCCTTGAGGAAGCCGGTCATCAGTTGCGGCGCCCAGCGGTTGCCCAGCTCCTTGAGAGTACTGACGTCAAGATTGCGGTAATGGAAGAAAGCTTCCAGTTCCGGCATCAGGCGCGCCATAAAGCGGCGGTCCTGGCAGATCGAATTGCCACACATGGGCGACGCGCGGGGATCCACGTGCTCGGCGAGAAAGCTCAGCGTCTGGCGCTCTGCTTCCCGGCAGTTCAGAATGCTGTTACGCACGCGCTCGGTGAGTCCCGACTGGCCATGCTGGCGGGTATTCCATTCATCCATTGCACTCAGCACTGCATCCGGTTGATGAATCGCCAGCACCGGGCCCTCGGCAATCATATTGAGCTGCGCATCGGTAACGATGGTGGCGATCTCGATGATTGCATCCTCTGATGTGTCCAGACCGGTCATTTCAAGGTCGATCCAGATCAGATTGGTTTTTTTGTCTGACATTCCCGGTGCTCCTAAAGGTTGAGTTGCATTGTAGCAAAGGCTAACCTCATAACATCAGTTTGCGGAGATAATTGACGCTTTATGAACACATTTTCATGGCTTTTTGTCGCGGCACTGGCGGCTTCAGTAGTGCTGAAACTGTGGCTGGCACAGCGCCAGATCCGCCACGTCCGCGTCAATCGTGCGCAGGTACCGGAAGCCTTCGCCGATCGCATTCCACTCACCGATCACCAGAAAGCAGCAGACTATACGCTGACTAACACCCACGTCGGGCGTATCGATCTGGTCTACGACAGCCTGTTACTGCTGGCCTGGACACTGGGCGGTGGCCTGCAGTTATTTGATGACCTGTGGCAACAGGCCGGCTGGGGCACGATCCCCACCGGGGTCGCCATGATCATCAGTGTATTCGCCATCATGGCGCTGCTGGAACTACCCTTTTCTCTCTATCACACCTTCGTCATCGAAGAGCGCTTCGGCTTCAATCGCACCAGCGTCGCCACCTTCGTGGGCGACATGGCGAAACAGGTACTGTTAATGCTGATACTTGGCGTACCGCTGGCATGGGCGGCACTGTGGCTGATGCAGGAAGCCGGCAGCCTGTGGTGGCTGTATCTGTGGCTGCTGTGGTCCGGGTTCAGCCTGTTGATGATGTGGGCCTATCCGGCCTTCATTGCGCCGCTGTTCAACAAGTTCAATCCGCTGGATGACGACGATCTGCAACAACGCATCCAGGCACTGCTGGATCGTTGTGGCTTCAAAAGCCAGGGCATCTTCGTGATGGACGGTTCACGCCGCTCAGGACACGGCAATGCCTATTTCACCGGCATGGGCCAGAACAAGCGCATCGTCTTTTTCGATACCCTGCTGAAGACGCTGGCGCCGGATGAAATCGAGGCGGTGCTGGCGCATGAACTCGGCCACTTCAAGCGCAAGCATATCCAGAAGCGCATCATTACCATGATGCTGATGAGCCTGGCCGGACTGGCGCTGCTCGGCTGGTTGACCCAGCAGGCCTGGTTCTATCAGGGGCTCGGCGTAGAACAGGCTTCCAATCACCTGGCGCTGCTGCTGTTCCTGATGGTGACGCCGGTATTCACGCTGTTTCTGCAGCCGGTGTCGTCGTGGTTTTCCCGCAAGCACGAATTCGAGGCCGATGATTACGCCGCCGAACAGGCCAGTGCCGGCGATCTCGTGCAGGCGCTGGTCAAGATGTACCAGGAAAATGCCAGCACTCTGACGCCTGACCCGCTGTATTCGGCGTTTTATGATTCACACCCGCCGGCGCCGGTGCGCGTCGCACATTTATCAACTAGAATGGCGCATTGATGAAGAGGAGAACGTCCCATGAAAAAATTCCTGTGGTTGTTTATCCCGATGCTATCGGGAAGTCCCGCTTTCGCCGCCGACGGCGAGGCGCTGCACGAGGCAAACTGCACCCAGTGTCATGACAGCAGTGTCTATACCCGCGACGATCATTTTGTCACCAGTCGGGATGAACTGGTGAGCCAGGTTCGGCGCTGCGAGGCGAATCTGGAACTGACCTGGTTTGATGAGGACGTCAACGCGGTCGTGGATTACCTGGACCGGAATTACTACAAATTTGAAAAGCCCTCGTCCCAATGAACGAACAGACTGATTTACGCGACCGGCAGTGCCGGAGCGATGCCACCCGACTGGATAGCGAAGCGGCCAAACTGCTGGCGCGCGAAGTCAATGCCGACTGGTCGCTGAGCGCAAATTTTACTGAAATGCAGCGCAGCTTCCGTTTCAAGAACTACTACCACACCATTGCATTTGTGAATGCACTGGCGTGGATTGCCAACCAGCAGGATCACCATCCGGATCTGGAGGTCGGCTATAACCGCTGCCTGGTGCGTTTCAGCACGCATTCAGTCGGCGGTCTATCGGAAAATGATTTTATTTGTGCCGCCCGCGTAGACGCGCTGTCGCCCAGCAACGATTAGCAGCATCTTGGCCAGACGGCGTAATGAAAAAAAACCCGCAGCGCGAGGTGTGCGCGAAGATAACGATCGGCAGGGACTGGTGCTCGCGCATCACGGCCAGACCAGCCTGGTGGAAAGCGATAGCGGCGATATAATCCGCTGCGCAACCCGCAAAAACCTGCCGCGCACCGTGTGCGGCGATCAGGTCAGGTGGCAGGCCACCAACCCCCGCGAAGGCATCATCACCAGCGTCCTGGAACGCAGGACTACACTGGTCCGCCCGGACGATCGCAACACCCGCAATACCCGGGATCACGTGATTGCGGCTAATATCGATCAGGTCGTGGTGGTAATCGCCAGTAAACCGAGTTTCGAACATGGCATGCTCGACCGTTACCTGGCTGCCGCCGAACTGATCAGCGCTGCACCGGTGATCGTTCTGAACAAGGCCGACATGCTTGATCCTGAGAGTCGTGCCAGGCTCGAACTGCGGCTGGCGGTCTATCGCGAGATCGGTTATCCACTGCTGTTCACCAGCGCTCTCAGCAAACACTCGCTGGTCGATCTGCACCAGCAGCTGAAAGGCCACACCAGCATTCTGGTCGGTCAATCGGGTGTCGGTAAATCTTCGCTGGCGCAGATACTGCTTCCCGAGGCGACCATCCGCACCGGCAGCCTCTCGCAGGTCACCGGACTGGGACGTCACACCACCACTGTCGCGATGCTGTACCACTTGCCCGATGGCGGGAACCTGATTGATTCACCCGGAGTCCGTGATTTCACCCTGGGAGAGGTGGAGGCGCCAAAACTGGCGACCGGCTTTCGTGAATTTGCACCTTACATCGGCCACTGCCGCTTCCATAACTGCCGCCATCTCAGCGAACCGGGCTGCGCAGTGCAGGATGCCGTCCGCGCCGGCGCCATCAGCCAGCAGCGCCTGGAAAACTATCAGGCGCTGGTAGGCAGCCTGTCATCCTCATCATTCAGATAGCTGTCGCGTTGATTCAGCCGGGTGGCCAGCGCATCCTGCGTCCGCCCAACAGGTGCAGATGGATGTGATAGACGCTTTGACCGGCTTCGTTGTTACAGTTGATCACCGTGCGGTAACCGCTATCGGCGATTCCCTCCTGCTGAGCTACTCGTGCAGCACCCAGCAACAAAGCGCCAGCCAGTTCGGCGTCTGATTCATCCAGATCATTGAGCGTCGCGATGTGGCGCTTCGGAATCACCAGCACGTGAACAGGTGCCTGTGGATTCGTATCGCGAAACGCCAGTACCCGCTCATCTTCGTATACTGTGTCCGGTTTGATTTCTCCGTTGACCATTTTGCAGAACACGCAATCTGTCATGGTTTCCCCCCGCCGCACGGCGTTCAGCAATCATCAGGAATTGGAGCTTAACGTGCAGCGCCCGAAACGGGCAAAGGTGGCGCTGTCCGGCTAGACAGAATAATTGACGGACACACCCTGAGTCAGGTCGCTGCGAGCTTCGGGCCTGACATGATCCGCATACTGTGACAGCGCGGAGCGCGCCCGCTGACCGACGCCGGCGGCGCCCTCTCCGGCCGGACGGGCATGGTTGACAGTTCGCTCGTCGATGAAGGCGCGCGTCGACTGGTATGTGCCACGCTCGCGCTGCAGAAGTTCGCCCTGCACAACATTATCGAAGCGTTCGTCGTTGCGCGATCGCGCGGCAACCACTTCCACACGCGAACGCGGCATACCGTCATCCGCTGACGGCATCGGGTTCGATCTGGGAGTTGTTGGTACCGGCCGTCCGAGATAGACGACCGGCAAGCGGCTAATATCCATTTTGATCGCTCGATGCTGCAGTCAGAACCCTTCTGACCACCGGTCCACATCTAAAGTCTAGATTAAATTTTCCACTCTGCACCCCTGCCAGAATATTGGCTAAATCAGGCTCGGGATTATCCTATTAATTACCTTTACTTCAACAGGTTACATAGAAAGCTTGATATTCGTTCACAGGCGGATTTCCAGCGCCGCTTAAGCGAACGCCAGACTAGCGGACCGGGAACCAAAAAGATTAGCCACCGCCCTTAGTAACGGTAAGCCGTTTCAATCATCTGCGGCGTCAGAATACCGTAGACGCGCGGGATTCCCGGTGCCCCGAAACGCGCGACATACAAGGCTTCCGCACCGGTCGCCCTGATTTGCTGGTGGGCTTCCTGGAGGCTCGCCTGGGGATCGATCTGAGCCGTTTCCAGACGTTGCGCCGGCAGTTCGCGCAGATCGAATACCTGCTGGTCGGGCGCATGCTTCAGCGCTCGCGCCAGATCTACTGCGGCCAGCAGCAACACCGGCTGCCCTGGTTCGCGAACCAGTATCCAGTGCGGATCGGTCTCCAGTTCTTTTTCGGCGCGCTCGCGCTCTACGATCCGGTGCAGCAATACCACCAGCGCCCGGTCCATTGCCGCGGTCACACCAATGCGCCGCAATGACTGGGTGATCGGATCATCGCGGCAGAGTACGCCACGCTGGCGCAGCAGTGCCTGAAAAACCGATTCGCGCTGCGTACACATCCCCGCCGATACGGTTGCTGCGACCACTGCGAGCATGCCGGGGAAAATCACCTGCGGCGTGCCTGACAGTTCCAGGATCGCAATCAGTCCGGCAAGCGGCGCCTGTAGAATAGCCGCCATCATTGCGCCCATACCCAGCAGGGCATATAGCGAAACGGTGCCAGGATCAGTGATGCCGAGCCATTGCCCCAGCAACGCGAACAGGGCACCGGCCGCGGCGCCTATCACCAGCGACGGGCCGATCATCCCGCCCGGCAAGCCACTGCCAATACATGCCAGCGTCGCCAGCAATTTCAGCAGCACGATGAGCAGCAGCAGCTTGACGCCGTAGTGGCCATGCAGCGTTTCGGTAATGGTGTGATCGCCGACGCCCATCACCTGCGGAACCAGCATCCCGCAGACGCCGACCACAACACCGGCGCCGGTGAAACTCACCCAGACCGGGATGTTGCGGGTATATTTGGCGATCCGGGTTACGCCCAGCACAAACACACTGCCGAGCAGACCGATGCCGATCCCCATGATCATGATGTAGGGCAATTCCACTAATCCGCCCAGCGTCACCGATGGCACCCCGAAGGCCAGCACACTGCCGAACGCCCAGCGGCTCAACACCGTGGCACTCACCGCGGCAAGAATCACCGGCGCAAATCCAGCCACAGTGTATTCCAGCATCAACACTTCCATGGCGAACGCCACCCCGGCCAGCGGAGTGTTGAACGATGCAGCGATACCCGCCGCCGCACCGCAGGCGACAGTCACGCGCAGACTGTTGTTTGGCAGGCGCAGCAGCTGCGCCGGCAGGTTGCAGCTGGCCGCGCCGAGGTGCACGCCCGGGGCTTCGCGACCCACTGAATGCCCGCTGGAAAGGGAAATGGCACCACCAATGAATTGCGCCAGGGTATTGCGCCAGGGCAGGTGCCCCTGGTGATAGGCCAGTCGTTCGAGGATATGCAGGATGCCGACGCGTCGCTCACCGGGGGCGAGAAAGTGGAACAGCACACCGATGAGCAGACCGCCGGCGATCGGCAGCAGCAGGCGTTGTTCAACCGCCAGCGATTCATAGATACCCTGGGTCGCGCCCTGCGGAAGCAGTCCCTGCAGCAGATTTACTACCATGCGGAACAGCACGATCGTCAGGCCTGCCAGCACTCCCGCGACAATACCGAGCAGCGCCAGCTGCGGTACTGCGTCATGCCGCGCGACACTGAGACGATAGCGATCGACAAGCTGGCTGATGAATTCGTGCATAATTGTTATGAGCGCGTGTTTTTTTGATTACACCGGGATCGCTTCCGGCATCCGGTATTCAACCGGCTTCAAAGATCGCGGCGGCCGGCAAAGGCGTGCGACAGAGTCCCACTGTCGATGTATTCGAGCTCACCCCCCATAGGCACGCCATGCGCGATCCGCGTGGTGCGAATGCCATACTGGCGGGCCAGTTCACTGATGTACTGTGCGGTGGCCTCGCCTTCCACCGTCGGATTGGTGGCGAGAATGACTTCACTGAGTTCACCGGCGGCGAAGCGTGTATCAAGCATATCAAGTCCAAGTTCTTCCGGACCGATGCCATCCAGCGGTGACAGATGCCCCATCAGGACAAAATAGCGGCCGCGAAAATCGGTGGCCTGCTCCAGCGCCTCGACGTCCATCGGTGTTTCGACGATGCACAGCAGGGATGTATCACGCGACGCGTTGGCGCACAACGTACAGTGCTCGGTTTCGCACAGCGTGCGGCAATCCCGACACTGGATCACCTCGCGCATGGCGCGATCCAGAACCTGCGACAGCCGTCGGCCACCTTCGCGGTCCCGCTCCAGCAGGTGATAGGCCATGCGTTGGGCGGTTTTATTTCCAACCCCGGGCAGGCAGCGCAGCGTCTCCATCAACTGGCTGATGAGTGGAGATGCCGGCATCTAGAATGGCAGCTTGAAATCGGGCGGCAGGTTCAGACCGGTCGTCATGCCGGACATCCGCTCCTGGGTAACCGACTCCACCTGGTGCGTAGCGTCATTGATTGCGGCCGCCAGCAGGTCTTCCAGCATTTCCCGGTCATCGCCAAACAGGCTCGGATCGATCTCGACGCGCCGCGCCTCATGGCGGCCGGTCATAGTCACTTTCACCATGCCCCCGCCGGCTTCACCAGTCACTTCGAGCCGCGCCAGTTCTTCCTGGGCTTTCTGCATGTCGGCCTGCATCTGCTGGGCCTGCTTCATCAGGTTTCCGATTCCACCTTTCATGTTCGCTCACCTCGATAAGAAAAGTTATTCGCTGTCCACAGGACGGATCGATCCGCTGTGCACGGTCGCATCGAAGGTCTTCTGGATAGCTTTCACATTGGGATCCGATTCAATTGCCGTGACCGCATCGGCCTGACGGGCCTCGGCTTCGCGCTGCCGCTGCTGCGCGGGAGTCTCGGCGCCGGCGCCGCGCTCGATTTCAATATCCAGCCCGATCGCCCGCTGCAGACAGTCGCCGAGGCTTTTCTCCAGACGCTGCACGCGGTCCTTGCTCAGCAGCTGCTGATGCCCGGCATCCAGCAGCAGCCGCCAACGCTGTTCGTCCTGTTCCTGCAATGCACAATTCATGGCCAGTTCGCGCAACATACCTTTGAGTTCCATGGCTTCCACCAGGCCACGCCAGTCAGTCTCCGCCGGGGCCGACACAGGTGCTGCCGGTACCGGACGCACTGAGGGTGCTGCAGGCGCCGCCGGCGCGGCGGCTTTGACCGGCTGCTCCGAAGTCTCCGGCACTGCTGCGTGCGCTGCTTTCTGCGCCGGAACGGCACTCGCAGCAGCCGCTGCAGTCGCCGGGTGCAGCGGTTCTTTTGCGCCGTCTGCCGTCAGAGGACGAAACGCCAGCATCCGCAACAGCAGCATTTCCAGGCCACCGCGCGGGTCCGGCGCCAGCGGCAGATCGCGCCGACCGATCAGGCCGATCTGGTAAAACAGCTGGACGTCTTCGGGCGCTATCCGCTCCGCCAGCTGCAGCAGTGCTTCCCGTTCATCCAGATTTTCATCGACCGCATCAGGCACGCTCTGCGCAATCGCCAGTTGCTGCAGATAGCCCAGCAGATCGGCCAGCAGCGCCTCGTAGTCGGGCGCCCGCTCCGCCACCTGCGCGACCACTTGCAGCAGCGCGGCGCCGTTGCCATCCGCCAGTGCCTGCAACAGCTCGATGACATGCCGTTGCTCGATACTGCCGAGCATGGCACGCACTTCCGTTTCAGTGACGGCACCGCCGCCGAATGCGATCGCCTGATCGAGCAGGCTCAGGCCGTCGCGCATGCTGCCGTCGGCGCCGCGTGCCAGCAACCGCAGCGCTGCATTATCCGAGCTGATTCCTTCGGCCTCCAGAAGCTGTTCCAGATGCCCGATGATCAGTGCCGGCGGCAGTCGTTTCAGGTTGAACTGCAGACACCGGGACAGCACCGTGGCCGGCAGTTTTTGCGGATCGGTGGTAGCGAGCAGAAACTTCACGTGCGGCGGCGGTTCTTCCAGCGTCTTCAACAGCGCATTGAAGCTGTGCGTCGACAGCATGTGCACTTCGTCGATCAGGTATACCTTGAAGCGGCCGCGGGTTGGCGCGTACTGCACATTGTCCAGCAGGTCGCGGGTATCTTCGACCTTGGTGCGCGACGCGGCGTCCACTTCGATGAGATCGACGAAGCGCCCCTCATCGATCTCCGTGCAGGCCGAGCAGTGGCCGCAGGGTTCGGCACTGACGCCGGATTCGCAGTTCAGGGACTTGGCGAAAATGCGTGCCACAGTGGTTTTGCCGACCCCGCGCGTACCGGTAAACAGGTAAGCGTGATGCAGGCGGTCGTTATCCAGGGCATTGATCAGCACCCGAAGCACGTGCTCCTGACCGACCATTTCAGCAAATTTACGCGGTCGCCACTTGCGTGCCAGGACCTGATAGCTCATGAAATATCCATCGGATAATTTATTGCCCCGGATTATACAGGAGCGTGGCGCCGGCGGCGCCCGGGAAAGGGCGGCAACCTGCACCAGCCACACCCCGGCGCCCAAATCCACTGCTGCGGCTGCTCCCTTCCAGGCCTGACCGGGTTCACAGTTTATTGTCGCGAGGGGACCGGTACAGGTCACCATTAACCATCAATTCATCGCCAACGGGTCGGCGCTGCGCGGCATTGTAGCAACAAGCCGGGCCCGCGGCTAATCGCCTTTCGGATCTCGCTGCAGAAGCATGAATAGCCAAGAAATTCTTCCATGACGTGCTTTTCTTGTGCACTATATTGCCGTAGATCAACAAACCCCCCGATTGGCTGCGCTACCTTCTTGACTAGCCCCTGTCGCGGAGCATAATTGAACCATAAGAATATTATAATTTACTTATTTATAGAGTCAGTCGGATGCACAACGCAACGATCAGAACGAGGATTCAGTCATGCTAAAAGTTATCACCGGTTTTTTCATTGCCATCATTCTGGTCGCTGTCGTTGCTCTGACCTCGGCGCAGGCACTGATGTTCAATATAACTCCCAGTCCCTACGGTGTGGAAGAAACAGCGGCGCGCATTCAGGCCAACATTCAGAAGCCCAATATGAAAGCCAATGGCTGGAGCCTTTCCGGGCTGCGCGATCCAGGCAAGGCAGTCGCCGCCGCTGGTGGTAATGTCATGCCGGTACTGCTTATCGAAGCCTGCAGCACCAAATATTCGGGGCCGCTGCTGAAAGCCGATGACACACGCATCTTTTCCATCCTGATGCCCTGCACTATCACCGTCTTCAAAAACGACGACGGCAAGACCTACATTGGCACCATGAATGCGGGGTTAATGGGCAAGCTGTTCGGCGTCTCGGACATCATGGACAAGGTCGCCGCGGACCAGAAAGTTTTTCTGAGTTTCGATCCTGACGAAGCCGCTCCGCCGCTCATCAAGGTGCAGCCCGGCGGTGGTGGTGGCGGTGGTGCGGCAGGTGGCGGCTGCTGATAGAGCGACTGCAGACGATCCGTGGAAACATCAAGTTCAACGCTGAAACCAGGAAGCGCATCATGAACAAAGGTATCAAGACACTACCGAAAATGCTGCTGATCGGCGCCTGCCTGCTGTTCGCAGGAGGCGCATCGGCAGCCACTGACGCTGCATCGACTGGCGAGGACACCGCCAGATCGAAAAGCGAATCCACTGCCGACCACTCGAAGTTCGAGGAACTGAATAAGGATTTCGAGAGCGGCCCGGAAGTCACCGAGGCGTGTCTGGAATGTCACACCGAGGCGGCCGAGCAGGTGCAGCACACCAAGCACTGGACCTGGGAATACCTCAATCCGGTTACCCAGCAGAAACTCGGCAAGAAGAATGTCGTTAACAACTTCTGCACCTCGGTGACATCCAACCAGACCTTCTGTTCCGCATGCCATGTCGGCTACGGCTGGAGCGATGACAGTTTCGACTTCACCTCCGAGAAAAACGTCGACTGCCTGGCCTGCCACGACACTACCGGCAAGTACAAGAAGATCCCGGGTCTTTCCGGCCATCCGAACTACGACACCATGGAGTGGCCGCCGCATTCGGGTAACTTCCGCGAACCGACGGATCTCACAAAGATCGCACAGAACGTCGGCAAGACCAGTCGCCAGACCTGCGGCAACTGCCACTTCTATGGCGGTGGCGGCGATGCGGTGAAACACGGCGATCTGGACAGCTCGTTGCTGGAACCGACGCGTTACCTCGATGTACACATGGATGCCGAAGGTCTCGACTTCACCTGCGGCAGCTGTCACCTGAGCGACTCGCACGAAGTCAGCGGCAGCCGCTACGCGCCGACCGCATCGGACGACAACGGCGCGCTGATCCGCGGTAAAAAGGACGGTCGCAACCCGACCACCTGTGTCGCCTGCCACGGCAATGAGCCGCATCCGGGCACCACGGTATCCACAGCCAAGCTGAACGCGCATACCGACAAGGTAGCCTGTCAGACCTGTCATATCCCGGAATACGCGCGTGGCCCGATCGCCACCAAGATGACCTGGGACTGGTCGACAGCCGGCCGCCTGGATGAGCAGGGAAAGCGCATCCGGATCAAGGGCAGCGAAGGTCGTGACAGCTACGACAGCAAGAAAGGCACCTTCACCTACGAGCGCTTCGTGATCCCGGAGTACACCTGGTTCAACGGCAACGTGAAGTTCACCCTGTTCGGCGAGAAAGTCACCGAAGACAAGGTGAAGATCAACGAGTTCCTGGGCGGACCCGATGATCCGGACTCGCGCATCTGGCCAACCAAGGTATTCCGCGGCAAACAGCCATACGACGTCGGCAATGAGACCCTCGCGGTGTTCCATACCGCCGGCAAGGACGATTCCGCCTACTGGAACACCTATGACTGGGACAAGGCGCTAAGCTGGGGAATGGAGGCTCAGGGCCTCGAATACAGCGGTGAAATGAAGTTCGTCGAAACCGAAATGAGCTGGCCCATCACCCACATGGTCGCGCCCAAAGAGGACGCCCTGACCTGCGCACAGTGCCACAGGGAAAACGGCCGGCTGCAGAACATCAGCGGCGTACACATGCCAGGTCGCGATAATACACCGATGGTCGACACGATCGGCTGGACCCTGGCCCTGCTGACGCTGCTCGGTGTGCTGTTCCACGGCGCGTTGCGCTTCATCATGAGCAAGAAGGACTGATACGATGGAAAGAATATACGTATTCAAAAGATTCGAACGGTTCTGGCACTGGTCCCAGGCCGCGTTGATCATCACCCTGCTGTTTACCGGCTTCGAGGTGCATGGCTCCTATACGGTACTCGGTTTCGAGACCGCTGTAGCCACCCACACTACGGCGGCCTGGACACTGGTCGGATTATGGGTGTTCGCGGTGTTCTGGCACTTCACCACCGGTGAGTGGAAGCAGTACATCCCGACCACGGACAAGGTGGTCGCCATGTTCCGGTATTACCTGACCGGCATCTTCACCAATGCGCCGCACCCGTTCAAGCAAACCACGCTGAGCAAGCACAATCCGCTGCAACGGCTGGCCTACCTGTTCGTACTGTTGATCATCAACCCGCTGATCTGGATCACCGGCTGGTTCTACCTGTTCTACAATTCCTGGGCGGACTGGGGTGTAAGCTGGCTGAACATCGAGTACATCGCGCTGTTCCACGTCATCGCTGCGTTCATGATGCTGATTTTCCTGATCGCCCACGTGTACCTTGGAACTGCGGGTCATACACCGACCGCGCATATCAAAGCCATGGTTACCGGCTGGGAAGAAGTCGATTAATGTCAGCGTACCGCAATACCATGAGCCCGGGTCCTGCCCGGGCTTTTGCGCTGCTGCTGGCGCTCGGCACTGCATGGCTGGTGCCGCAGGTGCAGGCATCGGCACTCGGCGATGCCGATGCCATACCGCATGTGGATGAGCGCGCAAGGGCCGGCTACATCGACTACACCTATGCGAACAAGCACAAGGCCTTCGCTATTGCGCCGGGCGGTGCCTGGTCCTGGCAGTCGGATGCGGCATCCAGGCAGGAGGCGCAGGAACAGGCCCTGAAGCGCTGCAACGCGGGTACCCGCCAGAAATGCACGCTGTATGCGGTGAATGACGAAAAAGTATTCGATAGCGAACAATGGCCGCGACTCTGGGGACCCTACGCCAACCAGGAGGACGCCGCCAAAGCGCCAGTCGGCATCCGCGTCGGCGAACGCCTGCACGACGTCTCATACATCGATGCCTCGGGCAAAAAGCGTTCCCTTTCGGAACTCAAGGGCAAAGTGGCATTTGTCCATTTCTGGGGCTCCTGGTGCACGCCCTGCCTCAAGGAGTTTCCGTCCCTGAAGCATTTCCACCGTCAACTGGAAGAGCAGATGCCGGGACAGGTTGCGCTGGTACTGTTACAGCTTCGGGATTCATTCAAGGATTCGAAACAATGGATCAGCGACAACGATTTCACTGAATTGCCACTGTCTGATTCAGGCGTGACCTGCGTTGAACAGACCACCCTGACGCTGGCAGACGGTAGCCAGATCGAGGACCGCGAAGTGGCCCGGGTCTTCCCCAGCAGCTACGTACTGGACAAAAACGGTATGATTATTTTCTCTCATCAGGGTCCGATCGAGGACTGGCGCGAGTATATTCCGTTCTTCAGGGATGCGGTGGAACGTTCCGGCCAGTAACAGCCGAAGTCGCGGGGCAGTCCGCGAAACAGAACGTGCCCCGGTAACTCACGGACGAGGCGCAGCATGCTCAGTGATTTCCTCTATGAACCGCAGATCGCCTACTTCTCCATGGAGATCGCGCTGCACCCGCAGATCCCCAACTACAGCGGCGGCCTCGGTATTCTGGCCGGCGATACCATGGTCGCGGGCGTGGACGTCTGGATCAACACCCCGCTGCGGCCCATGGAAGCCTCCAGCACCAGTGGCATGAAGGCTTGCTTCAACGGCGTGCCGAATCTCGGAATTCTCGACGGCTGGTGGATCGAAGGCTGCATTAACGGCATCACCGGCTGGGCGGTTGGCGATCCGACCGGCGACAGTGAACGCGATGCCGCCTCCCTCTACGATCAGCTTGAACACCGGGTGCTGCCGCTTTATCACCAGGATCGCAGTGGCTGGATCTCTGTAATGAAAGGTGCGATCGCCAAAAACGCCTCCTATTTCAACAGTCATCGCATGATGCGGCGCTATGCAACGGAAGCTTATATTCGATAATTGCACTAATAAACAGATAGTTAATCAAACCTCCCTCCGCCTCCTCGCCAACCAATCTAAATCTAATTGACAATCACTCGTATTTAGATCTAACATATTTGGCAACTGAGGAGGAGTTCGTTTCATGTACGTCTGCCTTTGCAAAAATATCACCTGCGGCCAGATCCGCAGCGCCATAGAGAACGGCGATGCCGGCAACATGCGCGACCTGAGCCAGAAGCTGGGCGTCGCGACCCAATGCGGCAAATGCGGGCGCTGTGCACGCGGCATCCTGCAGGACACGCTCACGCAGCGCAGCCAGAACGACATACAAATAGAACAGGTCAGCGCCGCCTGATCCGGCTTTCCGCACCCCTTACAGTCGCCGGTTTCCATGCCGGCACAAGACGCTATACTCGAACCCTGTACCAGGGAACCTCTGGTTACCCCGTCATTGCGGGGCGCCTGGCGCCGTGGCAAATTTCCAATGGCAGAAGAAGGCCCCTAATAACTCGCGCTCACACGGAGAAATACACATGCAAGGCGACCCGAAAGTCATCCAGCTTCTGAACCAGGCGCTCAAGAACGAACTCACTGCCATCAACCAGTATTTTCTGCATGCGCGCATGTATGAAAACTGGGGCCTCAAGGAACTCAACGAACACGAGTACCACGAGTCCATCGATGAAATGAAACATGCCGATGCGCTGATCAAGCGGATTCTGTTTCTCGACGCCCTGCCCAATCTTCAGGATCTCGGCAGACTCAGGATCGGCGAGAACACCCGCGAAATGCTCAAGTGCGATCTCGACCTGGAACTGGAAGCACTGCCGATGCTGCGCGAGGCGATTGCTTATTGCGAATCCTGCAGTGACTTTGTCAGCCGCGATTTATTCGCACATATCCTCGCCAGCGAAGAGGATCACGTCGACTGGCTGGAGACCCAGCTGCAACTGATGGACAAGGTCGGCGAGCAGAATTACCTCCAGTCGAAAATGTAGCCGGTTCGCCTGGTATGTAGCCATTATATGTACATGGGCCGCCGGTCGAGCAATCGCAACCAGCCGCGGCCGATGCGGTAGACGAGCCACACTGTGATGATGATCATCAGTGCGAACCCGAAGGGGGCGCCGATCAGCGTGAAGATCAGCAACAGCGCGATGATCAGCCACAACAGCGCAAACCAGAAGGTGCGGATCGCCCAGCGATAGTGCGAAGCAGCCCAGCTGCCGCGCGCATCGCCGCGCTTCACATAGCTGAGAACCAGCGCCGCAATCGATGGAACGCTGCCGAGAAAGCTGCCGATCACGGTTGGGGCGCCAACGATGCCGAGCAGAATCGCCAGCGAGTGCAACGCGTAAACAGCGTGGGCTGCGGTCAGGGCCGATGGCAGCGGTTGTACCGGTTGCACGTCAACCCCAGCCTGCCAGCAAAGCGATCAGGAAAAGACTCCCAGCCATCACCATGGTGCTGCCCCAGAACGCCAGCCAGCGGTGTTGTACATACATGCCGAAAACAACAAATCCAAACCCCAGAAGCAACGTATACAGCGTGGTGGCGGCCATCATGCCGGTGCTGAGTGGCGCAACATTTTTCGCGAAATAGCCAACTGCACCTCCGGTCATACCCGTATCCAATTTTCCATCTGGCTGGACACGATGCGCGCACAAGCGACCGGGTCCCATTGCAAAATAAAATGCGGCCCGGCGACCGGGAACACAATCAGATTGTCCATCACCGCGCGGAACTCGTCTACGCAGGACTCTGGCAACAGCCGGTCACCGGTCGCCCTCAGGTAGATCGCCGGCAATGCGCAGCGGCTAGGGGTGGCGCGCAGGCGCTGTATCTCATCCAGCCGGAACGCCAGAACCTCGGGCGCGACTTTATTCACAGCGTCCAGAAACAGTCGTACCAGCTCATCACTCACATCGATGCCAAAGGTGAAGGCTTTCACGAAAGGTTTGGGTCCGGTCAGCGCGAGCAGCCGGGCCTTGGGCAGAAGCCGCACCAGCTGCCCGATCCAGGGCCGCGGATTGCTCAGAAAGGTCGCAACGAACACCATGCCGCGCAGTCTCGGAGGTGCCCGCAGCGCAACAGCATGGACTACCGGACCGGAAAAAGATTCGCCCAGCAACACGTAGTCATCCTCGGCAGGCAAGCGCTGCATTACGTACTCAGCCAACTGCGTATAGCTGAGTTTGTCGTGCGTTGGATAGGCAATGACCTGGCAATCCACCCACCCAGGCAACGCCTGCATGAAAGGCTGGAACAGATCAGCGGTCCCATGCAGGCCCGGCAGCAGTACCAGCTTCACACAGGATTTCGCTCCGGACCTGGAGGGACCAGAGCGGATTCTTCAATGGCGCAAACCGGCACCCCGGCTCAGCTGGCCTGCACTTCGATCTTGCGCGGCTTGTGCTCCTTGCGCCTGGGGATGCGCAGGGTCAGAACCCCATTGTTCAGTTGCGCCTCGCAATGTTCTGCATCGAGTTCCCTGCTGAGCGAGAAACTGCGCCGGTAGGCTGTGGAACGGATGTCTGCATACAGTGCATCCATCCCCTCGGATACCTGAATATCCACATTGCCGGTGAACGACAGGTTGTCTCCCTCGATCTGGATTTGCAACCGATCCTTCGACACGCCAGGCATATCCGCCTGTACAGTGATACCGGATTCATCCTCGAAGATATCCACCGGCGGCCGGATAGCCCGCTCGCCTTCAGCAGCCTTCCGGCTCTCCCCGGTCTTCGGTATTTCAGATTTCTTTTCCTGTTTGCTCACATCTTTTTTTTCAGTCATCGCATTTATCTCCCGCTGATTATTTGACTTCTATCCGGCGTGGCCTGGCGGACTCGCGCCGCTTGATGGCAATGCGCAGCACCCCGTCGCGGTAGGTCGCATCCACCTGCTCGGGATCCGCATCATCGGGCAAGGTCACTACCCGGCGAAAAGCGCCATCAAAGCGCTCATGCCGATAGTACTTCGCTCCTTCTTCGTGAATCGGCTTGCGTTCACCCGAAATACTCAGCACATTTTGTTGCACCGAAATATCCAGACTCTTTGGATCGACACCGGCGGCAAACACATACACGTCCAGTTCGTCCGGCGTACTGCCGACGTTCACCGGCGGGTATGTGCCACTCGCTACTGAGCGGATACTGCGCGCAAAAGGCGTCGCGTCGAAGCTTTCATCCAGCTCCCGCCGAATGCGCCTGAACTCGTCGAAGCGGCTGTCGTCTAAAACGCTCAAAACATCGAACATGTCACTACCTCCTGTATTGAAGTTCATTGATATTCAAATGACCTGACGGACATAGGACGCAGATGGGGACGCGGCATTTTTTTTCAAGGGCATCGATGTCTGCGGTGCCAGGACCGGTGGACTGTCCACCCGAGACTCGTCTTCTGCTGAATGAACTGCCATCAGGGAATCGCTGAAACTCCTCAGCATGCCGTTCTTTCCGTCATTAATCAGAGGTTCCCTGGGCTTACTGCAGAGCATCACTGAGCGTTTGTCGTATCTTTCCCACGCGTGATGGCTTTTCAGCTGTTCATCAGAATGTCCTCAGGTGAGACAAAGCTCCCATTCCGAGTTAATATCAGGGTTTCCCCGATAGTGCACAGGAGCCAGTGCATTATAAATTTCTTTGAAAATCAAGAAAGAAGGAGAAGGTGGGGCTGGGCAGGGTGACGCTCAGGCAGTATTTTCCGGTGTGTGTCAGGAGCAAACAGGGAACCTCAGCAGTGCAAAGTCATCCGAAAATAACCGTAGCGATCATCGACGACCACGAACTGATCCGCAGAGGACTGCGCCAGCTCATCAATGGCGCAGAGGATATGCATGTATGTTGCGAGGCCGGATCGGTTGCCGAGGCAATGCAGTATCTCGCCGAGAGTTCGCCGCCCGACGCTGTCATCGTCGACCTTTCGTTGCCCGACGGCAATGGCATCGAGCTGATCAAGCGCCTGCATGCCAGGTACCCGAACCTGCGCATGCTGGTGTCCTCCATGCATGACGAAGAGCTGTTTGCGGAACGCGCGCTGCGCGCCGGCGCACTCGGCTACATCACCAAGCAGGAGACTGCGCAACGGGTGCTGCACGCGATACGGCAGATACTGCGTGGTAAAACCTACCTGAGTGAAGTCATGACCAAACGGCTGTCGGAGGAACGCCCCCACGGCGCCTCCGACACCGGCGCACCAGTAGACCAGCTTTCCGACCGCGAGCTGGAGGTCTATGAACTCATCGGCTGCGGCCACCGCACGGTCGAAATCGCCGAGGCGCTGCATCTGAGCGTCAAGACCATCGAAACTTACCGCGCGCATATCAAACGCAAGCTGATGCTCGATTCCAGTGCTGCGCTCACTCGAAGTGCGGTCCAGTGGGTGCTGGAGCAACACTGATCCAGTTTCGGACTCACAGTAAAGCTTGGCCGGTGAATGCATTCCCACGTTATCATCAGGTCTTTCAGACAGAGCGAGTCGACTGATGTCAGCCCCAGAGTCTAATCGCCCCCGCCTGATAGCCGGCATTGGCGCCTCGGCAGGCGGCCTGGAAGCCTTCACGGCATTCTTCGCGAATATGCCCACCGACAGCGGTATCAGCTTCGTGCTGCTGCCGCACCTGGACCCCGGGCACGAAAGCATGATGACCGAGCTGCTGGGCAAGCAGACGAGCATGCCGGTCGTCGAGGCCCGGGATGGCCAGTCGGTCGAGCCCAACAACATCTATATCCTGCCACCGGCGAAACGGCTGTCGATCAGCGACGGCAAGTTGCAACTGATGGAAGTCGAGGAGGCCCGCTCCCAATGGACTGCCATCGACCAGTTCCTGCGCGCGCTCGCCGACGACCAGCGGGAACGTGCAGCCGGCATTATTCTGTCCGGCACCGGCAGCCACGGAACTCTGGGATTAAAGGAAATCAAGCTGGCTGGCGGCATCAGCCTGGCGCAGGACCCAGATACGGCCGGCTACGGCCAGATGCCCTGGAACGCGATCACCAGCGGAATGATTGATCTGGTACTGCCGCCGGGTGACATGCCCGGCGCCCTGGTCGACTACGTTAACCGGCTGTTCAGCAATCCACTGGCGGAACCGGATGCCGAGTCGGAGGATTTCAACCGGATCCTTGCGCTATTGCGAACCCGTGCCAGGTATGACTTTCGCAGCTACCGGCACGGCATGCTGTTGCGCCGCATTCGCAGGCGCATGGGCCTGGCACACGCCGATACGCTGGCTGAATACCACCGGTTCCTGCGCGATAAACCGGAAGAACCGGTGGCGCTGTATAAAGACCTGCTGATTGGCGTGACGGCTTTTTTTCGGGAACCGGAAGCCTTTCACGTGCTTCAGCAACGGGTGATACCGGAGCTGGTTGCGCGCAGCAGTGACGACGTGCCGATACGGGTGTGGGTGCCGGCCTGCTCAACCGGCGAAGAGGCCTACACGCTCGCGATGCTGATAATCGAGGGCTTCGAGCAGGCAAACAAACTGCCGACTCTGCAACTTTTCGCCACCGATATCAATGAAGATTCTCTCGACCGGGCCCGCCAGGGCATTTATCCGGAAAACATCGCAGTGGATGTATCACCCGAACGGCTGCGTCGTTTTTTTGTCAGAAGCGGTAGCAGCCATTATCAGGTCAGCAAAGAACTGCGCGAATCTGTTGTCTTCGCAATGCAGAACCTGCTCACTGACGCACCCTTTTCACGACTGGACCTGATAAGTTGCCGCAATCTGTTGATCTATCTGCAACCGGATTTGCAGTCGGAAGTCATTCAGCTGTTCCACTTTTCATTGAAGGAAAACGCTTACCTGATGCTCGGCCCGTCCGAATCGATAGGCCGTAAAACCGATTTTTTCGCGCCCATTTCGAAACAATGGCGGGTTTTTCAGCGTATCGGACAGACGCGCGCTCATATCACGCATTTTCCGATCAGCGGTCGCAGCCAGACGCACTCTGCTGAAGGCCCTGTCAGACAGGCCGAAAGGCGGGCGCGTTCCGACAGCCGTTTTGCCGAGCTGACCCAGAAGCACCTGCTGTCAGACTATGCCCCCGCCTCAGTCCTGATCAACCGGGAATTTGAAATCCTCCACTTCTCTGGCTCCATTGTAGATTACCTGCAACTACCGAGCGGCCAACCGACCCACAATCTCATCTCCATGTGCCGCGACGGACTGCGCACCCGCATTCGCGCTGCGGTGCCGCGCGCACTACAGGAAAAACGCACCGTAGTCGACAGCAGCGCGCGCGTGAACCGCCACGGCCGGTATATCCCCGTAACACTCACGGTACGCCCGGTAAATAACGGTGCCGGTGAGCTGCTGGCGCTGGTCAGCTTCGAGGAAGGCGAAACCAGCTCGGCAGTTTCAGCACAGCACCTCGCCAGCCCAGGTGACGCCGAACAAAGCGACGACGTGACGGCAGTCCAGAAGCTCGAACAGGAGCTGGACGCTACCCGCGAAGACCTGCAAAACACCATCGAAGAACTGGGAAGTTCCAACGAAGGACTCAAAGCCGCCAACGAAGAAGTCATGTCGATGAACGAGGAGTTGCAGTCGACCAACGAGGAAATGGAAACCTCCAAGGAAGAACTGCAATCGATGAACGAGGAGCTCAATACCGTCAACACCCAGCTCCAGTGCAAAATCGAGGAACTGGAACGCAGCCATGACGATATCCAGAACCTGCTTGCGAGCACCGACATCGCAACAATATTCCTCGACCGCGACATGCACATCAAACTGTTCAATCCGCCGGCCGCGCAGCTGCTGAATCTGCGTCCAGGCGATATCGGGCGTCCGATCAGCGATTTCTCCGCCCGGGTAAGCAGTGATGCCCTGCTGGCTGACGCAAGGCAGATGCTGGAATCGCTGGCGCCGGTAGAAAGGGACGTATGGTCGAACGATGAGCAGGAACAGCAGCAGGGGCGCTGCTATCTACGCCGCATCGTGCCTTACCGTTCGGGCGCCGATCATATCAGCGGTGTGGTGGTCACCTTTGTCGATATCACCAACCGCCACCAGCTGGAAACACAGCTCGAAGCACGGATCGCGGAACGTGCCAGCGAATCACAGGAGCGCGAACAGCGATTGCAGGCGATCATGGACGCAGTGGTCGATGCCATCGTTATTTTCGACACTGAAGGGTCGATCCGTTCGCTCAATCCGGCTGCGGGCGAGATATTCGGCTATAGCGCTGAAGATATGGTGAAGCGCAACGTAAGTATCCTGCTGTCCCGTGTCGAAGAGCAGGAAAGCCATCAGAACGTAGTCAGATTCCTCCAGAACGGCATAAGCGAAATACTCGGGCAGCGGCGGGAAATCATGGGGCGTCGCAGCGACGGGAGCGAAGTGCCCATCGAAGTAACGGTCTCACGGATCGATCATCACATTCTGTATGTTGCAGTACTCCGCGATCTGACCGAAACCCGCGTTTTGGAGCGCGAAGTTGCCAATGCCAGCACCCTGGAACAGGAGCGCATCGGCCGGGAAATTCACGATGGCATCGGACAGCGGCTCAGCGGACTCAGCATGCTGGCACAGAGCCTGAAAAACGAGCTGGCTGATGCCGGCCCGGAGCAGAACAGAAAACTGGACGACCTGATCGAACATCTGACTGCGCTTATAGGCGAGGTCCGCAGTCTCGCGCGGGGACTTGCGCTGATTCCAGTCGGACCCGGTGGCCTGATCGATGCGATCCGGGAATTTTCAGCGCGTATCAATGATACCCTGCCGGTTTCCTGCAGCTTCGAGCATGACGATGGCCTGCTCGAATTCGAGGATGCTTCAGCCGCCACTCATATGTATCGCATTGTCCAGGAAGCGACCAACAATGCACTGAAGCACGCCGAGGCGACTCACATCGCCGTCAGCCTCCGCATGAATGACTTCATAAAACTGACCATCGCTGATAATGGCAAGGGTTTCGACACCCATGTCATGCAAACCGGTGCCGGTTTCGGCCTGCGAATCATGCAATACCGGGCCCGGGTGCTGGGAGGCAACCTGGAACTGGACAGCAAAGCCGGTCAGGGCACCCGAGTCGTATTCCGCCTCCCGTCTCAGGCGCTCCGGGAATAACTTTCCAACACCGGCAACTGATGATTGAATGTATTGTCGGTGGCGGACTGGAATTCCCGCGCCGCAGTACCGGCGCCCAACAGCTCTTCCAGCGTCTCAAAGAACACCGTATCCGCGTTTACGAATGCCACCGCAATACCATCCCTGGCAGTGCGCACCACCACGCCCTTGCGCCTGCATTTACACACGCTGGCGGTTCCGATCATGAACTCGACCTCGACCACGTCATGCCTGTTGATACCAATGCCAGGCGCTTCGATAAAAGCGGCGCTGGCGTCTACGTCGCGGGTCCGGTATAGACCGAGACGCGTGCCGGCGTGATAAAGTTCCACGCTAATAGTCAGCGCCGTGCGATGTGCAAATCTCTTCGCCATTCACAACCTCCAATACTCATCATGATCCATACTCCGGCGAACATCACCGGAAACTTCTTTATTACGCCTGCAGCAGCCACGCAGCGCTGCGGCCTGCCAGATCGGCGGCTTTTCTCCAACGGGGTTTTTCCGAAGTGCCTGAGAATCGCGGGTGCAGTGCAGCCGCGATCATCGACTGTTTTCCTGCTGCGATCGATCGATCATGTCGTTCAGTCGTCCGAATGAATCAGCCGAATCCCACAGGGTAAACCATACGCCAACGCCATCACGGGTACTGCGAGCCACCACCGCCTTCATGCGACTGACACCGCCACTGCGTTCCGGCGCGCGGAACGCCAGTTCGAGCACTGTGTTCTCTGGCAGTCGCCTGCCACCGGTTTTTACAAACGCGCCATCTGCGTCGATATCCCGGGTTTCGAAGCAACCCAGGTAACGTCCTTCATGAGAGACATCCAGGGGCAGCCGCAGTGCGACTCGGCTGGTGATCCGGTGTTTCATCGCCATCAGCGATCTCCACCCCTACTGTTGGGCATGAAGAAAAAGAATGGCCGCGCAACCGCTGCCCCGCTATCAGGGAAAACCCGACTGGCAAGCCTTAATTCCCCGCGAAAAAGTGAACTTTAACCGAGCACCCGGCACTGCCACATTTACCGGGTTTATCCCGATACTTCACCGCCCTGTCATCCGGCATACTACTCAGCACCTACCCGGACAGCCGCAAATGCGGTGCGGGTTTTATATCAAGGAGGCAGTAAGTTCAATGGAACATCGATGCGATACACGAATGGACATCCAGAAACGCGTGTTGATTCACGTGAAAGGAAACACCTATGTCAGCGGAGTTACCCGGGACATCAGCTACGGGGGTTTACGCCTGGGATCTGCGCAGGTACAGAATCTGAAAAAGAACGCTTTGGTGAGAGCTTCATTCAAGACCGGCCGCAAGCTCGTGATCCTGCAGTCGCAGGTGGTGCGGGTAGATGATGATGATACGGCAGCACTCATGTTCATCGATGAAACACCGCAACGGGAGTTGAGCGTCAATGCGGTTCAGGAAGAAGCCGGACGCGATAGATCTGAGAGTGCGGCGCGGGCCGCGGCGCGCTAGGACAGCCGTCCGATCACGATACCCTGGCCAGCGACGGCACACACAGACATAGTCATCATGCAGGAGGACAGGGAATGTCCGAAATGCGCATCGGGGTATCCGGCTGGAATTACGACCACTGGCGCAATGGCAGATTCTATCCACAGAATCTGCCGCGCACACGGGAACTCGAATACATCACCCGTCAGTTCAACTCCGCAGAGATCAACGGCTCGTTCTACTCGCTGCTCAGTCCCGGCACCTATGAAAAATACCGCAACAGCGCACCCGAAGGTTTTCTGTACGCCGTCAAGGGAAGCCGCTTCATCACCCACAGCAAAAAACTGAAAGACGTCAAGACACCGCTGGCTAATTTTCTGGCTTCAGGTGTTTTGCGCCTGGAAGATAAACTCGGCCCGTTCCTCTGGCAATTCCCGCAAATGGAGTGGCCGATCGAGCGCGTCGATGCATTCCTGGACCTGCTGCCGGCAGATGCACAGGCGGCCGGACGCCTGGCGAAACAGCACGACGAACGGGTAACAGGCAGAGCTTCGATGGCAGTGCATGAGAACCAGCCGATTCGTCACGTACTGGAGTTCCGGCATTCACATTTCCTGACTGAAGAAGTCGTGCGACTGTGTCGCGAGCGCGGCGTGGCGCTGGCAATTTCCGACAGTGGCGGCGCCTGGACTCTGACCGAAGAAGTGACCGCCGACTTCATTTATCTGCGGCTGCACGGTTCACCTCAGGTCTATGCAAGCTCCTATGACGATGCGCAACTCCGCTATTGGGCGCAACGCATCCAGGCCTGGGCAGATGGCGATGAACCTGGCGATGCACGACGCATCACCGAACTCAATCCACCACGGCGCGGCAACCGGGATGTATACGTGTACTTCGACAATGACCAGCACGCGCACGCACCTGACAACGCGCTGCAGCTGATGGAACTGCTGGGTGTCTAAGCCCACGCGGCGGAACCGACATAGCGATTCCGCCGGCCGCTGATCTGGCTGCTAAGCGCCGGGACTGGTGGTAAACCACTGCCATGCATGAGACCGGCACAGGCACCGGCGCAGTGATCACAGTGGCAGTTTCACTGCGGAAAAGCGCCACCGGTATCAAAGCCAGATATTTTTAGTTTCAACACGAGACTGCCTGTTCTCAAGATGCGCCCTTTCAAGTGTCACGCCCGGGAACAGCGCAGTGCAGGGCCCGCGAGCCCTGTGTCCCGCAGGGGCTATTGAACCGGTGCAGGTGGAAATGCACCACCCCGGGCAATCGCGCATCGAATCATGCGCAGCCTGCCATAACGCCAGTGTCAGCAGGACCGGCCGGTGGTACCACCACAGCAGCATCCGGGCGCGACGCAACAACTGTCAGCCTGTCGTGGCACAGCGGTTGCTTCGCCTGCCTGTGCAAATAACTTTTTATCAACAATGGAGAATTGCCATGAGGAATCGAATCACTACGTTAATCTGCAGCAGCCTTCTCTGTCTCGCCGGCACCGGTCCAGCGCTGGCGGCGGAGATGGAAGACATGGAACGCACGCAAGCCACGGAGAGTGAGGCACAGGAATCGACCGCCGATGCCAGAGACGTGGTGCAGAAATCCGCCGAGGTCATTGAAAAACTTAGGGAAGATCCGGAGGGGCGGGAACTTCTGAACCAGGCCAGGGCGGTATTTATCGTACCTGACTACGGCAGAGCCGCATTAGGTATCGGTGGAGCCGGTGGCCAGGGCGTACTGGTCGCCAAAAATGAGGGCGCCTGGTCTGCACCGGCCTTTTACAACATGGGCGCCATCAATGTCGGTCTCCAGGCGGGTATCGAAGCGGGCGAGGTAGCGTTTCTGATCATGAGCGAACCGGCACTGAAAGGCTTCCGTGACGGACAGAATTTTTCGCTCAATGCCGATGCCGGCCTCACAATCATTGATTTCTCGGCGCGCGGCCAGGCCTCTGCGGGCAAAGGCGAGGATGTCGTCGTATGGTCGGATACGGAAGGATTATTTGCCGATCTGGCGATCAGCGTCGCTGATATCTTCTGGGATGAGGAAGCCAACCAGGCCTACTACGACCAGACGGTGGCGCAAGCGGACATAATCGATGGCAATGTGCAGGACCCGCAGGGAGACAGTGCACTGCGTGCCGAGTT
>JAGXGS010000091.1 GCA_024636585.1 Thiogranum sp. | reverse complement strand
TTTTTGTTCGTTCTGGATTTCGTCACTGAATCACCTTCTTGTTCTTGTTGTTTGTCAAAGACATAAGCACCGCAGCAATCTTATCCGGCGCCAGGACATACCTCGCCGCATCCAGCTTGATCGCCTCGCCCGGCATGCCATGCACCACGGAACTGTCCTTATCCTGGGCAAAAGTGACCGCACTTCTGTCCCGCAACAGTTTCAACTCGTCGGCGGTAATGTTCGAGGCGATGAAAATAGTTGCATCGGTGTGAGCGTATCAAGACCGCTCCTTCACTACCAACAGCTCTTCCGCCAACCGCACTTGCCAGACCTTTATCCAGCCGGACAGCTCGTCAGCAGGCATGGGCCGGGCGATGAAATAGCCCTGAGCGAGATCACATCCAGTGAGGCTCAGAAGATGCCAGTCGTCCAGATCTTCCACCCCTTCGGCCACGACTTCCATGTCCAATTGTCTTCCCAGGCTCAGGCTGGCGTCGTACATTGCCCGTAGCGTCTTGTTGGCCCAGGCGCCATGCACGAAACTCTGGTCTATCTTGAGTTCGTCGAAGGGAATGTCGCGCAACTGGGCCAGCGAAGAATTACCGGTGCCGAAATCGTCTATGGATAATTTGAATCGCTTCAGGCGCAGCCGGGTCAGGATTTCGAGTGCTGCGCGCGTGTCCTGCATTAACCGGCTTTCAGTTACCTCCAGCACCACGCTTTTCGGCGACACGCCCGCTGCGGCTGTCTGTGTGGCGACAAAATCTACAAAATCCAGTGAAATCAGATTATCCATGGATACATTGACCGCCACCCGCAGCGTCAGTCCTGCTGCTTCCCAACTCTTGATCTGGGCCAATGCGCCGTCGAGCACTACCCGTGTCAGGTCATCGATCAGGCCATTCGCTTCCGCCACGCCGATAAACTGGTCGGGGAACACCATTCCGTCCTGAGGATGACGCCAGCGCACCAGGGTTTCCACGCCCACCACCTTACCGGTGGCGACCGCCACCTTGGGCTGGTAGTAATTGACCAGCTCGCCGTTGGCGATGGCAGCACGCACCTCGTCTGCGCCGTAAACTTTCTTCGCCGCCCGGGGGCTGCCCAGTGAGGGCGCTGTCCACTTCTCCAGCAGCTCGGCCAGCTCCTCCGGCTTGACCGGCTTGTGCAGATGTCCGAGCACCGGGATTTTATGTGCCTGCACCAGTTTCACGGCGGCCTGCAGCATACGCTCATCCTCGCCGCTGATCAGGATGAGACTGCCGGTAAAAAGCCGTTCGACCAGGTGGCGCACGAATTCGACCCCGTCCATTTCCGGCATGTTCAGGTCCAGCAGGATCAATTCCGGCGGGCCGTTCGGACTATCGAAAGACTCCAGCGCAACACGCCCGCAATCGCAGGTCATCACCGAGGTGAATTCCAGCTTGGCCAGCATGTGACTGAGCAGCTTGAGCATGAAAGGCTCGTCGTCGAGCACCAGAATCCTGATTGCAGATTTTTCTACCATAATTTTCTCCCGTTAATTTTTTCGCGACCTTTAATCCATGTTTACAACGAACCCAGATATTCATCCACTGCTGCCATTTCCGCCTCGAAGCGGGATAGCAACGCGGTTAATGCTTCGGTCCGTCCGGCCTTGCCGGCCTGTTCCATTTCGTCGCACAGTTCGCCCAGCGCCAGCGCGCCCACCGAGCGTGATGAGGACTTGAGCTTATGGGCTGCCGCACCGACGGCCGCTGCCTGACCCGCCGCACCGGCGGTGCGCAGCTCGACTGCTATCTTGGCCGCGCTGACGCGGAAGTCATGCAGGAATTCGATTATGGTCGCATCATCAGCGCCCACCAGAACCTTGAGCACGTTCACGTCCACCGGCACTGATGCCAGAGCCGGTAGTGCGGTTGGCTCGGAAGAGATTGACATGGATTCGGCTGCAACCGGCAGCCATCTTTCCAGCATGGCTTTCAGATCCGCGAGCTGCGCCGGCTTACTCAGATAGTCGTCCATGCCGGCGGCACGGCAGTGATCGGCCTCGCCCTTGGTGGTGTTGGCGGTCAGCGCCACAATGGGGATGTGGCGCGAACCCTGCTCTGCAGCACGGATGGCCGCAGCCAGTTCATAGCCATCCATCTCCGGCATGTGCAGGTCGCTGAGCAGCAGCGCGTAGTCGCCGCTCTGCCAGCGTTCCAGTGCCGCGCGACCGTTGTTGGCGATATCGGCTGTGTAGCCGAACAAACCAATTTGCTGCAGGATCACTTTCTGATTTGTTTCGTTGTCTTCGGCCACCAGGATCAGGCAGCCCTGCTGCCGGGCTTGCTCGCGCGACAGCTTTACTATCGCCGCCCTGGTCTCGCCGGGCACTGGCAATTCTTCCTCCTGCATCCGTCCTGCGGCGATGGCCACTGCCCGGAGGAAGGATTGGCGATACATGACATCACCGTCTAGGGTGACGATGTCCACTGCTTCGGCGCGCCCCTTGCGGCGTTGCCCGCGCTTGATGATGACAAAGTGAGGCTCCACGCCGGGCTGATGATGTCCGTGCTCAAGCATCACGAAATGCGGGTCCAGATTGGGACGGCTGCGGCAGACAGCGCGCAATTCCTCGACCGGTGGCGCATCGTGCCCGGCGTCGATGATAAGCAACCACAGGCCGGGAGCAAGCGTGCCGATCAGTTTTCGGGCTGCATCCATATCCGGCGCCCGCTCGACGAGCGCGCCAGCGTAGGTCAGATAGATGGCCAGATCGTCGCCCAAACTTTCGTTGCCGCCCAACACCAGACAGGAAAGTCCGCTCAGGTCGACAGCCTTGCCGTCGCTATCCGGTTTGGCCGGCAGCAGCGTCAGCGGCAGACGCACGCTGAAGGTGGAACCCTTGCCAGGTTCGCTCTGTACCGCGATCTCTCCACCCATCATATCCACCAGGTGGCCGGAGATCGCCAGCCCCAGCCCGGTGCCACCAAACCGCCGGGTAGTAGAGATGTCGGCCTGAGAGAAAGGCGTAAACAGCCGCGTCAAGGTCTCTTCATCCATGCCGATACCGTTGTCGATTACCTGAAACTCCACGAGGATTTTTTTAACATCGTGCAGCGATTCGTTTGCCTCCTCGCCCGCTTGCGGGAGAGGATTGAGGAGAGGGAAGCGGCCATGCTCGTCAGGTGTGCTTTTGACCAGTATGGCCCGCACCGACACATGGCCCTGCCGCTGCTGTCCGCTGGAAAACTTGATGGCATTGTTGGCGAGGTTGAGCAATATCTGACGCAAGCGCAATGCATCGCCCAGGACTTCTTCGGGAATCGCCGGATCGATAAACAGCGTCAGTTCCGTCCCTTTCCTTACGGCCAGGTGATCCAGCAGGCCGCAGGCCTTCTCCACCACGTCGGCCACCCGCATGGGCAGGCTCTCGATCTCTAACTTGTCCGCCTCGATCTTGGAAAAATCGAGAATGTCATCGATGATGCCCAGCAGGGAAAAAGCCGATTCGCGGATGAGATCGACCATCTCTACCTGATAGCCCTTGAGGCTGGTCTGGTGCAACACATCGACCATGCCGACCACGCCGTTCATCGGCGTACGTATTTCGTGGCTCATGGCCGCGAGGAAGGCCGATTTGGCCTGGTTGGCCTGGTCGGCCTCAAGTCGTGCCTGTTCCAGATCGGCAGTGCGCGCCGTCACTTTGTTTTCCAGCTCTTCGTTGAGCTGGTGCAGTGCATCCTTGGCCTGCTGCTGGTCTTCGATCACCCCCAGCATTGCCTGGCGCGATTGGTTGGCGGCCTTGAGCATCTCATGTTTCTCATTCTCGCTCTGTTTGGACTCGGTAATGTCATTGATCACACCGCCGTAGGACAGGAGTTTGCCGGAGGCGTCTCTGAACTGGATGGCCGTGTCGCTTATCCAGCGTATCTCCCCGTTTTTTCGGGTGATGCGATATTCAATGGACAAAACCTCAACCCCGGTCAGAATCTGGTCCACGTGATTCATAACCAGTTCGCAATCCTCAGGCACGACCATCTGCATCCAGAGATGGGGGTTGGCGGCAAACTCTTCCGCCGTATACCCCGTCACCGCCACGCAGAACGGGCTTTCTACTCTCTCCATGGCGCGGTCGTTTTCGATGCGCACCGTATATTGGCAATCCGTGAGTGTCTCGGTGATGTGCTTGTAGTGTGCTGCGTTTTCCCGCAGCTCATTCTCAATCTGTTTGCGCCCAGTGATGTCGCTGATGGTGACTATCGCCATCAGCGGCTGACCGCCGGCATCGCGGACGAGCGTGCCGCCGTAACTGTATACCCGCTGCCATCCCGCCTGGATGTGCTTGAAGCGCACCTCCAGGCCGCGCAGGCTCTCGCCACGCAGGATGCGGGCCAGCGGCCATTGCTCCACAGGCCATACCGTGCCGTCCATGGCCGAAAGTTCGAACGTATCGGGTAACTGGCTCAGGTGTTGGCGGCATTCGTCCAGCGTGCTAAACCCATGCAAATCCAGCGCGGCTCGGTTGAAATGCAGCAACTGCCCATCCAGACCGGAAACAGCCAAACCCTCGGTGATATTTTCGATAACCGTCTCAAGTTGCGACTCCCGTTCGCGTAACAATTCATCACTCGCCTGCATTTTCCGTAAAGCGAAATAGAGCATCGGGGCAACGACTGTGGCAAGCACGACGGCATCGATGGCACCCCAAGTCGTATGCGAAAGTTTAAACATGGGAACAAGGATTTCTTCGAGTATTATCATGAACAAAAACTCGGTACCTAACACAACGGTACCCACCACAATCGCCATCCCCACCGCAGTGTTCAATAGCGCCGATAATTTCCAGTTTTTCATGTTTGGCTCCCTCCACCCGGATTCGGAATGTGGAACTCGGAGTAAGCTCCAACATTAAGCATTCGATTCATTCTCACCTGCGCTGGGATAACGCGGAGGCTGACCGGCCTGACCCAGTAGTTCGTTTACCTCGCGCTTAAGCTCAATGGTACGCATTTCCCGTCCCAAAGTGGCATTGTGCCAGCGGCTTAGCTCCTCTAATTGCTCGGCAAACATAGATTCTGCTTGTTTGCGTTGGGCATCAAGACGAAAAGTTTCCAGCGCAAAGCTGATGTCTCTGGACATTTCAATCAACAATGCCATCTCTTCATCATCGAACACATCTGGATCCGGGGCGTAAAGCACGAACACGCCGACCGGCTTTTCCCCCATCATGAGGGGAAGCACGACCGCTGAACGATAGCCACGGCTCAGAGCCTCGTTACTCCAGTCCGCCATGCGTTCGTCGCTGGCGATGTCGTTGCAGATCACCGGCTGCGTCTCGGTCAGCGCCTGCGCGGTTAATGCACAGCTTCCCGGGGTATCAGCACACCCGGTCAAATTGATCTGCGCCAGATAACCGTCATCACGGCCTGCCTGGGCAACCGGCGTCACCTGTTGGCTGTCCGCATCGAACTTGCCGATCCACGCGAAGATAAATCCGCCATCCTCCACTGCGATGCGGCAGGCTTCCCTGAACAGTTCTTCCTCCTCACGGACACGCACGGTCGTGGTGTTGATGCCGCTCAGCACGCTGTAAATCCTGTTGAGACGTATGATCCTGGCTTCGTTTTCCTTGTGCCTGGTGATGTCGCGCGCGATGGTGGACAGGTACTCCACCGACCCGTCTTGACTGTTGTGTGCGATGATGTCCTGCAACAACGGCATCTCCTTCCCGCCCGGTCGCAGGAAGGCAGTTTCTCCGCTCCAGAATCCATGCTCAATGGCGTGGGGGATGCCCGTCTCCCGTACCAGTTTGAGTGCCCAATCCGGATGGCCCGCACCTACATTCAGATTGGAGACATCCTGTCCGGGTTCATGTCCGATCATCCGCAGACCCGCCTGGTTTATATAGAGTATATGACCGTCGAGATCCCCTGTGGCGACGAAATCCGGCGTTGCCTCAATGATCGCCACGAGCCGCGCCTGCTCTGCCTGGATACGTTTGCGATCGGCAATTTCCAAGTTCAACGCTTCGGTTCTTTGCTCGACCAGGTATTCGAGGTTTTCGTGCAGCCTGGCGCGTTCCATAGCCACCGCGACCTGGTTGCCGACGCCGTGCAGTATCTTCAACTCCGCTTCGTCGAACAGACCTTCATTCGGCCCGACCAGATTCATCAGTCCCACCGTGCGCCCTGCAAGCCACAGTGGCACGGTAGCGTGGCACCTTAATCCGCCCGTATCGCCGCCCTTATCTTTAAGTTTGGCGATCCGCTCGCACTCGACGATGTTGCACGCCGAATTTGACTGGTCGGAGAGAAGCTGCTTGCGGCACTTACAGTCGCCATCCAGCGCGCCGGGGACCAATAACGCCGGTGGCAAGTTGCGCGTAGCAACGATCTCAAAGCCAGACTCGCCATCGCGCATGCAAATCCAGCCGCTCTGCACCCCGGGTAGTTCCAATACACGCTCAAGAGCTATTTCCGCCACTTCATGTTGCGTTATCGCGTTATTAAGACCTGCCGCGATGTTGAACAAACCATTCAGTACCTGGTTGGATGACTCCAGTTCCGTTTCACGCTGTTTGAGCTCAATATTGAGATGAATCGCCTCATCGTAAGTCGAAATCAACAGGTCGAGAATCTGCTGGCGTTCCGAGTTGATAAAGTATTTCTTGCCGCCAAGATTGATTTGCACTCCCAACTGCATATTGTGTTCTCTGCGCAGATCAAGGTTCATCAGCAGGTACTCGATGCGGGATAGCAGATAGCGCTCGTCATAGGGTTTGCGAATGAAATTGTCCGCGCCGCACTCCAGCCCGCGAATCACATCCTGCGAATCGGAAAGGGTGGTGACCAGGATGACCGGGATATCCTGCAATTTTTCGTCGGATTTGATCGCCTTG
>JAGXGS010000090.1 GCA_024636585.1 Thiogranum sp. | reverse complement strand
GGCTTTTCACCCGGGACCAATAATCGCCTCGTCATTGCGAGCGAAGCGCGGCAATCTCCCGACAGTGCAGCCGCCGCAAGAGATTGCCGCGGCGCTGCGCACCTCGCAATGACTGTATTAAAGGCATGGAGTAAGTTATGTTCGTAACTTATTGAATTGGTGGGCGGTACTGGGATTGAACCAGTGACCCCTGCCGTGTGAAAGCGAAAAAACCGGTTTTCCCAAGTATTTGAAGCGATTACCCGAAATCCTGTAAGAGACTGATAATAAGTAAATTTCATCTTCCTTATTCCCTGCCTGTTCCCGCACATTCTCCACCGTGCTACGCTATCTCGTGTTACCCCGGCGTTACCCCAGGAGAATATGCGACCCATGCCTACCAACAAAAATTCCGCTGTCGATCGCTCTCAGCCGGTAAAGCTGACTGAGGATGCGATCAAGAGCCTGCAACCGGAGGCGGGCCGCTACGAGGTCCGTGACAGCGTGCTGCCCGGTCTGCGGCTGCGCGTGTCGCCGACTGGTTCTAAGACCTTCTGCTTGTTCTACCGCAATCGCGAGAGCCGGCTGGTCCGTTACACCGTTGGCCGTTACGGCAAGGTTACGCTGAAACGCGCGCGTGAGCTGGCACAGGAAGCTATGGGCGAGGCGGCGGGCAAGAGCGACCCCCAGGCAAAGAAGCGGCAGGCGCGCCGTGTCGCCGCGATGCCGACGCTGGCGCAGTTTGTTGATGGTGACTATGGAGATTGGGTCAAAGCTCACAGGAAGGACGGAGCGGCCACTGTGGCGCGGCTGAAGGCGTGCTTCGAGGATGATATGGGCAACATGAAGCTGGACGCGATCACAGCCTGGCAGGCGGACAAGTGGCAATCGAAGCGGCGTAAGGCTGGCAAAGCGCCCTCGACCATCAACCGTGACATGACCGCGTTGAAAGCAACGCTGTCGAAGGCGGTGGAGTGGGGCGTGCTGGAGGTGCATCCACTGGCCAAGATCAAGCAGATGAAAGTCGACAAGCACGCTCGCACGCGCTACCTGAAGCCCGCTGAAGAGCAGGCGATACGGGAGGCCCTGGACATCAGGGAGGCGCGGCTGAAGAAGGAGCGGGCCAGTGCGAACACTTGGCGCAAGCAGCGCGGATACACCCTGTTTCCGGACCTGCAGGGTTTCGCGGATCACATGAAACCTATGGTGCTGCTGTCGATCAATACCGGGCTGCGTCGCGGCGAACTGTTCCAACTGCAATGGTCTGATATTGACCTCAAAGGCAACATGCTGACAGTGAGAGGTGCCACGGCAAAGGCAGCGATCACCCGGCACATTCCCCTGAATCAGGAGGCGGCGGAGGTTCTGGAAGCATGGAAGGGCAGGGACAACAATCCGCTGGTATTTCCCGGTCGCAATGGTGAGCCCTTCGACAATGTGAAGAAGGCATGGCACGCGCTCCTCGAAGCGGCGAAGGTGAAGGACTTTCGCTGGCACGATCTGCGGCACACGTTCGCCAGCAAGTTGATAATGGCCGGCGTCGACCTGAACACCGTGCGCGAACTGCTGGGTCATGCTGATATCAAGATGACGCTGCGGTATGCCCACTTGGCGCCGGAACATAAGGCTGAGGCCGTGGCGCGGCTGATGAGTGTTTCGCCATGAATTGGAATCAAGCTGTTTCCCGCTGGGTCGCTGAGGCGCAGCAGATTCTGCTGGAGCATGGTTTCCCTACCACATGGCCCGAGATCCAGGAGCACGAGCCGCCCGCTTCGCGGCTTCTGGTGTGCGCTGTGCAGATTGTTGCTGGTGCCGATTACCTGCGGCAGTACGTCGCAAAGGGACAGACAGAGCGCGCTCTAGATCGTTTCCTGAACGTCTGCATAGCGGTTGACGAAATGCGGGAAATCGCGCTGTTGGCAACGCCGGAAGTAGCATCCTCAGTTGGCGAACCAATCACGCGACTACGAAACCGCCCGCCTATGACTCGGGAGAATAGCAAGGCATTGCAGACAGGCTTCAAGCAGAACTGTGGTGCCGGGAAGGGGCGGCTAAATCGGACGAAAGTAAGCAAGCAAGAGATTGAGGCTACACTCGACAGTGTTTATGCGAAGCATCCGACATGGCGGATCACTGCGTTACGGGACGCCGCTGCAGATCGATTGGGGATCACCCGCAAGACGATAGAAAACATCACGAAGCACAACCCGGCTATTTAGCGAAACGCGCTCGAAGTTTCGCTGACACCCCGCCTAAAGTCCTCCCATAGCGCACGGCATGCCGCCGTGCCACGGGAGGCAATATGAATCATCGCAAGTCCAATCAACCGCTCACTGAGCGTCGGCAAGTATCCTCCGAAGAGGCCGCCGAGTTCCTTGGCGTCTCAATTCGCAAAATGGAAAAGATGCGCCGCGAGGGCGACGGGCCGAAGTTTGTGCGGCTCTCGCACAAGCTGGTGCGGTATCGCATCTGTGATTTGCTCGAGTTCCAGGAGCAGAACCTGCGCGAGAACAATGCTGCATGAAGCTCACGGCCGAACAGATCAGGCAGGCCATGCTGAACCACCAGGCGCCACCGAGAACGCTTGCCGCGAAAATCCGCGATGCTGTGCAGCACGTTCACGCGAGCGAGAAAAAGCCCGCAGCCACTGGCATGGCGAACGGGCAAATGATGATTACAAAAGAGTCGAGCGATTATGGCACGACCCCCTGACCCAATCAAAGCCACAGGAAAGAAACACGGTCGCCGAGCCTATGCGGTTCACCATGATGTGGTGAATCATCCTTGCTGGGCGGGGCTGTCCGTGTATGCAAAACTCCTATGGCTGGAGATAGGGCTAGAGTATTTTCCAGAGAGCAGGAAACTTCGGAAGGCGGGGAATAATGGCTGGCTCGCCTGCCCCTACAAGTACCTCATTGCTAAACGCGGCTTCCGTTCGCGCAGCACGATCAAAGAAGCCTTGAATGAGCTGCAGCACTTCGGATTTCTCGTTACCACCTACCCCGGTTCGTTTCCTTCCGAGCCTGCCCGCTATCGGCTGACGCACTTAGACAGCGATACGCACCCCGATCACAACATGCGAGCAGAGAGAGCAACACACGACTACCGCCACCATGACGGCAGCCCGTTTGTGAAACGCTCGCGGAAGAAAACAAGGCCCACAGTCCCGCTGGCGTCTACCTCAAGTACCGCTGGCGGGACTGTGAGCAGTGCCACTGAAAAACATAGTCCCGCCAGAGGGACTAGAGGCAATGCCGCCACTATCCCAAAACCCCGCGCAATAACAGAGATCTAGCGTATGAATGCGACGGATTCGCGTTTATTGCTCCATAGTCCCGCCCAGGGGACCACTTATATACCTATACCACTGGGTTCACTGAAAACCCCTGCCCGAAAACACAGGAGAAAAGGGTTACAGAGAGCGGGCGGCCATTTTCGTGCTGGCTCGGGAGGGACGATTCTATGAGCAACTTGCCTCCCAAAATTCGACCCGGTGACCAAGTGGTTGTTCGTGGTTGGCCACCATCGCCGACGCTGGAGGTGGTCGATTCAACCGACCACGCCCTGGTGATATTGCGGGCGCAATCAGGTGCGCTATTTCGAGTCGGTCGACTGCAAGTGACCTTGATCGACCGAGCCCCGCAAGCGGTGGAGGCGTAGCGTGACTGATCCTGTCGACAATCTGCTGATCGTCGCCGCCGTCATGCGCAAGCATGGTCCGGTGGATGCGGCGGATTGGTTCGAGGATGGATTGAAGCGACACATGGCCGGCGAATCGCTAGATCTGGCGCTCGGACTATCACGCAGGGAGGTTGCGCGATGGCGTAAGCAGGAGCAGCACGAACATCTGGGCGGAGCCTGGAACATGCTGGACAGCAGTCTGCAGCCTTGGTCGCGAGCCGGAAGACTGGCGAACGCAATCTCCGATTTCGAGCACCGATGCTGGCCGCGCTGGCGCAGACTAGGCGAACCACCGCCCGGTGCATCAGCGATATTCATTGCACTGTTCCATGCCCGCGAGTTCGGGCCGCTTCCCGAAGGGCAGAAGCGGCTGCATGATCTTTTTAAAAATTCCAGCACTGAAATGGATTGCTAAAACGATTTCCCAACTACTGTGTTTCAATAATTCGAAATCATCATTGAGGGCGAACGATGGAAATCAGTTTACAGCAACTTGCCGATGCGGCCGGCATTACACCTGAAGCGGCGCAGCGGCACATTCAACTCGCTAAGCCGGACTATCGCGGCGAGCCAATCGACTCGATCATGGCGCGCGACCTGAGACACCCGCTGGGTAAGTTCAGCATCGGGCACGGGTTAGGCATAGCGAAGTCTTGCGCGATCCAACGCGCTCTCGGATCTATAGCGGCACCTTTCCCAAACCAGTTCGCACCCCAGGCTTACCAATCGCAATCCATTTCAACCAGCGCAGAGAGGCATGAGCACATGCAAGACAACACCGGAATCGAATCACAAGCCCGCGCGACCTGGCAGCGCGACGCGAACCTGCGCGCCGAGTTCGGCGACGACTTTGACCGCTACCTGGCATACGAAAAAGCGACGGCAAAAGGGCATGTACGCATCGTGAATCGCACCGTGCAACAGGGAGGCGCCGACCGATGAGCGCACGCGACATCTTCGCCCCCATGAAGAGTATCGTAAGTCAAGGCCTGGCGAAGGCAGGGATCATCAAGCAGGGAGTCGATCAGAAAATCGCGCGGCATAAGTTCCTGAAGACGGCACCCGTCCCGCGGGAAGAGATGAGCGACGTGCTGTGCAACTGGATCGACAAGGTGGGCGCTCTTCACCGTAAGCGGATGCGTAAGTGGAGCATCGACTGGCTAATTGAGAACCCCGACAAGGAGATTGCGGAAAACGATTACGTGGCTCTTCTGACGAATCCGAATGGCGAAGTTGGCATCGTCACTCAGCCTGCGCTGTTCGCCATGTTCCCGGACCTGTGCAAAACAGCCGTGCGCGAATACGTGCAGTCCATCGAGGACTATCCCGAGGCAGGCCCGACGCGTGAATCTCGTATCGCTGAGATGGAAAGGCTGGACAGTGAGATTGCAGCGCTCGAAGCCGAAGAGGCCGAATTGCTCGGAGAGATTGACGGCATCAGGAACCAGCTGGGCAGTGTTGATCGTCGACCACGGAAGCAGCGCAAATGAGCGGCGTGGATGACTTGCAGCGCCGACAGATCGCCGCGAATGCACGCAGGGACTTCCGCCGCAGCCCAGCGATCAGGGAAGAGTTTCGCCACGACCTGGAACTGTATACCGAGCATCGCATCAGACGTGCTGGCCTGCGTGAGTGCAAGCCTGGCACTTCCTACCGGTGCTGCGAGTAATGATCAATATGCCAGCCGGTGTGCTGGCTCAGGCTATGGCGGGAGCACCCGGGGCTATCCCCGCTCGCTGTAGTGATGCGTCTCTACCGGTTACAGTCGCCGGCTACGACGCAACCCAGGGCCTTGCAGGTCAGCCCTTGCCGTATCACTCCGGCAAGCCTGCTTGGCGACGCGCCTCCACTCGGTTCTCCTCCCGAGCCACGGCGCAACTTATTCGAGGAAGTATGCGTAAGTTATTAATTAATAAGAGCGGGTCCCTTCGCGGTATTTTTTTCCATCGGGGGTAATACTCATCCCGATCTTTCACTAGTCACAGGCCCCCTATAGGTTGTTGTTGTTATGAAAGCCAGAACCAGCAGAAAAACGGCCAGTCTCACGAAGACCCAACTGGCAGCAGCTTTCGACGTGTCCCTGCCGACAATCGACGCCTGGCTGCGCCGCGGCTGCCCGGTCGAGCAGGAGGGCGCGAACGGCAGGGCCTACAAGTTCAGCCTGCCGCAGGTCATCAAGTGGCGCGAGTCTCGCCAGCACTGGACCCCGCGAAACCCGACTCCAGGAACGCCGGACGATGATCGCCCGGACCACGCCAACCCGTTGCGCCTCATGGCGGAAGAAGGCGTGAAACACTTTGCCTGGTGGTGGTTGGGCGGCGATCTGCCGCGCGTGCTCAGCGGCTCCCTGGTGAAGGATCACAAGCTGTCCCCCGAGGCCGCTTTCGAGGTCATGCAGCTACTCGGCTTCACGCTCTATCAGGGGATGACGGACTGGATCATGGCAGACGCCTTCAACGAAACCCTGGCCGACAATGATGCGGGGATCGACGCGCTTTGGCGGGTGATCTCCGGCAGGGGTATTTCCACCCGGCCGCCGACCGATGTAGATGCAATCAAGTTCCAGATCCCGGAATGGCTTGCCATGAAGGCGGACGAATACGTCGCGACTTACTTCCCAGCTAAGGCGGCGGAGACCGATGCTTGAGTTTCCATGGCCGTAGCCGTAAAGTGAAGGCGCCTGGCAGGAGTGCGTCAACACCCCCGCCAGACTTCCCATCAACGACCGTATGGAGGTCAGCCGATGAGCACGCCAAGCATACCGGATTCCCGGATCGGTGTTGACCCCTATCAACCATGAGGATCAACACCCATGAACGCAAACGAAAAACTGTGTACCGATATTTCGATCCGGGTAACGGACGCCATCGACATTCTGAAACTGATCGAGGACCGCGACGGCCGTGAAACTGAGATAGTGAGCCTTGCAGTCGCCGGTGGTGCTGCTGGTGCAGCGCGGCGCATCCTCGATGAGGTGGTAGGCTCACTCGAAGACCTTGGCAGTGCCATCGAACAGCTGGCTAAGCCGGATGCGGAGGCTCAGCCATGAACCTTGCCGAAGCCACTAAAGCGATCGACCAGGAAATCCTTCCGTTGATGGAGCTCCGCGCGATACTCGAAGTGCTGGAAGGATACTGCGCAGATGAGTCATCCCATGAAGTCGACGCCATGCAGCTCAACATCCTCATAGGCCTTGCCGGTCGAATGGCGCAAGGCGTTTACAGTCGCGTCGATGAGCTGCGAGCGGACCTGGAGAGCGCCTCCAAGGGGGCGCAGGAGGCTGCATCCCGCGACATGCTGGCGCCGCCGCTATGATCACAACGACAACATGCGGCTGTTCAATCGACTACATCGGAAGCAAAGAAGACCTGATCGCAGCCGGGATCGTAACGGCTGATCAATTCCCGACCGGAAAGCAGCACCGGCTTGCAAAGTTTCGGGCGTATCCGCCGGGCAGAGCGAAGAACGCCGCTGGCGGGCTCGAATGGGTCGTGTTTCGAAACCCGGACGGCTTCACTGTGAGGTATGAGCACAGCTATCTGGAGTTCAGTCCTTACTCGGAACGCGAGCAGGTGTTCTGAGGCTGTATCAATGCACAACAGGCCCCGCTTCGGCGGGGCATTTATTTACCTATAGGGTGTGCTTCAGGGGCAATTGAATTTAGTAATTGTCTCAGGTAGGCAATCTCAAAAAGATTAAATTCTTCGCTACCCGAGTAGCGCTCTTGGATCTGTTCAATCACCATCTTACCGTTCAATCCATTGGATATAAGATATTTCCAGCAGTTTAAGCATATATGCTGCAAAAAATCTGTGAAAAAGCTTGATCCCAGTGGGGCGTGACGGATACCTGGAGCAGTCGGCGAAGGAAAATGACGCGACGTGGATTGAACGCTAGGATAGCGAGTATCCATATAGCCTTCACACATGGTTTGCACGAGCTTTCCGGTTTCGAAACCAAGGAACATCGCCGGAATTAGTTCTTCATTCGTAGATCTGTTGTAGTGAACGCTTACTTCCTCAATCATTTCGTTGAACCGATGACTATATTTTTTGGCTATTCCATTTACCGCACGCCGTGCAGCCTCGCCTTCCAAGGTTGTATATTTGTCCCGATGAATGTATATCAGGACAGCCTTAAGGTGCTTCTCTGCTGCCATGATGTAGAAGAACGTGCCATAGCTATAAACATCGTTAGCCTGGTTTCGGGCTGCAAAATACAGATCCGATAAACCATGCCTTATCCAGATTTCTACCGGCGTAAAATCTCGCATTCTCGATCAATTCGTTTCCAACAGTTCTTCCCGCAACACCACCACTTCCTTCGGCGCATCGATCCCGATGCGTACCTGGTTGCCGTTCACTCGCAAGGCAGCGACCTCGATAGGCTCGCAGGTAGTAGCAAGCTACAATCGCTCAACTTCGATGGTTCTTGAGCTTGCGTCATATGAAAATACGCAAACGCCTTCATCAGCAGGATCGGTTATTGCTGAACGCTTGAATATCGGAGCGCAGGACCCGTTTGGTTGATTTCGTGCTGATGGAGTGGCTAACCCATCTAGATCAATAGCTACGGCCTCTTGTCCGATGCGATTGCACTCTTCGTATCCGTCTGCCATGTCCTTGACAAGGTAGGGCATACTATCGAGATGAGGCCTGAGATCTATAATCGTGTTCCCTTCAAAGTGGCAGGATATTTCGTTGTAATAGACTTGCCTGTCGGGAGATGAGTGGCTGATCGCATAAACCAAGGAGTGATACAGAACTTCTTTACGCGCAGTTTCCAACTCAACAGCGCTGTAAAATACCCTTATCGATCCGTCAGAAAACCGTGTTTGCCGCTTTGGTCCATGTATTCTAGCTTGAAAAGGGTGGTCTAATGTCGACTGTATATCTTCCAGATCGCCCCGCGCTCTTAATAGCTGAATCATTTCTAGCATTCCGCGCGAATCAATCTCCATGTCTTTCAATGCTTCGATAGGAGATGGAAGCACCTGTAAGCGATACACTATACCGGTCCAAGAGCTTAGGCTTAATTCCGACAGATTCATAATCTGCCGGACATCACGTCAACTAAATGCCTTACTCGGAGTAATTTCTCGAAAGCGCCGTCAACCAAGAAATCTAAGGGCGTGCAATTTTCTAAGTCGCGCTGTGGCTCGCGCAGCCATGTATTTTCAGTTTGGGTATCTCGGAAGAGCGATGCCAAAGAAGATCGAATGACAAACAGGTGGGAAACTCTGTCTTTAGGATCTCTACCGCGGAGCGTAATATCACCATGTAGTATGCTTGTTGCATAAGACAGTTCGCTGTCTTCAAAACCGAGCATTCGCGTTGCTTGCAATTCGTTTAAGTTCCACATGTCTACAATTGCTTTGAATACTTGCACCGGGCCAGTTATACGGCCCGATAAATAAGAGGTTTCTTGTTTTAAAGCGCTTGTACTGCTTTGGTGGTATGCGCCACTAACTGTCGCAGCTTGGCGATTGTGGCCGAACTGCTGCGGTTGCATTCCTCGCAACCGATTTTCAAAGGCTAATTCTTCTTCAGCTGTCTGGATTGCGCCGTGTGGAGAGACAACAAGCGTTAGCTTTGGTTTTTGCGTGGCGGTCTCGAGCAGGCCTTGGGGCGCGCTGGGTGTTTCGAAGGTAGTGCGTGCCATAGCTGTCACCTTGTCCGCTGAGTGCTCAAAAGATTGTCTTATAGACTTTCGTCTTTTTTCGCAACCAATCCTAGTTTATCAAGATAAATGTCAGATATTTTGTCCAAATGCTCGGCTTTTTCATAGATATTAGCGAATTTTGTACCAAGCTCATATGTTGCAGTCAAAGTGAAGTCGATATCTGAGTCCATTGAAGCGCTGGGCGCGACGCCAAAATATACCGACCACAGCTCGTCAGAATTAGTAAATTGGGTCGTAAAACCGTGCTTGGCATTTTTTGCACCATAAAGTTCAAGGGGAAATAACTTGCCGAAAGGTAGAAGTTTGTTTATGTGCTCATAGGCTACGAAATCATCTTCTGTGACATGCAGGCTAGACGTGAGTCCAATAAATTCTCCAGAGATGATCGCATCTGGCATACAGCTCTTTACCGCGTCTAGCCCTAGGGTTAAACAATCTTTGACGATGGTCATGTCACTTTCGGAAATTATACCAGTAAAGTTGACCGCTAATTTTTGAGGGGTTAGTTCGAATACGCCCTTTCCCTCAAACAGTTCGATTCTTATTCTTACGTCTTCAAGAGAATTTCCCCCGAAAGATTGTAGGCCGCTGAGTGGAATGAAATATCGGGGGCTAATTATCTCATGGAATTTTTTTAATACATCGAAGTTGGTTCGGGCCAAATCAAGCAAAGGCGCACCAAAAATTGCGTCATACTTTATTCTTATCGCGTTTGCGATGTAAGGATATTTGTTATTCATGCATTGCTCGATTCGTGTTAGTTGTTCGTACTATATCTTAAGATCGTGCAGCTTCAATTCAGTTAATGCCAGGACGTTCTCAAGTTCTCGCTCTGTAGGTTTCCAGGTATGGCAAGAACTTCCTGACGTGATCGGGAAAGTTCGGAGGCAACGAAAGCGGAACTCCGGCACCGAGCGCGCAGGTGTTACCCCTGCGTTACCCTGGCCTCTGGTGTTGTGCGGGGCTGTTGAGGGCGACCGCAATATCTTACTGGTTTTTAACGTGTTATTTGGTGGGCGGTACTGGGATTGAACCAGTGACCCCTGCCGTGTGAAGGCAGTGCTCTCCCGCTGAGCTAACCGCCCGAAAGAGGCGCGTAGTGTAAGCACTGGCTCGCCGGCTGACAAGCGTTGGGATGAGGGATTCGAGCTAGCGTGCGTTTGCCTCGCGCAGTGACATGATAGTGGTTTTGATGTTTGCCAGTGTGCGCGGCCAGGGGCCGTTGTTGCGGACCTGTTCGGGGAGCGTTTCGATGGCGCCGAGGGCCTCGCGCTGGGTCGGATAGCTGCCGTGCAGCAGGACGTAGCGGTCTTTGCCGGTGCGGCGGTCTTTGTAAAACGCGAGGGTGCCTTCCAGCCGGTTTTGTTCTACGAAGTTTTCGAGCGACTCCTGCTCCCAGTCCCAGAATACCTGCAGGGTGTAGTTTTCCGAGGGCTGATCAAGCAGCCACTGTTCCTGCTTGAATACGTTGGCTTCCGGTTTCGCAGTGTCGGCGGCTGGTTCGTCGCGTTCGTCGCTCGGCGCATCGGGCGCCGGGCCAGCTTCGGCGGGAACTTCCGGCAGCGTGGGTGCTGTTGCGATGTTGAAGGGTTGCGAGAGAATCGCGGGCATCATCTTGTCGCTCGGCCAAAGCAGGGTATCGCTCAGTGAGGCAAACTCGATTTGATGGTGAATGTCGTCGCTCTCGGTTACTGCAGCAACGGCAGGCGGGTTTGGAGCCTGCCGGTCGACGTACTGGGCGAGCAGAAATACCGCACCCACTGTAGCCAGCACCATGGTGGTGGCGACGGCGCCGGCATACCTGTTGCGGGGCAGAGAGTTGGCCAGCGATGCGAGGCTGGATTGCGATATCTCGGGACTCTGCGCCGTCGCGTTCTGTTTTTTGGGCAGAAAAGTGAAGGTATGGGCTTCGTCATGAGCGGTTTGGCGCGCGCGGGGTGAACGGCTATGAAGGCGTTGTGAAGATTGCGTGCGGCCTGACTCATTTTGGCTGTGGTCGATGCCTGGAGCTTGCGCGTCAGCGGTTTCGGCGCATTTCAAAAGGACCCGGGCTTCCGCAAGCAGGCGCTTCTGCAGTTGCTTCCGGTCCAGGCGCGGCGCGCCCAGGTTTGCCTGTTTCATGACATAGGAAATACCCAGTATGCGCACGAAGAAGCGTTCGATGTCGTGACGGTTGCGCTGGCGGAAGCGTTCGATGACGCCAGCGTCAGGTTCCGTGCTGGCGGTGATGTAGCGGAAGCTTTCCGTCAGGCGGGCCGCGTTCGCGAGATGGCGGCTGGCGAATACGCCGGAGGTATAGCCGAAGAACAGCAGGGCCAGCAGTTTGGCCGGGTCGGCGGCGGGATCGGTGTTGTCTTCTTTGGAAAGGCCGCTCAGGTCCATCCGCTCGACGATGCCGACGATGACGCAGGCGAACATGCGTTCCGGAAGCCAGTCCCGCAGGCCGATTGCGGTTCCACGTTGAGTCTTGCGCTCGATTGTCCTGGAATGATCTGACATATTTTTCTCGCTCTATCGGCGTGTATCGCAGCCTGCGGTCCGGTAGCCGTTCCTGGCATAACTTTTTACGTCAACGCGGTTCAACGCGATCCCGATCGGTTGGTCGCGAGAGCCGCGGATCTGTGTCAGCGCCCGGCGTACTCGCCGGCACCTGGTTTGCCCCCAGCGGACCACGAAAACTGTCGCGTCGGATTTATCCAGCAGTATGCGGCTGTCGGCCCAGCTCACGTAGGCCGGCGAATCCAGTACCACGAGGTCGTAGCGTTCGCGCAGCATCTGCAACAGCATGTCGATGTTGTCGCCCATCAGCAGCTCGGCGGGGTCGTCGCAGGCGGCACCGGCAGTGATGATCTCCACGCCCGACGCCGCATCTGTATGGATGACCTGTTCTAGCGCAACATCGCCGGCAAGCAGTTCAGCCAGGCCCGGTGCGCGGTCGAGGTTGAACAGGGTGTGCAGCGCCGGGGTGCGCAAGTTGAGGTCGACGATCAGGGTTCGGCTGCCGGCCGCAACCTGGTTCAGACCCAGGCAGGCAGCAATGGTTGTTTTGCCTTCTCCGGGTTCGGTCGATCCGATCAGCAGGATTTTCGGTGGCCGGTCGGAGGTTGCCAGCATGAGGTTGGTGTAGAGCGTTTTCACCGAGGCGGTGAATGCGGATTTGATATCGGCTCGCGCTGCTGATGAACGCCAGCGGTTTCGGATGTCCGGCAAACAGCTGAGCAAGCGTGTTCCTGCTGTAAATTCCGCGGACTGGCAGTCGCGAAAGCCGCGATCGGTTCGCATTGGGATAGGGATTACCACGTCGTTCCTGAGCGCTGCACGTTTTTCTTACTTATGAGTCGGCGTCGAAAGTGCGCCTATCATACGAATGAGTGCCCG
>JAGXGS010000089.1 GCA_024636585.1 Thiogranum sp. | reverse complement strand
GATATCTCTATTGTCGCACAAAGGAAACCTATGGGCACAACGAAAAGCCGCCAGAAAGGCGCAAAAAAAGGCGGCAAGGCGGCCAAAAGCAGTAAACCGCGTAAGGCGGACAGAGCCGATCGACACGCGCTTTACGAGCAGGCAGTCCAGTCGACGGAGTTTGAGTACGAGTTCATTACGACGAATTTCAAGCGTATTCGCAAGCGTGTGCCCAGAGTGTTGCGCGAGGATTTCTGCGGCACTGCGCAAATGTGCTGCGAGTGGGTACGGGGACGTAAGGACAACCGCGCTATCGGCGTGGATCTGGATGGTGAAGTGCTGAACTGGGGGCGTGAGCATCATATTGCCGGACTCACCGATTCACAGCAGCAATGCGTAACCCTGGTGCAGGAAGACGTCCGGAGTGTGGCGACTGAACCCGTGGATATCGTGGTGGCGATGAATTTCAGCTGGCAGATTTTCGAACAGCGCGAAATGCTGCGCGAATACTTCGCTTCGGTACGCGATGCTCTGGTTGACGATGGGATCTGTTTCCTCGATATCTACGGTGGTTATGAGGCGTACCGGGAGATCGAGGAAAAAACCCGGCACAAAGGCTTCACCTATGTATGGGAGCAGTCGGATTACGATCCGGTTACCGGACATACTGTCTGCCATATTCATTTCAACTTCAACGACGGCTCGCGCATGAAAGATGCGTTTGTTTATGAGTGGCGTCTGTGGACCCTGCCGGAGCTCAAGGAGATCCTGCTGGAAGCCGGTTTCGCCAACGTGACGATCTACTGGCAGACAACTGACGAGGATGGCGAGCCGAGCGGAGAATTCGAGCCGGCTACCCGTGGCGAGGCCGATGCCGGCTGGATCTGTATGGTCAGCGCCGAAAAGTAAGCGCCGGCTCGCAGTGACGATGGTTTCTTGCCGTCATTGCGAGGCGCGCAGCGCCGCGGCAATCTCTGGACAGGTGCGATGTCGTCCCGAGATTGCCGCGCTACGCCCATAGAACCCCTTGGGGTTTCATTACGGGTGCCTTACCCTTCGGGTCAAGGCATTGCAATGACGGAGGGTGCTTGTTTGTTGGCGCGCCGCAGAGCAGCCAGCCGTTTTGGTGCTAATAATTATAAGAGACGCGGATTAAATATTGGATCCGGAGAGCGTCGGGGAGATAAGCGATGGTTCTTGCCAAACGCCTGGGTACAGTCGTTCTGCTTGTGCTTCTCGCCTGTTTGTTCCAGATGCAGGCGTTGGCGGACCTGTCCGGCGAACCCGTGGAACCGGACCCGGCCGCGACGGAACTGGAACCGCAGCATGCCGGCTATCAGCGTCTGCGTGAACAGCTGGCGCATTACCTCGATATCCATGCCCGTGGTGGCTGGCCGGCATTTGCCGCGGCCGGCGAGCGCCTGGAGCCGGAGAGCGAGAGCGGGGAAATTCAGATATTACGGCAGTTGCTGGAAATCACCGGCGATCTGTCTTCCGGGCAGTCCGGCGAAACAGCAGGTCGACGCTATGATGCCGCGCTGGAGCAGGGCGTGCGCCATTTCCAGGAGCGGCATGGCCTGGCCATCGACGGCATAATCGGCAGGGCCACGCGTGCTGCGCTGGCGGTACCGGTGGAGCAGCGGATTGCGCAGCTGCGCATCAATCTGCAGCGCTGGCACGGGTTGCCGCACGAGCTCGGTGAACGCTATATCGTGGTGAACACGGCGGCTTTTCAGTTACAGGTGCACGACGGTCAGCGTGTGCCCCTGTCGATGCGCGTCATCGTCGGCACTCCCGAACGTGAAACACCGGTATTTATGGAGAAGCTGCGCTACCTGGTGGTGAATCCTTACTGGCGGGTGCCGGAAAAGATTGCCCGCGAGGATCTGATCCCGGCATTGCTGGAGGACCACAGCTATTTTGAACGCAAAGGTATCCGCGTGCTGTCAGGCTGGGGTGATGATGCGGTGGAAGTGGACAGCACACAGGTTGCCTGGCAGGACTATGCCGGCAAACGCGGTCTGCCATACCACCTGCGTCAGGACCCGGGGCCCGATAACAGCCTCGGGCGCATCAAGTTCATGCTGCCGAACCGGTACAGCGTTTATCTGCACGATACGCCGGCGCGCGGTCTGTTCGAACGCCCCGAGCGGGCCTTCAGTTCCGGCTGCATTCGCATCGAAGACCCGTTGGCGCTGGCTCGCTACGTGCTTGGTGGCGGTGAAAGGACGGCCTGGGTGCTTGAGGCGATGCTGGCCTATGGCGATACCCGGACCGTCATGCTGCCGGAGCCGATTCCGGTCTACCTGCTGTATCACACCGCCTGGGTGTCCGAGGACGGCAAAGTCCATTTCCGCAAGGATATCTATCAGCGCGACCCGCCTTTACTGACGGCCCTGCGGCCTCTGGAAACACTTCCGCAAATAGACGAGCGTGCCAAAAATCTGTCGAAAATCGAGCGCCTCACTCAGATACAGCACCAGAACTGAACATGAGAAAGTGTTAACGCCCCGACAAGGCTGGTGAATCGAGAATGTGCCGGTATAATTGCGCATTGGCACAAGCTATGCATTCACAAAGGACTTATGCGCCGTAAAAACGATGACCATCCATCCTCTATTCTTATCCCTTCGCGCCGCCGGTTTTTGCAAGGCTGTCTTGCTACCGGTGTGGCGCTGGTCAGCCCGGGCCTGCTGGCATCCCGGCACCCGGTGTCGGAGCGCCACCTGAAGCTGCAAAATCTGCACACCGGGGAATCGCTGCGTTCCACCTTCTGGGCCGACGGTGAATATCTCAAAGACGAACTGAAAGCGGTTGCTCACGTGTTGAGAGACCACCGCTCCGGTGACGTGCACCGCATGGACCCGGAATTGCTGGACATGCTATACGCCCTGCAGACCTCGGTCGGCGTCAAAGGTGCGTTCCATGTCATATCCGGTTACCGCTCGCCGGCCACCAATGACAAGCTGCGCGCCCGCAGCAACGGTGTCGCCACGCGCAGTCTGCATACGCAGGGTATGGCCATAGATATCCGGCTTCCGGGCTGCAAACTCCGTCACCTGCACCAGGCGGCCCTGGATCTTAAAGCTGGTGGCGTCGGGTATTATCCCAAATCGGATTTCATCCACATCGACACCGGCAGGGTGCGGCGCTGGTAGAAATGCGGTGCAGCACCTGAGCGTCGCTCACTTCAGGACGCGATGTTCTCCGACGCCCAGTCCCGCCAGCGTCCAGTCCCCGACCCGGTAGCGGATCAGCCGCAGCGTCGGATAGCCAATGTGGGCGGTCATCCGTCGCACCTGCCGATTGCGGCCTTCGCTGATTGTCAGATCCAGCCAGCTGGTCGGTATCTGTTTGCGTTCCCGGATCGGCGGGTTTCGTTCCGTAACCGGCGGCGCATCGATGAGTTCAGCCCCGGCCGGACCGGTCATACCGTCTTTCAACCGCACGCCCTGGCGCAGTGACTGCAGATCGCTATCCTGCGGAACACCTTCTACCTGCACCCAGTAGCCTTTTGATTTGCCGTACTTCGGGTTGGAAATACGCTGTTGCAACTTGCCATCATCAGTCAGCACCAGCAGCCCCTCGCTGTCATAGTCGAGACGGCCGGCGACATAGACTTCGGGTATGTCGATATAGGCGGCCAGCGTCTGCTTGTCGCTGTCCGTGGTGAACTGGGACAGCACCCGGAACGGCTTGTTCAAAAGGACGATCACTGATTATTTTTCAAATACAATCGGCACCACGTCCGAGTAGCGGCTGGCGAAATGTACGGTTACGCCTTCGCGGATGTAGTCGGGAATTTCCTCATAATCGCCGCGATTGGCCTCCGGCAGAATCAGCTCCTTGATATTGGTGCGACGTGCCGCTATGACCTTTTCGCGGATGCCACCGACCGGTAACACCTGTCCGGTCAGGGTGAGTTCACCAGTCATTGCCAGCTTGCGTACCGGTTTGCGCCGCTTGGCCAGCGACAGCAGGGCACTGGCTATGGTGATACCGGCGCTGGGTCCGTCCTTGGGGGTCGCGCCAGCCGGCACATGCAGATGTATCAGAGAATTCTCGAAGAAGTCGGGCGATGCGCCCCATCGATCGGCGTTGGCGAGCACATAGCTGTAGGCGATTTCCGCTGATTCGCGCATCACATCGCCGAGCTGTCCGGTTAACTTGAAACCGCGGGCGAAGCTGTGGATACGCGTCGCTTCGATGCTGAGGGTCGCGCCGCCCATTGCCGTCCAGGCCAGACCGGTGATGACACCCACCCCTGACAGGTGCTTCTCTTTCACGAACACCGGTTTGCCGAGATAGGTCTCGATATCGCCGGTCCGCACATGGATCGGCGGTTTTTCACCCTCGAGAATTTTCAGCACCGCTTTGCGAGCGATAGTGCCGAGGTACTTTTCGAGCCGCCGCACACCGGCCTCGCGCGCATATTCCTCGATGATCTTGCGCAGCGCTCCGGTGTCCAGGCGCAGCTGACCGCGCGCTTTCAGGCCATTGCGTTCCAGTTGCCGCGGCCACAGGTGGTGTTTGGCAATCTCCACTTTCTCGCTCGCCAGGTAGCCGGACAACTGGATGACTTCCATGCGGTCGAGCAGCGGCGCAGGAATGGTGTCCAGCTGATTGGCGGTGCAGATGAACAGGGCCTTGGAAAGGTCGAAGGGCACGTCGAGGTAATGATCGAGGAAGTCGCTGTTCTGTTCCGGATCGAGCACCTCCAGCAGTGCGGAGCCCGGGTCGCCCTGGTAAGACGCGCCGATCTTGTCGACTTCATCCAGCATGATCACCGGGTTGGCAGACTGGGTGTCCTTGAAGGCCTGGACAAACTTGCCCGGCATGGCGCCGATGTAGGTGCGGCGATGGCCCTTGATCTCTGCCTCGTCGCGCATGCCGCCCAGCGAAAAGCGGAAAAACTTGCGCCCCAGCGAGCGCGCAATCGATCGTCCGAGCGAGGTCTTTCCGACACCAGGCGGACCCACGAATAAAATAATGGAGCCGGCGATTTCGCCTTTCATGATGCCGACACCGATAAATTCCAGTATCCGCTGCTTGATATCCTGCAGGCCGTCGTGGTCTTCGTCGAGAATGCGGCGTGCCTGTTTCAGGTCCAGCTGATCCTCGGTGTACTGGCCCCATGGCAGCGATGTCAGCCAGTCGAGGTAATTGCGCGTGGTGGAGTATTCCGGTGAGCCAGTCTCCAGCACCGAGAACTTTTCCATTTCTTCGGTGACGCGTTTCTGCGCCGCCTCGGGCAACTCAAGTGCCTCGATACGTTCGCGGAATTTGTCCGCTTCGGCGGTGCGGTCATCCTTGGAAATGCCCAGTTCCTTCTGGATCACCTTCAATTGTTCGCGCAGGATCACCTCGCGTTGATGTTCCTGCATCTCATCTTCAACTTTCTTGCGGATGTGCGCCTGGGCCTTGGCGATTTCGAGTTCCTTGTTGATCAGTACGTGTACGCGCTCCATGCGCGTCAACAGATCCACGGCCTCCAGCACCTCCTGTTGTTCCTGCTTTGCCGAGGTGGTGAGACTGGCGGCGAAGTCGGCAAGATGCGACGGGTCGTTGGGGTGAAAGTGTTCCAGAAACAGCTTGAACTCTTCCCCGTACAACGGATTCAGCGGTATCAGTTCCTTGATGGTGTTGATGATCGCGATCGCGTAGGCCTTGATCTCTGTGGCTTCCTCGTATTTCGCCTCTGGCAGATATTTGACGCGGGCTATGAATGGCGCCTTTCTGGACGCCCATTCGACCACCCTGAACCGTTCCACGCCTTCGAGCAGAACCTGCAGCCTGCCATCTGTCTTGCCCACGCGATGAATACGACAGGCAGTGCCCATGCTGTAAAAATTGTCTGTGGCTGCGAGCTCCGAGCGGCTGACGTCGGCCAGCAGCAGGCCGATGATGTTGCCGGCTTTCTCTTCGGCAACACGCAGGGTCGGCCCCCAGAGGTCCGGGTCGACCAGCAGTGGAATCGCCTGGCCGGGAAAGAAGGGGCGCTCTGCCTGCGGCAGGATAGGAATGGAGCCCGGAAGTATGTCCTTGGCACGAACCAGTTCCGAACTGCCCAGGGATTCTTCCGTGTCCATGTCTTCTTCGTAATCGATGTCCATCGTCATTATTATCCGTCTCGCTAGCGCTGGGTGAGTTAAAACAAATGGTGCATGCAGCGGCAAAATTCAAGGTCCTGAACAAGCAGGTAAATTTCGTTTGCG
>JAGXGS010000007.1 GCA_024636585.1 Thiogranum sp. | reverse complement strand
TTGCGCTTCCGGACCCGGCAGTACCATCGTGTAATTGAGCGCATGCATGAAGCGATGCTCGCTGATCCAGCGACGCCGCTCGACCAGTTCCTGGTGCATCATGGAAATCTGTCCGGCCGGACCGCCGAAACTGATGAAGCCAAGTTTAAACCAGTATCGGAAGGCTTCGCCGAGACTGACGGCTGCGGGTGCTGTGGTGGTGACGTCGGGTTCTGCGGACATCGGGATTCTTTTCCAGGTTTCTTCAAACTGTTATGAAGCAGGCGCGGCTTACCTTACCTGTGCATCTGTGGGCTAACAACCTTTTCAGGATGTTCAGGGTTCGCGGGTTATCTTCCAGCAGTTATGGATTTTCGGATTGCGCTCATAGTCTTTCGGCAGTGTGGCACGGCTGATATCTTCGATGATCAGGTCCGGGAATGCACCGCGATCCATTTTGAAGCGGCGCAGATTGTTGGAGAAAATCAGCACGCCATCCGGTTGTAGCAGTCGCACGGTACTTGCGATCAACGCCACATGATCGCGCTGCACATCGAAGGTACCGTCCATGCGCTTCGAAGTCGAGAAGCTCGGCGGATCGAGAAAAATCAGTCCATAACGTTGCGATCCGCCTGCCTGCTGAAGCCACTCGATGCAGTTAGCCTGGATGAACCTGTGTGGCTTGCCGGTAAAGCCGTTCAGCGCCATGTTGCGACCGGCCCATTCCAGGTAGGTGTTGGACATGTCGACGGTAGTGGTCGTGGTGGCGTCGCCGGCGGCGGCATAGACGGTTGCGCTCCCGGTGTAGGCGAACAGGTTCAGGAAGTCTTTGCCTGCGGCAAGCGACGCCAGCAGACTGCGGGTAATGCGATGATCGAGGAATAATCCGGTGTCGAGGTAATCCTCGAAGTTGACCAGAAAGCGGTTGCCGCCTTCGCTGACTTCGTAAAAGTTTCCCTGCGCACCCAGCTTTTCATACTGGGCGCTGCCTTTCTGCGGACGCCGGACTTTCAGGTAAAGCTGTTCGCGCGGGATTTCAAGCACCTCTGCGATTACCGGCAGCGCTTCCTGCAGTCGGGCGCGCGCCTTGTCCGGGTCAATGGTTTTCGGTGCCTCATACTCCTGCACATGCACCCGGCGCACATCACATTCATAGACATCGACTGCCAGCGCATACTCGGGGATATCGGCGTCGTACAGACGGTAACAGTGAATTCCCTCGCGCTGAACCCAACGCGTCAGGTGTCTGAGATTTTTGCGCAGCCGATTGGCAAGGCTACGGGCGCCATCGCTGGATTGCGTGGCAGGGGTGGGCGGGGCGGTGCTCATGCCGAATTATACATCGATCGAAAGCGGCGCGCGCAGCGCCCGCGCGTCGTGCGCAGGGTCGAATCAGTGGGTGCTGAACTGCCCGACCAGGTCTTTGAGCTGCACCGAAAGTCGCGCCAGTTCTGCAACTGCGCTGGCAGTCTGCTGGGCGCCGGCGGTGGTCTGTTCGGTATGCGTCTCGATGTTCATGACGCTGCGGTTGATTTCTTCCGAAACCGCAGTCTGTTGCTCGATGGCATTAGCAATTTGCGTATTCATGCTGGAAATGCGCGAGATCGAGCCGGTAATGGCTTTGAGTGACGATTCAGCATTGGCCGCTTCTTTGACGGTGTTGCTGGCTTTGGCGCGGCCAGCCTCCATGACCTGCACCGCGTGCTGGGCGCCGGACTGGACACGTTCAATCATGGCGCGAATTTCCTGGGTGGATTGCTGAGTCCGTTGCGCCAGGGTACGGACTTCGTCGGCGACCACTGCGAAGCCGCGACCCTGTTCGCCGGCACGGGCTGCCTCGATCGCGGCGTTCAGAGCCAGCAGGTTGGTCTGATCGGCGATGCTGCGTATCACGTCAAGAATAGCGCCGATGCTGGTGGAGTCCGCTTCCAGCGTGGCGATGACTGTAGCAGCCTGTTCGACTTCCGAGGCCAGGCCGCGAATCCCGGTGATGGTCTGACCGACAACGCGAGTACCCTGTCCAGCCTGTTGATCCGCTTCATGTGCGGCGTCGGCGGCCTGGCTGGCGCTGCGGGTGACTTCCTGGGCGCTGGCTGCCAGTTCGTGCATGGCGGCGGCGGCCTGTTCGGTTTCTGCATGCTGGGATTCAATAGCTTTGCGCGTCGCGTCGGTAACGCCCGCCATCTGGGTCGCTGCGGTAGCCAGCTGACTGGTTGAGCCGGCGATATCCAGCATCAGGCGTTGCAGTTGATCGAGGAATCCATTGAGGGAAGAGTCAAGGTTCGCGAGTTCATTACTGCCTGCGATCTGGACGTGATCAGTCAGGTTGCGCCTGCCATTACAAATGTCTTCGAAATGCTGAGCCGCGCTACGCAGTGTCTTGCTTAACTGGCGCGGAAGCAGCACTCCGACCACTGCGCACAGCAGCAAACCGATTAGCATCACGACGAACAGCTGTGTATGGCTGCGGTCGAGGCGGGTAGTGAGAGCGCTACTGGATGCGTGGGCATCGGTCAGAGCTGCTTCACTGAGTGCGCGCAGGTTTTCACGCAAGGCCGCGAGCTGTTCGGCAGCCGTTCCGAAACTGAGGCGGAAGGCTTCTTGCTGGCGGCCTTCACGCGCCAATGTGACAGTCAGACTGGTGGCTTCGGACCAATGCTCGAACAGGACGTCCAAATCATTGGCTGCATCCGTGGCAGCCGCCCGGCCAGCCAGCGCCATATACAGGTCGATGGCTTCACGAGCGCGCATCAGATTGTTGCTATGCGCCTGGGCGAGATCGGCGAAACTCGCGGAATTCTGTTTGACTGACAGAAGGCTGCGCTCGGACACCAGAACCCCCGACAGCCCCCGCTCCGCCTGGAGCAGGTTTTCGATCGCCGGCAGCTGTTGCTCTGACATGGCGGCGGCCTGCCGGGATGTCTGATCAGAAGGACTGGTGCCGATCAGCACCAGCATTACCAGCGAGATCCCGATGAGCGCGATGGGTATCGCGAATTTCCAGCGGAGGGGGATGCTATTTAACCAGTCCATGAGCGGGATTCCTGCAGTTTCTGTTCTTGTGCGCCGTCGGCAGCGGTCGAATGGCCATGTTAACGACTTGAATGTTCACTGCTTTAACCTGCCCGGCACTCCACCAGGCGCGGCCTGTGGGAACTCGCAGGATTTAACCGGGGAATCGTTCCCGATTCAGCGGCAAACCTTAAAAAACCAGTACTTGCCAGCCGAACTTCTGGTATAGTGCCGGGTATTCGGATGCACTTCGGTCTGCGTCCGCCCCGTGGTAATCCAGTCGGCTAACCTCGAACAACAAGCAGTGAAATTCCGCCTAGACCGTCCCGGGCCAGTGCCGTGGGTAGGCTGTTTCAGGAGCAATCCCCAGTATGTCATTTGATTCCCTCGGCCTGTCGGCCGAATTACTTCGTGCTATTTCCGATCAGGGATACACCGAACCCACTCCCGTGCAACGTCAGGCGATACCTGTGATCCTTGAAGGGCGCGATATCATGGCCGGTGCGCAAACCGGTACCGGTAAAACGGCCGGTTTTACATTACCTCTGCTGCAGAAGCTGAGCGCCGCGAAAGCCGGTAACGGGCAACGCCCGGTGCGCGCTCTGGTGCTGACGCCGACACGCGAACTGGCGGCACAGGTTGGTGAAAGCGTGGCGACTTACGGAAAATACCTGCCGCTGAAGTCCGCCGTGATTTTCGGTGGTGTAAAGATCAATCCGCAGATCGCCAAACTGCGCAGCGGCGTTGATATTCTGGTAGCGACGCCGGGACGCCTGCTCGACCACCTTGGCCAGAAAACCCTCGACCTTTCGCGCGTAGAAATTCTGGTGCTGGATGAGGCGGATCGCATGCTGGACATGGGCTTCATCCGTGACATCCGCAAGGTACTGGCATTGCTGCCGCGGAATCGTCAGAACCTGCTGTTTTCTGCAACCTTCTCTGATGACATCAAGAAGCTCGCCAGTGGCCTGCTGCATGATCCGGCGTTCATTGAAGTTGCTCGCCGTAACGCGCCGACTGAACTGGTTTCACAGGTCGTTCATCCGGTGGATCGCGAACGCAAGCGTGAACTGCTGTCTTCCTTGATTGGAACCAATAACTGGCGTCAGGTGCTGGTTTTCACTCGTACCAAGCATGGTGCCAATCGCCTTTCCGATCAGCTCGAAAAAGACGGGATCACCTCCGCGGCTATCCATGGCAACAAGAGTCAGGGTGCGCGCACCCGGGCATTGGCGGATTTCAAACAAGGTGCTGTCCGGGTGTTAGTGGCCACGGATATCGCCGCGCGCGGACTGGATATTGACCAGTTGCCGCATGTGGTGAACTTCGAGCTGCCCAATGTTCCGGAAGATTACGTGCATCGCATCGGTCGCACCGGGCGCGCCGGCAACGAAGGTGAAGCCATGTCGCTGGTCTGTGTCGATGAGCTTAAATTGCTCAAGGACATCGAACGGGTGCTGAACAAGGAGCTGCCGAAGGTGGTGATGGAAGGTTTTCAGCCCGATCCCTCGATTCGTCCGGAGCCGATTCCCAATGGACGCAATGGCGGCCAGCAGCGTCGTGGCGGAAATAATTCCCAGCCCTCAAACGGCAATGGCGATAAACACAACCGGCATGGCGCCGGCCGTCGCGGTCCTGCCTCCGGGCAAGGCGCGCCGGGGAATAAGCCGGCCACCAGTCGTCCGGCACACAGCAAGCCGCGGCGGCGTCCGGCGCAGGCGCGGCCAGCCTGACACTGAGCGGCGGCATGCAGTGGGTTGAAACGCTGCACGCCTGATAAATTGACCCCTGGCAGAACCAGCTTTCTGCCAGGGGTTTTTTATGTGCTCAGGTCGAAATGATGACGCGCAGTGCATCGAGGCGGACTCTGGCAGAGCCGAGGGCCTGGGTCAGCGCTTGCAGCTGACGGGTGAAAAATGCGATCTCCTCGCTGCGAACATTTGGATTGACCTGGCGCAAAGCCTCCAGTCGATCGATTTCATTCTCCAGCATTCGATGTGCCCGGGCGTTGGCCGCGGCCAGAAGCTGGGGCGCCTGAAGTTCCGCCAGTGCTTCGCTGCGGGTCAGTAGCTCCCGCAGCTCCGTCTCTTTCGCGCGCACCACACGCATTGCAGTATCCGCATCCACAGGCGTCTGGAATTCGCGGATCTGTGCGTGGCTCAGTTGCTCATCGTGGCTCTGGCCGTACTCATCGATCACCACCCGGATTACCGTGGCCGGCAGATATCGACTGCTGTGGAGATCGCCGCCGGACGCGGTCTCGAGGAGGTACAGACATTCGACCATCAAAGTTCCGGCCGGGGCGCCTGAATATCTAACCGCGGTAAGCGCACAGTTGCCCAGCTCGTTGCTGACGACCATGTCCATGGCTCCAGTAACCATCGGGTGATCCCAGGTCAGAAAATGGGCATCTTCGAAGGACAGTGCAGTCTGGCGATCGTAGGTCACGGTCATGCCGTCTTCTGCAAGGCCCGGGAACGGACTCAGCATGTGGTCGCCCGGGCGCACGACATAGCAGTGCTCGCTGTGCGGTTCGCTGTAAACGCCGTAGCAGTCGAACACGCTTTCCATGTACTGGTCCAGTGTACTTGCTTCATCTTCATCTTCCGCCTGCTGTTTGAGCGCATTGGCAATCAGTGGTCGGCAGGAGTTGTACTCCAGCAGTACATCGCGGCCGCGGTGCAATGCATCGTTCAATTCATGGAGCACCGTGCCTGTAGCCTGGACCAGGCGCGCAAGATCAGCTTGAGCGAGGCCGGGATTCTGCAGCATGCTCAGGAGCTCGTTCCTCACGCGGCTGAACACGCTATGGCCGGCAGGGCAGGTGTGTTCGAATGCACCCAGACCATCCTGGTACCAGTGAAACATCAGTGCCTGCGCACTCCCCTCGAGGTATGGGACATGGATGTTGATGATTTCGGTCTGACCGATTCGATCGAGCCGGCCGATGCGCTGCTCCAGCAGGTCAGGATTTAGCGGAAGATCGAACAGCACCATGTGATGCGCAAACTGGAAATTGCGGCCTTCGCTGCCGATTTCCGAGCACAGCAACAGCTGGCTGCCAGTTTCCCGATCGGCAAAAAATGCCGCCGCACGATCGCGTTCCACCAGGCTCATGCCCTCATGAAAGACCGGTGCATGGATTCCGAACCGCAACTTGATCGCGGCAGCCAGTTCGAGCGTGGTACGGGCGCTGGCCGCAATCACCAGTATTTTCCGGGGCCGCAGCCGGGTCAGGCATTCACCCAGCCAGTCAACGCGCGGATCGATGTCAGTCCAGTCGGGGCCGCCACTGGTGCAGGATTGATATATCCGCTCCGGGCATAGCAGGAGCGCCGGGTCCGGTATTTCGTCGTTCGACATGGCCGCAAGACAACTGAGGTAAGGCTGGGGCAGCGGCAAGGGATTCGGATGTACCCGGCGCGCGGGAAAACCTTTAACCGATCCACGCGTATTGCGGAACAGGACCCGACCGGTGCCATGTCGATCCAGCAGATGTTCTATCAGAGCCTCGCGTGCCGCATGGTTACGCGGATCGTCAGTGGCAGTGGTTTTCAGTGTATCCAGCAATACCTGGTTATCACCTTCCGACACAGTAGCCTGCAAGACCTGCTGCGTGGCTTCATCGAGCGGTTCGCTGGTTAACAACCCGGTGACTGCGGAAGCGACCGGCTCGTATGACTTTTCCTCCTCGAGAAAAGCATCGAAGTCGGGAAAGCGATCGGGATCGAGCAGGCGCAATCGCGCGAAATGACTGGCCTTGCCAAGCTGTTCCGGCGTGGCAGTCAATAGCAGTACGCCCTTGGTTTGTGCCGCCAGTCGTTCGATCAGCGCATATTCCGGACTGGTCTGTTGCGGCGACCACTGCAGGTGGTGCGCCTCATCCACTACCAGCAGGTCCCACTCTCCCGCGCATGCCTGCTCCAGGCGTCGCGGGTGGGCGGCCAGAAATTGCAGGTCGCACAATACCAGTTGCTCGGTAAAGAAAGGATTTTCAAGCGCATCACCTTCTTCGACCGCATCACAACGCGCGGCGTCGAAAATGCTGAAGAACAGATTAAAACGGCGCAGCATTTCCACCAGCCACTGGTGCACCAGCGTCTCCGGCACGACTACGAGTACCCGTCGGGCGCGTTCTGTCAGAAGTTGCTGGTGCAGTATCAGACCGGCTTCGATAGTCTTGCCCAGCCCCACTTCGTCCGCCAGCAGTACCCGAGGCGCATAACGGTTTGCGACTTCATGTGCAATATATAACTGATGCGGGATCAGGCTGGTGCGGCAGCCGTTGAACCCGCGCAGCTCTGAATGCGACAGACGGTTGACCTCCAGCAGGCTGCGGTAACGCAGTTCAAACCATTTATCCGCATCGATCTGGCCGGTGAACAGGCGCTCGCTCGGGCGACTCAGCTGGATAAAGTTGTCCAGCTGCCCCTCTTCCAGGGACACCGGTCTGCCGGCAGGATCACTGCCGACATATGTGATCAGTCCTTCGGACTTCTTTACCTCGCTGATATGCAGCTGCAGGCCATCATGACTGAGTACTGTGTCACCGGGGGTAAAATTTACCCGGGACAGTGGCGCGGTCTGCTTGGCGTAAGTGCGGGTTTCACCGGTTGCGAGAAACAATATCGTGACAGTTCGATGTTCCACGGCCATGACGGTGCCGAGACCCATGTGCAGTTCGGTGCTGCTGATCCAGCGCTGGCCGGGACGAAATTCATGCATATCAACTATTTTAACCTGTGAAGCAAATCGACGTGCCGGCGAAGACGGCCGGACCATCATTGGTGGTGCGGGGGCGAACCGCCACCGCTGCGAAGGCGTCGTATGGTAGAGGAAACGATGGGAACATAAAATGTTTGTTGCTAGTATTGCCGGCCATTGGGTGTGAATGAGCTGACAAAGAGCATTATATGAAGGCAAATGAACTGAAAAGAGGCGCAGTGTTTCAGCTCGACGGCAAGAATATCGTGGTTAAACACGTGCAGGTGCAATCGCCTTCATCGCGTAGCGGCAGTACGTTATACAAAGTGCGTGGCCATGACGTGTCGTCAGGGCAGAAATTCGAGCGCAGTTTCAAAGGCGATGAGTCGGTGACAGGCATCGAAATTCTCCGATGCGGTGTTCAGCTACTGTACCGGGATGCCGACGGCTGTACTTTCATGGATCGTGAAAGCTATGAGCAATTCACGCTGGCCGAAGAGCGGATCGAAGACGAGCTGCCGTTTTTGACCGAGGATCTCGAGGGGGTGACGGCATTGATATCGGATGGCGTGTTGTTGAGCATCGAGCTACCCGCCAGTGTGGTGCTGGAAATCGAGGAATGTGCTCCGGGAATCAAGGGCGCCTCTTCATCGGCACGTACCAAACCCGCTACCCTCAGCACCGGGCTGGTGGTGCAGGTACCTGAATACCTGACACCGGGCGAGAAAATCAAGGTGAATACAGAGACGCGGGAATTCATGTCGCGCGCCTGACGGGCAAAAAAAACCCCCGCTCATGGGCGGGGGTTCTTGAGTACGCAAGAGTTGCTCAGTTAAGCCGGTGTTACGTTGGCAGCCTGAGGACCCTTGGGACCTTTTTCGACTTCGAAATTAACCTGCTGGCCTTCAGCCAGCGTCTTGAAGCCGCCTCCCTGGATTGCCGAGAAGTGTACGAACACATCAGCACTTCCATCAGCAGGAGCGATAAAGCCAAAACCCTTGGATTCGTTAAACCATTTAACGGTACCTGTAACCATTGTAAAAAACCTCAAATAAGACTGTAAAGGGTATTCAATTGCAGATCATGAAAGGTGGTGTACAGGAGTTACCGGATGGAGCTTCTGAGTAGACCTAACGAACGTGCAATAAATATTTTCCATAACCGGTTTCCACGTTTGCCAGGAGGCGCCTGTTTTCATCGGTTACGCTCGCGAGTATACACCAGTTTCAGGAAAAGACACGCTAATTTTTAGCCACGGAATGAACATGTTAATGTGCCAGACTGGCCGGCTCCGCCGGGTATCACAAAGGTTGTTTGCGGTGGAAAATTATTAATGTATTCCAGTGAGTTGCATTCATCGCCAGCGTTAGACGAGGAATTTTTTGAAGTGCTTTCCGGGATTCTCATGCGGCATCCGGAAGGGATTGGCGAGCATGCGTTGCTGCGCCTTCTGTGCGACGACTATTTTCCATTTCTGGGCGAATCTCCATGGCAGCCGCACGTACTCTTCTGTGCGCACTTCCTGTTGTTTCACGGGCTTTACCAGTTGCGCGATCGGGCCTGGCTGACTGGCCAGGCGCATATCGAAGTCAGTGCGATGAATATCCGCTGGCTACCTTACTGCGGTCAGCCGGATGCGCTGGTCCAACCTGACTCACTGCGCGATTACTACCTCGACTTATCCAATCTGGAAAACACCTCCGAGCGCGATGTGGATGACCTCCTGGATTCATTCTGGTCGCGTTTCCTGTCTCAGGACGAGCGTGCCGAGGCGTTGCGGACGCTAGGGCTGACAGACCCTGTTGATGCTGCAACAATCAAGAAAACCTATCGACAACTGGCGATGCAGCATCATCCTGATCGGGGCGGCGACACGGAACGGCTGCAGGCGATCAATGGCGCAGTCGCAGTTCTTCTGAAAATGACCTAGGACTTTGGTCGAAATGCCTTCACGACATCCGGGCGGGTTTCGAGGTATGGGCCATCGATAAGATCGATGCAGTAGGGCACAGCCGGAAACACCGCGTCGAGGCACTCGCCGATGGCTTTCGGTTTTCCCGGCAGATTAATCATCAGGCTGTGTCCGCGGATACCCGCAATCTGGCGCGACAGGATCGCTGTCGGTACAAAGCGCAGTGATACGGCGCGCATCTGTTCCCCGAAACCATCAAGAATTTTCTCGCAAACGGCGGCAGTGGCTTCCGGAGTAATGTCGCGCGGCGCCGGTCCGGTGCCGCCGGTGGTAACGACCAGGCAGCAGCCGAGGGTGTCACAGAGTTCCACCAGCGCTGCTTCAATCAGTGGCTGTTCATCGGGGATGATGCGCGTAACAGCCTCCCACGGTGACAGCAGCGCCTGGTTCAGCCAGTCACAGATTGCCGGACCGCCCAGATCCTCGTACTCGCCTCGGCTGGCTCGATCGGACACAGTGACAATGCCAATACGAATGGGTTTATCTGACATGTAATCGCTCTCTCTGTCGCTTTCTTTTATGTCTTTACCGCTACACTATACCGTTTCGCTTAGGCAATCGCCCCGCGCTAACCTTGTGCGTCGTCAGGGAATAAAGGGATGTGCGGCGCGAACTGCTATAATGTTCCGCCAACGCTCGACGCGATCTCGCGTCACACAATGAGCTTCCCAAGTCGCCTGGTACCATTATGTCCATCGCCAAACCTTTATTTTCCTATCGTCCCCACTGGGCCCAGCGTTTTGGCGTTGCACCGGTATTACCGATGTCTCGTGCCGAGATGGATGATCTGGGGTGGGATTGCTGCGATATCATTCTGGTCACCGGGGATGCATATGTCGATCATCCCAGCTTTGGCATGGCTGTTATCGGGCGCGTGCTCGAAGCACAGGGGTTTCGAGTCGGGATTATCGCTCAACCGGACTGGACAGGCGTTGATGATTTCGCGGCGCTGGGGCGGCCGAGTCTTTTCTTCGGCGTGACTGCGGGCAATATGGATTCGATGGTGAATCGCTACACGTCGGATCGAAAAAAACGTTCTGATGATGCGTACACACCGGCGGGTGTTAGCGGCAGTCGTCCCGACCGTTCCGTTCTGGCCTATGCCCAGCGATGTCGGGAGGCCTGCGCGGATGTGCCGATCATCATCGGCGGGATCGAGGCGAGCTTGCGCCGTATCGCGCACTATGATTACTGGTCAGACACTGTGAGACGTTCGGTGCTGTTTGACGCCAAAGCCGATCTGCTGGTTTATGGCAATGGTGAACGTCAGATCGTGGAAATCGCCCATCGCCTGGCGGCCGGTGAGGCAGTGCAGGATCTTGTTGATATTCGTGGCACTGCATTCGCGCGTGCGACTACACCAGAGGGTTGGGTGGAAATCGATTCCACCGATATCGATCAACCCGGCAGAGTCGAGCCGCATGTTGATCCTTATGCAGAAACGACATCCACCGGTGCATGTGCTACCGAGGCTGCGCCGGCGGAAGAGGTGAGGGTTCAGTTTCAGCGGCGTCCGCGGGCCGACCGTGAACACAGCGTAATCCGCATGCCATCCTATGAGGCTGTCAGGAAGGACCCGGTTCTCTATGCCCATGCGTCTCGGGTACTGCATCTCGAAACTAATCCGGGCAACGCGCGCGCACTGGTGCAGCGGCACGGAAACCGCGACATTTGGTTGAATCCACCGCCGCTGCCACTGACTACCCGGGAACTCGATCGGGTTTTTGAAATGCCGTATACCCGCCAGCCGCATCCGGTCTATGCGGGAGCGAAAATTCCCGCTTATGAGATGATCCGTTTTTCGGTCAACATCATGCGCGGCTGTTTCGGTGGTTGCACTTTCTGTTCGATAACCGAGCACGAAGGCCGAATCATCCAGAACCGTTCGGAAGATTCGATCGTGCGGGAGATAGAAACGATCCGGGACACGGTGCCCGGTTTCACCGGCGTGATATCGGATGTCGGTGGTCCTACGGCCAACATGTACCGGCTGGCCTGCAAGAGTCCGAAAATAGAAGCGGCCTGCCGCAGGCCGTCCTGTGTTTATCCGGGCGTCTGTTCAAATCTGAAAACCAGTCATGCGCCGCTGATTCGCCTCTATCAGCGGTTGCGCGAACTGCCCGGCATCAAGAAGGTGCTGGTGGCCTCGGGACTGCGTTATGACCTTGCGGTGAAATCGCCGGAGTATGTGAAGGAACTGGTGACACACCATGTCGGCGGTTACCTCAAAATCGCACCGGAGCATACTGAAGGTGGTCCCCTGTCGAAGATGATGAAGCCGGGTATGGAAGCCTATTACGAGTTCAAGGAACTGTTTGAGAAGTATTCACGCGAAGCAGGGAAGGAGCAGTATCTGATCCCCTATTTCATTGCGGCACATCCGGGAACCACCGATGAAGATATGCTGAATCTGGCGATATGGCTTAAACGCAATGGATTCCGCGCTGACCAGGTGCAGAACTTCCTTCCATCACCGATGGCGACAGCGACCGCCATGTATCATTCGGGTAAAAATCCACTGCACAAAGTGCGCAAGACCGATGAATCCATGTCGATTCCCAAAGGCTTGCGGGTGCGGCGCCTTCACAAGGCGTTCCTGCGTTACCACGATGCAAATAATTGGCCGCTGCTGCGCGCGGCTCTCAAACGCATGGGCCGCGAGGATCTGATCGGTAATGGCAAACAGCATCTGATTCCAGCGTGGCAACCGAAAGGTACCGGCGTCGATGTAGATGGAAAACGCTGCGCCGAGGGTGCAGAGAAAAAAGTCTTTCGCACACAGCATACTGGCTTGCCGGTCAACCCGGTGCGTAATAATGGCCGGGGACGTAAAGCCGCGGCTGCAGAAGGACACGCGAAGCGCAGGAGCCGCTCGGGTCCGGGCCGGGACCGGTAACCTTTATTCGCCGTTTTCCTCACGTGCGTAGCGTACGGCGATAATGTCGTACCGGACATCGCCGCGCGGTGTCTGAACCACGACCTCATCATCCAGCGCTTTTTTTAACAATGCCCGCGCAACGGGTGAATCCAGACTTATCCAGCCTTTGTCGGCATCGAACTCGTCAGGCCCGACGATGCGATAAGTGATCTCTTTGCCATTCTCATCTGCCAGCGTGACCCATGCACCGAAAAACACGCGTTCAGGGTCGGATGGGGGTGAAGAAACAACCTTTAGATCCGGCAGCCGTTTCTGCAGGTAACGAATGCGACGGTCGATGCCAGCCAGTTCTTTTTTCCGGTAGATGTATTCAGCATTCTCCGAGCGATCTCCCTCGGCTGCTGCGGCTGTAAGCGCCCGCGTCACCAGCGCGCGCCGTTTCCATAATGTGACTAGTTCTTCACGCAGTCTGTCCAGACCTGACTGGGTGATATACAGCGACGGAACGGGTGAGGGAGGGCGATAACGTCCCATTGCGGCAGTCCTGTCGATGCTGTTGCAGACTTTGCAGGATAGCAGCTGTAAACAGTTGCTGTCATTGGGCGACAGGCAGGAAGTGGCACGAACTCCGGCTTGTGTTCAGGCAGCCTGTTGCCCGTCGCGTGTGACCACCTGGTTGCGACCATTATCTTTGGCCTGGTAAAGCGCCTTATCTGCCTGCTGCACAAGTTCCTGTGCATCGTAGCCTCCGTCCAGTGCCGAGACGCCGAAGCTGGCAGTGACACCGATGCCGTCGATATCGATATCTTTTATATGTGAGCGAAAGCGTTCAGCAATTTGTGCGGCTTTGTCGAGCGACATGCCAGGTAACAAAATGCAGAATTCTTCTCCTCCATAACGCCCCACAGCGTCGGTGTCACGGGTAAGTTTTTTCAGCGTCGCGGCAATATGTCTGATTACTTCGTCACCCACGATGTGGCCGTGGGCATCGTTGATTTTTTTGAAGTAATCGATATCGCACATGACGCAGGATAGAGGTTGGCCGGACCGATTGGCAGCCTCTATTTCCCTGTCGATGGCCTGGAACAGGGCTCGACGATTCAGGCAGTCGGTCAGCGGGTCGCGGGAAGCGAGTATCTGCAGTTCTTCATTTTGCTGATGAACCTTGTCCTGTGAATCCTGCAGCAGGCGCAGCATATCCTCTAGCTGGGCATTCTTCTCCTCCAGTTGGGTTACGTCATCAAAAGTTATTAACGCGCCGCGTGATTTTCCCCTGGCATCCAGAATTGACGCGCTGTTCAACATCAGGTTACGTTGGCCGGCATTTTTTGTCGTCAGGCATATCGGAATACCTGTCTGATTTTTTCCTTCGCTGAGCGATACCTGCCATGGAAATCGCTGCATTGGCTCCCCGGTTTGCGGATGGTTCCAGTGCAATCGGGAAAGCTGCATACCCAGCAGCGATTTCGCAGAGACACCGATCTTGCTACAAAATGCTGCATTAGCCAACACGATATTCGCACGGTCGTCTATCAGCACAACACCTTCGGCCAGTACATCGAGCGCGGCCTTGACGCGGCCTGGAATGACTGCCGAAGGGTCAAGATGCCTTAGCACTTTCTTGATCATCGTGTAATAAACGACGCAGCCCGCCAACGCGGCGAACAGCAACAGCTGGATGAACGGGTCAGACAATGCACCTGCCAGCCCCCCCTCTCGCAGTGGCGTAAAGCTGATTTCGACAGTACCCCAGCGGCCGCTATCCTGGAAAATCGGCACCTGGACATGCGTCATGGTCGACATTCCATCTGCGGAATGCTGCCAGAACTGCTGGTGATCGCGGGTCTGCGTCACCAGCGTACCATCGAGTTTGCGCAATCCGCCGGAGAGTATCTGTGGATCGCGCTCCACCATGGCACCTATAGTGTTTCGTATCAGCGCGACATCATTATTTCGCAGGGAAAGACTCGCCTGGACTGCAAGAGATTCGCAAAAGCGCTGCCTGGCTTCAAGGGTTGATCGGCTGGCATCCGGAGTCAGGCCCAGCAGGTTTCCGGCCAGTAAAATACCTGTCGTAAGCAGGACCAGGCCCAAAGTGATGCGTGCGAGCGGACTGAATGTCATGCGTTGTCACTCCCTGACGTGACATTGTTATTGTTGCCGGGTTGTTCATTGAAAAGGGCATCCGGCCCCGGTTCGTTTCCTCTGCCGCCGGATTCCGTTTTTTCTTTCTCGGAGCGCCTCCGGTCAAGCTCTTTGCGTGAGACTGAAAGTATCGGCAGCGGATCGAATGGAGCCCACAAGGGTGCACTCGAGAGCAGACTGGCAAGCAAACTTCCCGCTTTCAGATACCAGTTAACAAAGCCGGCGAAAAGCACTGCCGTTGCGCTTTTTGCGGTACCTGCGAGGATCTTTTCCTGTGTGTCTTCTATTTCCCTGGCCTGATGCATTTCTTCCCGCATCTCATCAAGCTGGGTCCAGAGCGCGAAGCTTACAACCGAGGTTCCGGAGTCATAAGGGATGTCGGGATTCTGGGGGCGGGAGTTGCGCCGCTGGTCGTTTGGAGCAGCACTGGAGGGGGGCACCTGATGATTTTCTATATGACTGCGTCTGTTCGCCAGGCGTCGACTGACCGTCGGTGAGTTTTGTGGTGACATTGCGGTTGCGGTATTTGTTTCTGGCTGCGATGCCGTGACTTGCTCTGTGCTTTCCGGTTCTGTGGCGACAGCTTCAGGCGCGCTCGCGTCATCCGCAGGCGAGCTGTCGGTTTGCGTCTCAGTCTCTGTCGCCGGGGCGTCCGCATGAGCAGGACTGTCGCTGTTATTTAGCTGTGTCCGGCCCCCGGTGTTTTCAGTCAACAGATCAGATTCATCTTTAACGGGATCAGGGCCGGACTCCATGACAGGCTCCGGGATCACCTCTTTAACGGGATCAGGGTCGGGCTCCACCAAGGGTTCCGGAATTACCTCATTCAAAGCGAGAGAAGTTGTCACACTAGTGCTGTCCACGGCGCCATCATTTGCCAGCCAGGAAAAGCTGCGTGAACCAGGCGCAACTGCGGTCTCGGCGTTGAGATACTGCACGCTGCGCAGGGCGCTTTCATACGCTTCAAGTGTGGCAGTACCGCTCAACGCGAGCTGACCTGTTGCCGGATCCCAGTATCCATTGATTGAATCCGTGTCGCTAAAATGCAGTTCGTCCTGTCCGGCGACATAGCCGCTGGAGATGCTGACCACCGCGCTTTCGAGGTGGGTGTCGTCCGTGTCGATAACTGTTAAATCCTCTGCCAGTGCGATTCCTGGATCGCCTGGCGTGTAGGCAGGCGCTGAAACGGTAGTGAGAACCGGAGCAGCATTAACTGATGCAAGTATGTCGACGCTGTCATTGCCGACATTGAGATCCACAGTGCTGGCCGCGACACTGGCGGTAGCGCTGAATGTTCCCGATGCTGTCGGCGCCAGGATGGCAATGTCGACATCAGCAGTCGCAGCATTGGTAAGCATGGCCGATGTGCAATTTACGGGCGACCCGGAAATATCACAGGTCCAGCCGATTCCGGAAGCGCTGGTAATACTGGCGCTATCCGGGGCAGAAACAGCCAGCGACAGGTCGAGCGCGGTATCCGGTCCGTCGTTGCTGACCTGAAATGTATAATGCAAGGGTGCGCCCGGCAGAACCGGGCTGGCATCAAGAGTGGCAGTTATCCCTATATCGGCGATGATGGATTCGACTGCGCCAATGTCGCAGGGCGCATTGAGTGTGCGATCGACGCCGCGTTGATCGCTTGCAGCACAGGCGCTATCGCCGCTGCCCGGGACCGATGGATTGCCAGCGTTGAATGCCGGACTCTCTGGCATCAATGCATGGGTAGGGCTG
>JAGXGS010000088.1 GCA_024636585.1 Thiogranum sp. | reverse complement strand
TGTTCTGGCAATGCGTGCAGCCAGGCTTCTGCTGCTCGACTTCGGAGCTGGCTGTGTGCATGGCGTGATCGCAGCCGCCGGCCATAACACTCGACGCGAACACCGGCAGTGGCACGATGCTCAAAGCGGCGGCCAGGAAAATGGATAGCAATTTGTTCAGCAATTTAGGCATGGGATGGCTGAAAAAGTACCTCGATCCACAAGGTTATGCAAGGATTTGACAGTCTTTAGCGGTAAATGGTTCAGGCTGGCTAGTGGCCGGACCGGCTGTTTGCTTTAGCTGCATCTGCGCAGTCCCGGTATTACAGTTCTTCTGGTAGGATGCTCTGAAAATCTGTCACCTGCATCAGAAAGCAAGCCGGAATCACACCATGCACGCCACCTTTCCCCTCCTGAAAGACACTGATTTTCCCGCGCTCAGGCGCAGTCGACTGGAAACCTTGCAGGTCAACCTTGGTTACCGCTGCAATCAGGCCTGTCTGCACTGTCATGTCAACGCCAGCCCGACACGCAAGGAGGAAATGAGCCGCGATACGGTGGACGAGGCGATCCGATTTCTGGAGAAATCGGCGCTCGGCAGTCTGGATCTGACCGGCGGCGCGCCGGAGCTTAATCCACACTTCCGCTACCTGGTGGAGGCCGCCAGGGGGCTCGGCGTGAAGGTTATCGACCGCTGCAATCTCACCATTCTGAATGAGCCTGGCCATGAGGATCTGGCGAAGTTCCTGGCCGGGCAGGGCGTGGAGATCGTCGCGTCCTTGCCCTGCTATCTGGAAGACAATGTCAGGTCGCAGCGGGGCGACGGCGTATACGCATCCAGTATCCTGGCACTACAGAAGCTCAATGCACTGGGTTACGGACAGCCCGGCAGCGGGCTGACGATGAACCTGGTGTATAACCCGCTCGGACCGGTGTTGCCGCCGCCGCAGCGGCAGCTTGAAGCGGACTACAAGCATGAACTGTTCAACCGCGCGGGTGTGGTGTTCAACCGGCTCTATGCGCTGGCCAACATGCCCATCCAGCGCTTCGGCAGCACGCTTGTTTCACGGCATCAGTTTGACGACTACCTGCAACTTCTGAAGGGGTCACACCGGGAGGCCAACCTCGACACGGTGATGTGCCGCTCGCTGATCAGCGTCGACTGGCGCGGCTATGTCTACGACTGCGATTTCAACCAGATGCTGTCCCTGCCTTTTCACGGGAGCGAACAACAGCCGGTTCATTTGCGCGATGTCGATGTTGAACGACTGACAGGCGCAGCCATAGCCATTGCCGATCACTGTTACGGCTGCACAGCTGGTCAGGGCAGCAGCTGCGGCGGGGCGCTGGAATAGCTGGCCGGTGAAAATCACCATCATCATTCCTGCACTCGACGAGGCAGCCGGTATCGGTGACATGCTCCAGCCGCTGCAGCCTCTGCGCGCGCAGGGGCACGAGGTGATCGTGGTCGACGGGGGCAGTACTGATGCCACGCCGGACCTGGCTCGGCCGTTAGCCGACCAGGTGCTGAGCACGGAACCCGGACGTGCACGTCAGATGAATGCGGGTGCGGGGGCCGCGAGCGGTGAAGTGCTCTGGTTCCTGCACGCGGACACGCTCATCGGTGCAGGGTCCGCTGAATCGGTTTGCCGGGCGCTGCAACAGCAGACCGGCTGGGGTCGTTTCGATCTGCGGCTGTCAGGTGACCAGCCTTTGCTGCGCCTGGTCGAACGCCTGATCAACTGGCGCTCGCGGCTGTCCGGCATTGCGACCGGCGACCAGGGTATCTTTGTCAGCCGCGCACTGTTTGAGCGCATCGGTGGGTATGCAGAGATCCCCCTGATGGAGGATGTCGATCTGAGCCGGCGCCTGAAGCGCGAAACGGCACCTTGCTGTCTGCACGAAACACTGCTGAGCTCCAGCCGACGCTGGGAGCAGCGCGGCGTCCTGAAGACTATCGCGCTCATGTGGTACCTGCGGCTGGCGTACTTCGCAGGGGTGCCAGCCGAGCGTCTGGCGGCACATTATGACTAGCGCAAGAACGCTGAAATATCCCACTGGACGCATCATTGTTTTTGCCAGGGCGCCGCAGGCCGGATCGGTCAAGACCCGACTGGCGGCAACAATCGGTGCGGAGACGGCTGCGATGCTCTACGGGCAACTGCTGCGCCTGACAGTTCTGCGGGCCGAACAGGCGGCACTGGCGCCGGTGCAGCTTCAGGTGACGCCCGACATTCACCACCCGCTGTTCGAGTCGCTGGCGGCGCAGGGGATAGAAATCAGGCAGCAGCAGGGTGCGGATCTGGGTGAGCGCATGGCCCGTGCGCTGCGGGAGGCATTGAAGCAAAGTCAGTTTGCCGTACTGGTTGGGAGCGACTGTCCAGCCATGAGTGTCGGCTATCTCGACCGGGCCTGCCGCAGCCTGACGGATGGCGCAGAGGTGGTGCTGGGTCCGGCCGAGGATGGGGGCTACGTTCTGATCGGCGCCCGGCACAGTTACGAGCCGCTGTTCGAAGGTATAAGCTGGAGCACCGATCAGGTGCTCACAGAAACCCGCCAGAGACTGGCGATGCTCGGCTGTCGCACGGTAGAATTAGACACTCTATGGGATCTGGACCGGCCGGAAGATCTGCTGCGCTGGCGGCGCGGTCCGGCGCGACAGCCCGATATTTTAACTCCCCCGGCCTGATGGAGGCTGCCACCATGAACGAAACCCGATCCGATGATATTCGCCAGACCGTGCGCACTGCCTATAGCGAGGTTGCCGAAGCCAGCAATGGGGGCGACTGCTGTGGCGAGGCCAGTTCCTGTTGCGGGGTGTCGGATGATGCGCAGATCAATGCGCTGATTTCCACCCGTCTCGGTTATGGCGCGGATGATCTCATCAACGTGCCCGAGGGTGCCGACATGGGGCTGGGGTGTGGCAATCCGCGTGCAATCGCCAGCCTCAAGCCGGGAGAAGTGGTGCTGGACCTCGGCAGTGGCGGCGGCTTCGATGCGTTCCTGGCGGCCCAGGAAGTCGGCGCAGCGGGCCAGGTGATCGGCGTCGATATGACGCCTGGCATGCTCAGCAAAGCGCGCGACAATGCTGCACGCGGCGGGTTCACCAATGTCGACTTCCGTCTCGGTGAAATCGAACACCTGCCGGTCGCGGATGCCAGTATTGATGTGATCATATCCAACTGCGTGATCAATCTGTCGCCAGACAAGCCGCAGGTATTTCGCGATGCTCATCGGGTGCTGAAAGCGGGCGGCCGACTCGCAATCTCCGATGTGGTCGCTACCACTGAGTTGCCCGCAGAATTGCGCGACGATCCATTCCTGTACTCCGCCTGTGTCGCGGGTGCATCCACTATAGACGAACTGGAACAGTGGCTGAATGCAGCGGGCTTTACTGAAATCAATATCCAGCCCAAGGATGAATCCAGCGAGTTTATCAAGGACTGGGTGCCGGGCAGCGGCGTCGAGGACTATGTCATCGCGGCGAGCATCGAAGCCGTAAAGAAAGCGCCGTAACCGTCATTGCGATGCCTCGACCCGAAGGGTGAGGTACCCGTAATGAACCCCGACGGGGTTCTATGGGAGCGTAGTGACGTGGCAATCTTCGAACTACGCCAGCCTCGGTATGGGATTGCCCGCGACGCTCGCAATGACGTCCACCTGTTACAGGGCTAGAGCGGTAAGAGCGTATATGCGGGCTTCTGTTGTGCTCAGCACCCAACCATCTACAGATGTTACGTCAGCAACCGTGTAGTCATGGCGCACCAGCCTTTGTAAAACACTGGCGACGCGATCTGCATCGCGCAAGTCGACGGCCGTCGCATCATAGTTCACCAGCGACCGTTCGATATCGGTCGTCAGCGTATCTATAGAACGGTGGCCGGGATGGAGATCGAGATAGGCATTACCGATACGTGCGGCCGCTGCTTGATCGCCGATGAGTTTCGGCAGCCAGGCGGGTGCTGCGACTGATTCCTCTGCAAGCCCGGTCGTCGCCTGATCGTCTGACCTGGAGCAGGCCACGAGGAGACCGGCAGCGGACATGATCAGGAACTTGCGGCGAGATATTACCGCTTTGCCTGCACTCATCGCATCTGCTCCTTGAGGTGTTGCGCCAGTCGCAACGTCAGCGCCACCAGGGTCAATGTCGGATTCGCTGAACCCGATGTCGGAAAGGTCGAGCTGCCGGCGACATACAGGTTTTCGATATCGTGAACCTTGCAGTTGCGATCCACCACGCCGCGCGTCGGATCATCGCTCATGCGTGTCGTCCCCATATGGTGGGAACCTCCGGCAACTGGCTGTGGCCAGTTATCTTTATCGGCGATGGTTTCAAGCATTCTGCCGAGACCGAGTGCACCGAATTCCAGCGCCAGCGAACGCATGTGCGTATAAAAACTGACCCGATCCTGCTCGGTAAGGCGCCAGTCAAGCTTGAGCCGGGGCAGGTCGAGGGCATCACGGGAATCGGAGAGACTGACGCGACTGTCGGGATTCGGCGCCTGCTCACAGGAGCCGCCGATGCCGAGCCACACCCCCAGCGCATCCGCAGCATCAGTTGTCGAATCGACATCGCTATCGCTAAGAAACCGCCGTGCCGCAAGCAGCATGTCGCGGTGAGCGGAGCTTCTGGGTTCTTCCTGGTCAGGGGTTGGTTGCGCTGCGTAATTGCGTGCAACGCCCATCATGAAAGTGGCATTGAGCAGCCGTTCTTCGCGCAGGAAATCCGTTGCCGGATTGAATGCCACTTTTGCACTGCGGCCCTGCACCCGCACCCGTTCGCGCATTATCTTCGGCAGCCGACCCATATCCCCCGCGACAATTTCGGCGAAACCCGCCAGATGCGGATGCTCCATGAAATAGCGTCCCACCTGGTCATTGTGATTACCAAGTCCCGCTTTCACGACATCATTCGACAGCAGCAGCAGCCGCGCGTTTTCGAGTCCACCGACCGCCACCACATAACGTCGGGCCCGAACCTGGTGAGTCAGATTGTTCAAAGTGCGGATGTCGAGTCGACTGACGGTGCGGCCGTTCTCCGCAGCCGCAATCCGCGTGACGTTGGCATTGAGCAGGACCTGGATATCAGGCGCTGTTTCCAGTTCCTCACGGTACTCGGTGCCGAAACGGGTCGGTGGACTGAAATGCACAAACTGGAAACGCATGCGACCGGTCGCCGGCCGTGGAAGAGTTGCGCCGGTTTCCTGTTCCCAGTACGGGGCATCATCGAAATGTGCGGGAGCGATCTGGGTGAGTTCCGTGGCGGGCTTGTACCAGGGAAGTAATTCTTCCATGGAAAATGGCCAGCCACTGTGCGGAACCCAGTCGCGCTGTTCGAAATCTATCGGATCGAGCGGGCGGGTATATCCACCCCAGTGATTAGAGCTGCCACCGAAATACCGCAGACGTGTGGCAGTCGTGGAATAGTCGATCCCGACATTCTCGCCCTCGTATAACGCCTGAACCTGCGGATCGAGTTCCAGCCCCCCCGCTTCCACAAGGCAAATCCGGATGCCGCTATCGGCGAGGGCGCGGGCCAGCGTGATGCCCGCGACACCGCCGCCGATGATGGCCAGGTCAGTTTCCAGAACCGTCTGATCAGGTAAATTCCGTGCATCGATGAACATTTGAGATCCGCGGTTCCTTTATCTACTGTCGCCGGGCGGCGGTTGCAGGACAGTACGCGCCACCTGTTGCATGCTGCCGGTTTCGCCAATCCAGCTGGCCGGCAGGCCGGGCAGGGCACTGATGACGGACATAATCAGCGATGCGCCATAGGGAATCGCCTGTATCAGCAGCATGATCGCCCACACCAGCAGGTCCAGCGTCTCGGTTCCAAACGTCTGAATGATCGAGACCGATGCCAGGACTAAAGCAATCAGCAGCAGGGTTTCTTCGCGCGCGGCGCCCAGCGCCTTTACCATCGCATGTTGATTTGCATTTTTCGGTGTACGGATGAAGGGCCTGCTGCGCACCATGAAGCCGGTGAGCATGGCACGACCGATGGTGTGAGTCAGCGACAGGCCTGCGAGCGCAGCGGACAGCGTCTGGACCGTCGTGGCACCAACGCGCGTGTGGTACAGATAGACCAGTTTGCCCACCTTGAACACGAACATGGCCAGTGGCAGCACTGAGAACATCAACAGCGGAGGACTCACCTGATGCGGAAGCATTAGCATTGCGAGGGTCCATCCCAACGCCGCCAGATTAAATAAAAGGTTGATGCCGTCAGCGATCCAGGGCAGCCAGCCCGCGAGAAAATGGTAGCGTTGCCCCGGAGTCAGCTTGCTGTCGCCGCGCAAAAACAGTGAGCCGGCATGCCGCCGCAAGATCTGCACCGAGCCGAACGCCCAGCGAAAGCGTTGTTTCTTGAAATCGATATACGTATCCGGCATCAGACCGCGGCCATAACTCTTCGGGATGTAAGTCGCTTCCAGACCCTCTTCAAAAATACGCAGACCCAGCTCTGCATCTTCGGTGATACACCATTCCGCCCAGCCATGCACCGACTGTAATGTAGATTTGCGCACTATGGTCATAGTGCCGTGTTGAATAATGGCATTGCGCTCATTGCGCGTAATCATGCCCAGATAAAAGAAGCCCCGGTATTCGGCATAGCACATGGCCTTGAATGCGTTTTCGCATACATCGCGATAGTCCTGGGGCGCTTGCACAATAGCCAGTTTTTCACTGGCGAACTGCGGCACCAGGTCGCGCAGCCAGTCCCGATGTACCAGGTAATCGCTGTCGATAACCGCAACGATTTCCGTGTCCGCATCGGTCTGTTGCAGGGCAAAGTTCAGCGCGCCGGCCTTGAAGCCGGGCAGGGAGTCTTCATGATAAAACCGGAAACGCGCGCCCAGCTTTTCGCAATGATCCCGGACCGGCTGCCACACTGCGGGATCGCTGGTGTTGTTATCCATGACGATGACTTCATAGCGCGGATAATTGAGGCGCGCCAGCGCGTTCAATGTGTGGATCATCATGTCCGGCGGCTCGTTGTAGGCCGGGACGTGCACGGAGACCATTGGCAGCTCGGCATCACTCACGCGCTTCGGCTGGAACAGACGCCGGTGTTCCTTGATCCACAGGGATTCCGCCCATTCGTGCGCCTCGGCCAACAGCACCACGATAACGCCGATCATGCCAAGTATCAGCAACACGCCCACGACGATGTGCGTCACCGTCAGGTACTGATGCGTATAGTTGTAGATGATTACTACCGCCGCGGATGCCGCGGTATAGGTGATCAGCGCCAGAAATCCCCGGCCGCGTGCGCCCAGGTGTCGACTGTCGATCAGCATCACCGCAAAAGTGATGAGCGCGATGACCACTGAGATGCCTGCAAGGATCGGCCAGTCCGGAATCTTTACAATCGGTTCGCTGAACTGGAATTTGGGCTGGCGCTCAACATCATAGACACCCCAGTAGGCGCCCACCTCACCTTCAAGATCGCGCTTCCAGGTCTGGTCAAAAGCTTCCATCAGGTAATAGGTGTAGTCTTCCTCGACGGCGCGCGCCAGAAAGCGCCGCAGGAAAGTCGCTTCGGCGGCATTCGATGCCACTGCATCCTTGATGGTGCGACCATTGCTTGGCCAGCCCACTTCTGCGATTACGATGGGCTTGTCGGGATAAAGCTGCTTTATCTCATTAACGTTATTGACAACAAAATCGACGGCCGTATCAACCGAAATGCCTTCCCAGTAGGGGAGCAGGTGAATGGCGATGTAATCGACATGGTCAACCAGCTCCGGATAGTTTTTCCATATATACGGCGGTTCCGCCGTGCTGATCGGTATGTCGGTTTCGGACCGCGCCATATCCAGGTGTTCGATCAACTCCTCGATCGGGATATCCCCTCGCAGCAGAACTTCATTGCCGACGAAGATGCGGACCACGTTGCGGGCCCGGACTGCGATTCCCAGCGCCTTGTTGATCTCTTTGCGGCTGCGTTCGGTGTCGGCGTCCACCCAGGCTCCCAACGCAACATTAATATCGTGTTTCTCTGCCAGGCGCGGGATCTCTCCAAGGGTCTTGTCCACCGAATAGGTGCGAATGGCATGGGTTTTACCCGCCAACAGGATCAGGTCGTTCTCGATTTCCCCGGTACTGGGAAACTTGTTCCAGTTCGGATTTTCGTCTTTCTGGAAAGGAGAAAACGCGAAACCCTGGATGCGCTCCGGCCATGCCGGTTCGCTTTCCGGAATGTTGTAGAAAGCCCATGCCATGATCGTGAGCGTGGTGATCGCGATGGCGATAATGAATGTGGATTTATGCATGAACCTGCGAACGTCAGCGACCTGGGTGCCGAATCGGCTCGCGTGGCCGATCTGGGGCGGACGCTAGTATACTGGTGCCTCAAAGCAACACCAAGTGTCGCATGGCAGCGACGGCTTAAATTATCGGAGGAGGGTTAAAAAGTCGCCTGGTAACCCAGGCCGAGATAATAGCTGGAGCGTCCATTGTCCGCGGCCGAGTCGGCCTGATGGGACCATTTCCCGCCGGCCTCTATCTGAAAGCCGTATACATCCTTCCATCGGTATTCCATTTTCAGTGCCGGCGATGTCACCCATTCTGCCGATCGGTCGAGGGTGTTTTCGCGATGTTCGGTATGCAACCGCGGACTGAAGCTCCAGAGACGGCTGATCGGATAGCGGGTATCAATAGATGCCGTCGAAATTCGCGTGGCGTCGGTTATGCGGTGACGAACATCGAGCCTGTTGGTATTGCCGCTGATCAACAGGTCCTTGCCGGTCATTTTGAGGCGGTAGAAATATTCGCTGGGCAAGTCTGCTGACGACGATAGATAGTCCGCGTCAGACAGATCCAGCATAGTCACATCACCGCTAAGGTTGAAACCTCGTGAAAACGTGCGCGACAGACTCAGTCCGCGCGTGATGATTTCGCCGCTGTTCTGGCTGGCGTAGTGTCCGATACGATCATCGGGAAGAATCCAGCTCCAACCCTCGGCGGCGGCCATACTGTGCTGCAAATGCTTCTTCTGGCGAGCCTGTACTCGCGCATTGCGCACATCGTAGGTCGCGCCCAATGTCATGTCGCCCGGCAATTTAAAGGCTCCTGCCGCAGTGACAGAGTTAACCACGTCCTGATTTACGTCGTAGTCCAGAAACACCAGCAACGACCGTTTCGGGCGCAAATAGCGGAGCGTAGCCCCAATCACTGTACGGTCCAGCCGGCTGCTGTCCTGTTCATCGAGAAGATAGGCGTTGAGATTCCAGGCATTGGCGAAAGTGCCGGTCTCGGCGGTAAAACCGAGCATCTGATGGTCTGTATTGAGTGTGTGATCTCCAGAAGCCGCCTGAAAACCGGCCACGCCCCGAATCGTCAAACCGCCTGTGAGCTTGTAATCGACCCGTATTCCGTCAGCCTCGCCGAGAATGCCACTGCTGACGCCGAGGCGACGGCCTAACTGAACGGCGAGTGTGCGCTGTATTTCAGCAGCACCGCTGCACTGGGTTTCACCTCGATCCCCCCCAAGCAAACAGGGAATTGCAAAATCCGTGCGAGTGTCCTGGTCAGTTAGAGCGGGCCTGCGTGCAGGCGGCGCCGACAACTCCGGATCCGTGGTCCGGACCAGGTCCTGGGTATCTGTTAAATCAACAGCCAGCGGAACATGAGAACCGGGTATGGCAGCCGCGTGAGTGGAAACAAGCAGCGCCAGCCCGAGGGTGAGCCGTTCGATCATCGAGAAAAAGCCCTTTGTCTCATTAGTGCCTTCCACAGGTCCTGTCGGTGAAATAGCAGTGGTGACAGCTTGTCGGTGCTCACGGCGCAACCTTGAACCGAATGGAAAAGGGAGGGATATCTGCCCGCCAGGGCGGCGACACGCGGCAGAATGGCTTCGCCACCGGACGTGTAACGCCCGTGCGATTGGCGAACATCGTGGACAAAAATATCAACATAAGAACCCGCAAGTGCCCCCGTATACTCTTAAGACATAACGTTAATAGATCCTAGCAAGAAGTTGATAAAAAAAGAAAGGTTCTTGTGCATTAAGTGCGGGACGGAAGAATTAGGGC
>JAGXGS010000006.1 GCA_024636585.1 Thiogranum sp. | reverse complement strand
GGATCCAGCTGGTGGCAGGCGTAGCAATTGCCTCCCGGCACCTTGCCGTTGTGCTCATCCGTATTGTGGCCGACCCGGTAGCCAAAACCTGAACGCGCCAGTTCCTCGCCGCGCTGCCAGTCGCCCATCGCGATTTTATCCGGATACTTCATGCTCTCGCGCGCCATCTTGCTTACCTTGCCTGCCGTCGCGGGATCAGCCGGGTCGCCCTGCAGGGCCGAACAGGTTTTTTGCAGTTCATCCTGTTTGAGGCGATCGCGTACGGTACCGCCCTCCTGCGTTTCCACATCGAGCTTGAAGCCTTTGGCTTCAAAAATCAGGTAATCCGCCAGTTCCTCCGGACTCATGGTGGTGTAATCGACCTTATCTGTCGCGGATTCGGCAATGGCGCTACCGGTAACGAAGAGCAAAAGTGCAGCAAATGCTGCCACGGAAATTTTGATGTCAGACATGAGTCGTTTCTCCTTTGGTCTGTGCGATTAGCGCTTCATGTCGGGAAGGATGGCGGGCTGACCGCGGGCCGCATCGGTCCAGAAGGAAATGACCGCAATCGACGCGTCGGAGCCGGCAATGACCTGGCCCTGACGCATCTGCCAGTAGCAACCGCGTAACCGGTGCTGACTGCTGCGCACCTCCTGGTGACCCACCCGGTATGCCGGCCAGGACACTGCCTTGGTCCATTCCCCGGGCACTTTCATGTTCGGCAATACCGAGGCTCGGATGCGCTTGCCGGTCTCGCCGTGGCAGGTGTTGCAACTGAAATCCAGGTTGGCGGCGCGGCGATAAAACATCACCTCGCCTGCATCGCGCATGGCTTTCTCCAGCGGATGCTTCATGGGAGGATTCCAGTCATAGCCGCTGGACTTGCTGGCAATATAGGTCTGCAGCTTCATCATGTCGGAGTCCGAACCGTGACGTTCGCTTACCGCCGGATCGTCACTGGCGAAGCCCTGCAGCGTGGTCATGCAATGCACCAGCCGGGTCTCGATATCCATGACCTTGCCGGTATCCTTGAAGTAGCGTGGCATTTCTGCATAAGCCCCTTCCAGTTCGCCGGGACCCTTGCCGAAGTCGCATTGCTCCAGCGAGGCATTTTTAGGACCGCGCTTCTCTTTAAACAACGCTTCACCCTCGTCAGCCACCCAGATGGCCGGGTTGTCAGGCATCATCATGAGATTCTGTTCACTCTGGGTGAGATAGGCCGAATCGACTTTGTCTATCACCTCCTGCAGAACTTCCTCCGGAGCCTGGTAAGAATCGGCGCCGGCCATACCGGCGAAGAGCAGTGCACAGGGCAACGCGAAAAGTATTTTGCTGCACATAAAGACCTCCTTTCCAGATCAACTGAAGCTCACGCCGGATAGGCCCCCACCCGGCCAGCGCCGCTTCGAACAGTGCCAATATTGCGGATGCGTGCGTATCCAGCTTTCAAAACAAGCGTTGAGCTGTCAGGTGATTGCCAGCCCTCGCTGCACGCTCTGCGCTGTCGGGAAACAGAATACGGGCCACAGGCTCATCCTCACAGGCATCTGAACGCACCATAGCCACGAGACAGGTGCCCGACATTGAAATATCGCAATACACCTGCCAATTGAGTTCTTTTGAACGCTCCGGAACCGGGGCGCCGTGCCACTGGCGGTCGATTACGCCAGCGAATGTAAGCGGGTAGTAATATTCGAGCATGAACGGCTCGCTGCACACCCACCAGGGCATTGCCTGGCGCCGCGCACTCACCTATGCCGAAAATCTACCCAGCCTGGTCCGCATGATCGGCGCCTGAGTGACTGTTAATCAGACAACTCAGCCGGCGTCATACTCTTCAGGAACTTGAACATGTCACTGTCGGTAGAAAGCACCAGCGTCGTGTTTTCGGAGATGATCGATTTGTAGGACTGCATGGTGCGCGTGAACTGATAGAACGCGACCGACTGAGCATTCCGGTTGAAAGCACTGGCATAGATCTCGGTGGCCTTCACATCCGCCAGGCCACGAATCTCCTCGACTTCCCGATAGGCTTCCGACTGGATTTTGTTCAGGTCACGAATCCGGTTACCGCGGATTCGGGCAGCCTCGCCGTGGCCTTCCGACAGGAAGCGTTCAGCAATCTGCCGCCGCTCACTGATCATCCGGTCGTAGATCTTCGGCCGCACGCTCTCGTTGTAGTTGATGCGCTTGAAACGTATGTCCAGCAACTCGATACCGAACACCCGAACCTTCTCGGCAGCCTCCGCAAAGATTTCCTCTTCGACCAGTCTGCGTCCTTTCTTGATCGGCACCAGCAGGCCCATATCGAGTTCCTTTTCCGCATCCGTCAGCATGGCGTCACGCAGCGGCACACGGCCTTTGGTGGTGCGGATGATTTCGATCAACTCGTGCTTGGCGACCGCATTACGGGTTTCACTGCCGAGAATATCGTCCAGACGCGACTGGGCGCTGCGCTCGTCGCGCAGCCGCAGAAAGTATTGCAGCGGATCGACAATGCGCCAGCGCGCGAACAGGTCGACCGAGATGTAGAGCTTGTCCTTGGTCGGCATATCCGATGGATTGCCGTCCCACTCGAGCACCCGTTTGTCGATTGGATTGACGTCCTGGATGAATGGCGTCTTGAACTTCAGCCCGGCAGTCGTCACCGGTTCGCCGACCGGTTTTCCGAACTGGGTAATAATAACCTGTTCGACTTCATTCACTGTATATAACGCGCTGGAAATGACATAGATTGCGACGCCCAGCACCGCCACCAGAGCCAGATGGCTTATTTTCATGGTCGTTTCTCCTGCTGGGCATCGAGGTTCAACAACGGCAATATGCTGCGCGTCTGTTCATCGACAATAATCTTGGAACGGATACCCGGCATGATTTCCTGCATCGTTTCGATGTAGATGCGACGACTGGTGACTTCCGGAGCCTTGACGTATTCCGCCAGCAGCGCATTGAATCGGGCGACATCACCTTCCGCCTCGTTAATCCTCTTGAGCCGGTAACCATCGGCCTCGCGGATTCGCTGGTCCTTCTCGCCCTCGGCAAGCGGAATCACCTTGTTGTAATCGCGTCGGGCTTCATTGATCAGTTTCTCTTTTTCCTGCTGCGCCTGATTGACCTCGTTGAACGAAGCCTGCACCGGCCTGGGCGGATTGATATTCTTCAGCTGCACCTGATCGATACTGATGCCCATATCGTACTTGCTCGACAACTCCTGCATGTTCACCAGTGCCTCGGTCTCGATTTCCTGGCGACCGATAGTAATCACCTCGTCGACAGTGCGATCACCGACCACTTCACGCATCACTGATTCCGAAACGTAGCGGAGCGTTTCGCTGGGCTCGCGAACTTCGAACAGAAATTTCATCGGATCCGAAATACGGTACTGCACCACCCACTCCACCAGCGCGGCGTTGAGATCACCGGTCACCATTTCGGTTTCACGCTTGCCGTCGGTAGGCGTCTGATACGGATCGGTCGCACCCGGGGTGCTGAAGCCGAACTCCTGTTTCAACTGCCGTTTGACCGGCACGATAGTCGCGGTATCAACGCCAAGCGGTATTTTAAAATGCAGTCCCGGCGGAACATTCTTGAGATACTGACCAAAGCGCTGCACCACCGCGACCGAATCACTCGGCACCGTGTACCAGGCCGTCCACACGCCCAGACCGATGAGAACAAGAATGCCGATAAGGATGCCAGTGCGCAGACTGCCGCCGCTACCGGCACCGCCGCGATTACCGCCGCCACCGCCACCGCCACCGCCGAAGACTTGCCTGAGCCGGTCCTGGCCCTGCCGGATCAACTCCTCGAGATCGGGCGCATTCTGATTGGGCGAGTTGCCCCAGGGGCCGCCGTTACCGTGTTGCGCTGGCATGAATGTACCCTCGTTTTGTATACGTGGTTGAGCTGATTGTCATTGCGGGATGATCCTGAGTAAACGTGGGTGCTGCGTGGCAGAAAAAGCTGATGTGATTTTCTTGTACAAAGCTGCCCAGAGTCTCCACTGCCGGCAGCGGAAAAGCAAATTCACTGAGTTAATACGGCGATATTTCATGCGGATCAAAGGGCGCTCTTCCTATATGCCAACCGATACAACGCCGGTAGCACCAGCAACGTAAGCAGCGTCGATGAAATAATGCCGCCGATCACCACGGTGGCCAGCGGCCGCTGCACTTCGGCGCCGGTGCCGACGTTCAGGGCCATAGGCACGAATCCCAGGCTCGCCACCAGTGCCGTCATGAGCACCGGTCGCAGTCGCCGCAGCGCGCCCTGGATGATCGCCCTGTCGAGTGCAAATCCCTGGCCGCGCAGGTCACGGATGAAGGACAGCATCACCACGCCGTTGAGCACCGCCACACCGGAAAGTGCAATGAAGCCGACGCCTGCGGAGATCGACAGCGGCAGATCGCGCAGCGCCAGTGCCGCCACACCGCCGGTAAGTGCGAGCGGCACTCCTGTGAACACCAGCGCGGCGTCTTTAGCCGAGTTGAATGCCATGAACAGCAATCCGAATATGATCAGCAGTGTCAGCGGCACCACGATCGACAGGCGATTGGCTGCGGAAATCAGCTGTTCGAAAGTGCCACCGTAATCGATCCAGTAACCGGCCGGCACATCGACTTCTTCGCGGACCCGGGCCTGCACATCGGCGACAAAACTGCCCAGATCGCGGTCGCGCACGTTGGCGGTGACCACCAGCCTGCGCTTGCCGTTTTCACGGCTGATCTGGTTGGGTCCTTCGGTGAAGGCAATAGCCGCGACCTCTATCAGCGGGATGTGCTTCGGCATATGGCTGGCAACGCCCAGGGCATCTGCATCGCCCAGCACTTCACGGCCGCCATTCAGCGGCAGCGGAATCGGCAGGCGCTCGAGGGCCTGCAGATCCGTACGCAGGTGCTCGGGCAGCCGCACCACCAGATCGAAACGCCGATCGCCTTCGAATACCTGGCCAACAGTTGCGCCGCCCATAGCAATGCGCAGGCTTTCCTGCACCGTCGCAACATCCAGTCCGTACCAGGCCAGGCGGTCGCGCCTGGGCGTGACGGTAAGCATAGGCAGTCCGGTCGCCTGTTCGGTGGTGACGTCCGCCGCACCCGGCACTTGCGCTACCGCTGCTTCGACCTGCCGGGCCAGTGCGATCATGGTATCGAAATCATCGCCGTAGACTTTCACTGCCAGGTCCGCACGCACGCCGGCGATGAGTTCATTGAAGCGCATCTGGATCGGCTGTGTGAACTCGTAATTATTGCCGGGAACCATTTTTGCGGCAGCTTCTATCTCTTCTACCAGTTGCGTCTTCGGTTTGTTCGGCTGCGGCCATTCGGCGCGCGGCTTCATGATAACGAAGGTATCCGCCACGTTCGGCGGCATCGGGTCGGTAGCCACTTCGGCGGTGCCGAGTTTGGCGAACAGGTGTGACACTTCGGGAATTTCCTGCAGCCGTGTCTCCAGCGCCATCTGCATGTCCACGGCCTGGGTCAGACTGGTGCCCGGTATGCGCAACGCATGCACGGCCATGTCGCCTTCGTCGAGATTCGGCACGAACTCGGTACCCATGCGGGTGGCATAGACTCCCGACATCAGCACCAGCAAGGCAGCAAGCAGGACTACCGGCCAGCGGTATACCAGCACCGTGCGCAACACCGGCTCATAGATACGGCGCAGGCCGCCGACGATCATGTTATCCCGCTCTTTCACCCTGCCTTTGACGAACAGGGCGACGGCCGCAGGCACGGCGGTCACCGACAGTACCAGCGCCGCCAGCAGGGCAGTGACTACGGTGAAGGCCATGGGATGGAACATTTTTCCCTCCACGCCGGTAAGCGCAAAAATCGGGATATACACGATCAGGATGATCAGCACGCCGAATACACTCGGCCGGATCACTTCCACTGTCGCTTCATGCACGATGCGCAGGCGTTCTTTCAGCTCCGGCGCGGAACCGTGCATGCGCTGATAGACGCCGAGATGGTACAGGCAGTTCTCGACGATGATTACAGCGCCGTCGACGATCAGCCCGAAG
>JAGXGS010000087.1 GCA_024636585.1 Thiogranum sp. | reverse complement strand
CGGTTCCCTGGCTGTGAAAACGCCAGTTCGATCACCCGGGTATCCAGAAACGGCGTCCGCGCTTCGAGCGAACAGGCCATGGAGGCACGATCGACCTTGGCAAGAATGTCCTGCGGCAGATACACCAGCGCATCTGCCAGCATCATGCGCCCGATATCATCAGGCGCCGTTTGTGCGGGAATGCCAGGCGGCTGATGTCCGTGCCGGACCAGATCGGGAGCGAAGTCCGTAAACTGCGCCGGAGCATACAGCGCCGGTGCAATGTAGGGTGTCGCGTCGCCGTGCGCCTCCGCAAGATCGACGAACAGGTGCGCTTTTTTCAGCAGGCTGCGGCTGTGATGCGCCACAGGCTCCGGCAGGCTGCGCACCAGCTTCGGTATATTGTTGCGCAAGGCGCCGGGCAAGCGCGAGTACCAGCGCAGCAGCGTGCTGGCCTGATAGCGCTGGTAGCCGCTGAACAGTTCATCTGCACCATCCCCGGACAACACGACCTTGACGTGCTGTGCCGCGAGCGCCGACACCAGCGCCGTCGGCAGCAATGAAGAATCAGAAAACGGCTGGCCCACATGCTCTTTCAGCAAGGTAAACAGGCGCTGCACATCCCAACCACCCAACACCTGTTCATAGTGATCCGTCTGCAGATGCGCAGCGACCTGACTGGCGTAGCGCCGCTCGTCATAAGCCTGATCCTCGAAGCCGATCGTGAACGTTTTCGGATGCACACCAAGCTGCCGGAGCAGCGCCACGATCAATGATGAATCGACGCCGCCAGACAGAAAAGCGCCAACCTCCACATCCGCGACCAGCCGTTTTTCAACCGCGCTGGTGAGCGCAGAAATCAATGTGCCTGTATCGCCACCGCGTTCCGCTGCCGCCTGAGGATCGATGCGCCAGTATCGGGTCTGCGCCGCACCCTGCTCCGGACTCCAGGTCAGGTAATGTCCGGGCAGAACTTCCAGCACCTCGCAATAAGCAGTGTGTCCCGGCAGATAAAACCCGTAGCGCAGATAATCTGCTGTGCTGTCTGCATCTTCGCTCCAGGCTACCGGCGCCATCAATCGGAGTGCCGGCAATTCCGACGCCGCAGCCAGTCCGCCGTCGCTGATCTGGTAGTACAGCGGTTTCTTGCCGATCCGGTCGCGCGACAGATAGAGCATCTCAGTAGCGCTATCCCAGAAGGAAAATGCCCACATGCCTTCGAGGCGATCGACGAAGGCCATCCCCTCTGTCACCAGCCCGGCCAGCAACACCTCCGTGTCACCCTGGGTCGTGAACTGCCAGTGTCGCTCGAGCGTGGGGCGCAGCGTTCGGAAATTATAAATCTCGCCATTGAACGACAACGTATAACGGCCGCAGGGCGACACCATGGGCTGGCGGCTGTTTTCAAGATCGATGATCGACAGGCGGCGATGACCGGAAACCGCATTGCCCGCGACATGGATACCGGCAGCATCCGGTCCGCGATGCGCCAGTTTGTCGAGTGCTGCGCTTACCTTGCCGCGGATCGCATCGCTCCCGTTTCTGGAATAACAGAAGGCGATGCCGCACATCAGGCACGTCCTTCAGTGAGTTCAGTGAACAGGGTGTGGTACTGTTGCGCGGCGCTGGACCAGGATAATCCGTTGTCGCGAATATAGGCGCGCCCGCCGGCAGTTAATCGGGCTTGCAGCTCAGAGTTTGAAATCAGCTCCTGCAGTCGCGCGGCGAGGGCTTCAGCGTTACCGGCCGCGAACAACAGGCCGTTCTGGCCGTCGCTGACCACTTCGCTGATACCCCCGATATCGCTGCCGATCACCGGAACACCGGCGGCCATCGCCTCCATCAGAATATTAGGGCGCCCCTCGCTGTAACTCGGCAATACCAGCACATCGGCCTGTTCAAACAGTGCCGCGACCTCAGCAGGCGGAATCGCGCCGAGAAACTTCACGCGTGCCGACATGCCCAGATCACCGATCATCATTTCCAGCCGCGGCCGCTCGCCGCCGGCGCCCGCCACCTGGAGTTCATGCGCCTGACCAATCCGGTTCAGGGCTTCAATCAGAACGTCGGCGCCCTTGCGGGGAATCAGGCTTCCAACAAACAGCACCCGGCACCTGGCGCTGTCGAACGCTGGACGCCGGCACTGAAACAGGCTGTCGTCGACACCGTTATGGATGGTCAGGAGCTTGTGCCGGTACGCCGGATAGCGCTGCGTCAACTCGTCCGCCATGGCGCGGCTCACGGTAACGATCCGATCGGAAAACAGGAAACTGAGTCGCAGCAGTGCGGCATAGCTGCGGTGCGCATCGGCGGCACTGACATCCTCACCACGCAATGTCGTCACCACCGGCCGGCCGAGCAGCCGGCCCGCCAGACCGGCTATCGCCCCACCAATCGACCAGTTGCCCTGGATCACATCGCAATGGCGCGCCGCGCGCAGCGTAGAGAACAACATGGTCAGCATGAAAAAAGGCACCAGCGCCAGGCTGAGCGGCTGTTCGCGCAGCGCCACCGGGATGCCGCCGGCACCTTGGGCAAGCACCTGCCAGTGCCGTGGTGCGTAGCGAAAACACCGGACAGCATACCCCTCATCGGTGTCGCACGGCCGCTCGCTGCGATCAGCGGGCGTAACGACCTGCACATCCATCGGGATTGCCAGAGCATCGACCAGGCGCTTGACGAAAATTCCGCTTACCGAGTCTCGCCGCAATGGAAACGAAGTGGTAAGCACTAGCGTCTTGAGTTTCAACAATAGGTATCCAGAGCCCGGCAACAATGGCGCAGCAGAAAGCATAAAGGACCTGCCGGGGTAAATCTATGAATCAGGTGCGTCGGCTGCGAAAGAAGTCCTGCAGGCGGGCGGCGCAGCGCTCCTCCAGCACCCCGCCCACCACCGTCACGCGATGATTCAGGCCCTGGGTCTCGAAAGCATGGGTGGTGCTGTTGACGGCGCCGCGTTTGGGATCGAATGCGCCGAACACCAGGCGCTCGATACGCGCGTGAATGATCGCCCCGGCGCACATCAGGCAGGGTTCCAGCGTGACATAGAGCGTGGCGCCGGTGAGCCGGTAGTTGGCGATCCCGGCAGCGGCGGCCCGCAGCGCGACGATTTCGGCATGCGCGGTGGGGTCATGGCTGGTGACCGGACGGTTCCAGCCCTCGCCAATGATCTCATTCCCCCTGACCACCAGCGCCGCCACCGGCACCTCGCCCTGCTGTTGCGCCCGCTCGGTCAGTTGCAGCGCGTATTCCATCCAGCGCAGATCGGCACCGGTGGCGGTGGCGGGCGCCTGCACGCGTTTCGTCAATACCATTATCAATAACTCCGACTCTGAAAGGCGCAGCGGTGAAGCGGATCAATAATGTATCAATTTCACGCCGGCCTGTCCTTCATCGTCGGTCACAGTCCGGTCAGCTAGAAACTCAACTGCCCCCACACCCAGAACTTCTCGGTGTCGACGCTGAAGTCGTCAGCGCTGTAATCGGCATATTTGATCCCGGCACTGTAGTACTTGCCGAAGGACTTCGCCGCCAGCAGGTTGAGTTCGGTGCCGTAGTCGCTGCTGCCCTGGTCGGCCTGGTAGTCGTGATACACCGCGAGCAGTTTTGCGCCCATCAACTGGCCGCCGACCTGGACATAAGTATCCTGCAGTCCGGCGGCGGGCGTGTTCAAAAAGACATCGGCCCAACCGTTGAACGCATGCTTGGTCGCCAGCGGCGTTTCGAAGCCGCTGAAGTCGTCGCCGCCCAGAACTTCGTAGCCGATCTTGCCCGTGATGCCACCCGCTGCCGCGCCCAGAACGAAGTGCTGGTAATCCGCATCGATGCTGCTGCTGCCATCTTCGTAATCGGACTGCTCGGCATATTCAGCACGGTAGAGCAGCTTGAAGCCGTCGAAATCGAGACTGCCGTCGAGGTAGGCGCCGAGGGTCTGGTTGGAGGCGGCCCGTGCCGCCGCGTTGCCGTTGAAGGCCAGGAAGTAGCCGTAGGCGCCCAGCTTGAGCGTTTCGAAACCGCTGTAGCCGAGATTGACGATGTGGTTGCTCATGGCTACGTCGGCGCCGAAGATGTTCTGCACGTTGTCCATGTAGGAGTAATCGAAGCTGGTGCCGGGCAAGGCCATGCTGGTCAGGCGCACGGCGTCGTAGGTCTGCTCCCGCTGGCGCCAGCCGACATTTCCGACGAAACGCGCATTGTCCAGGATGATGCGCTGGCGGCCGAATTTCATGGACGTGTCCGGGATCAATCCGCTGTGACCGAGATAGGCCTGGTTGACTTCGGTCCCGTCGGGATCGCCGATTACGGAATAACCGGTCTTGCCGTTGCCGCCCGGTCCGCTGTTGAAGTCCTCGACCAGGGCCGAGCTGTTCTCCATTTCAACGAAAGCGTCGAAGCCCTGGAAGCTGCCGGTGTTGTAGCCCAGGCGGGTGCGCAGGGTGAGGCCGTCAGCCGTATCCACGGCATTGTCCTGATCCACCTGCTCATAGCGCAGGCGCACATCGGCCTTCACCTTGCCGCCGATCAGGGCTTCGGTGAAGGTATCTGCCGCCGCCGGAGCCGTACCGCAGGCGGCAGTGATGAGTGAGGCGACGATGAAGCGGGACCCGCGATTACCGGAAAATGTTTTCTGCATCTTGTTTTACTCCGTTTACAGTTTTAATAGAAATTTTGTCTCATCAGGAGATTGCCGCGCTGCGCCCGAAGAACCCCTTCGGGTCGAGGCATCACCAGCTCCGGTAGGGCAGGAACTTCCCGCTCAGAACCACCTTCACCCGGTCGCCGGCCGGGTTTTCCTCTTTGTCGATGTCCATGGAAAAATCGATCGCGCTCATGATGCCGTCGCCGAATTTTTCATGGATCAGTTCCTTGATAGTCTCGCCATAGACACCGATGATTTCGTACCAGCGGTAGATCACCGGATCGGTGGGGACAGTCTGGTCCCAGCGCTTGTGCGGATATTGCTGCAGGGCAATGGAAACTTCCCCCGGTAAACCCAGCACCTCGACCAGCCGGTCGGCGGGCTCGGCCTTGAGGCTGTTCATGCCCAGGCAGGCAGAGGTCAGAAATACCGGTGACAGGCCGACCTTTCCGGCCAGCTCTTCCCAGCCCATCCCCGACTTGCTTCTGGCCGTGATGATGGCCTCGGTCATTTCCAGCTTGTTCATTGATTGCTCCTGTTAGCTTGCTTCATTGGGTGACAGGCCGCGGCTAGACGGCGGCCTGACGGTAAGCCTTTTGATCGGTGGCCGCCGTCGGCTCGTCGGCCGGGTCCACCATGCGGGGATACTTGCCGACCTGCAGGTCGCTGCCGGCGGCCGAGCCGGACAGCTCTTTGGAACGGTTCACCAGGAAATCCACCAGGTGATTGCGGATCTTGTAATAGCCCGGGTGATGAATGATGTCGGTGCGGCTACGCGGCCGCAGGATGGCAACCTGCACCGATTCGGCGACCCGCGCCTGCGGGCCATTGGTCATCAGCAGGATGCGATCGGCCAGCAGGATTGCCTCGTCCACGTCATGAGTGATCATGAACACGGTTTGCTGGGTCTCTTCCCAGATGCGGATCAGTTCTTCCTGAATCATGCCGCGGGTGAGCGCATCCAGAGCGCCGAAAGGCTCGTCCATCAGCAGCAGCTGCGGCTGAGTCGCAAAGGCGCGCGCGATGCTCACCCGCTGGCGCATGCCGCCGGAAAGCTGCGACGGCTTGCGCTGCTCCACGCCCTTGAGACCGACCAGCTCGAGAAAGCGCATGCTGTGCTCGATCACCTTGTCCTTGCTCCAGCGCGGCCAGCGCGCCTGCACCGCAAAGGTGATGTTGCGCAGGGTACTGAGCCAGGGCAGCAGACTGTAGTTCTGGAATACCACGCCACGCTCCAGGCTGGGGCCGGCGACCTCCTTGCCGTTCATCACCACCACCCCCTCGCTGGCGTCGTCCAGGCCGGCAAGGATATTGAGGATGGTGGACTTGCCGCAGCCGGAATGACCGATGATGCAGACGAACTCACCCTTGTCGATGCCAAAACTGGCCTTTTCGAAAACGGTGAGATCTTCACCCTTTTCGGGTGAGGGATAACGTTTGGCGAGCCCCTCGACTTCGACGAAATGACTGGTCATGACTGAGCTCCTATTCCTGGTATTCGACGAGACGGTTGACGCTGGCCAGCGCAGCATCGAGCAGCATGCCGACGATGCCGATCATCAGTATCGAAAAGATCACGCTGGTGAGATCGAGGTTGTTCCACTCGTTCCACACGTAGTAGCCGATGCCGGTGCCGCCCACCAGCATCTCGGCGGCCACGATCACCAGCCAGGCGATGCCGATGGATATGCGCATACCGGTGAGGATGGTCGGCGCGGCCGCGGGCAGGATCACCAGAAACGCGGTCTTCAGGTGTCCCAGCTCGTGAGTGCGGGCCACATTGACCCAGTCCTGGCGGACATTGGCCACGCCAAACGCGGTATTGATCAGCATTGGCCAGATGGAACAGATAAAGATGACGAAGATCGCCGAGGCCTCGGAGTCCTTGATGATGAACAGCGCCAGCGGCATCCAGGCCAGCGGCGAGATCGGTTTGAGCACCTGGATAAAGGGATTGAGTGCGCGCTGCATCAGCGGAGACATTCCCACCAGAAAGCCGATCGGCAGGGCCACCAGCGCGGCCAGGGTAAAGCCGGTCAGCACCCGGTACAGCGAATAGCCGAGCTGGATGCCGATGCCTTTGTCATTGGGTCCGGCGTCATAGAAGGGATTACCCAGTTCCTCCACTGCCAGCTTGAACACCGCCGAGGGCTGGGGGACACGCGCCTCCTCCGAGGCGCCGCCCATCAGTTTTTCGTACTCCGTCAGCGCCTGGGTTTCCGCCGGGGGTGCGTTGAGTCCTTCCCAGAATCCGAGGAACACCGCCAGCAACACCAGTGAAACGATCGCCGACCTGAATCGCAGCGAATGGATCATTAACTCCTCCGGATAGCAAAACTGTTGATGTATTCTTCGGGTTTGGTGTAGTCGAACTCCTTACCCATGATGGTGTAGTTCTGGTAGGTTTTCGCCGGCGGCTCGTAACCCAGCTCCTTCATTACCTTCGCCGTTTCACCAGCCGTGTAGACTTGTTCGGCGATCTGCTTATAGTTCACATCGCCGCTGATATAGCCCCAGCGCTTCATCTGGGTCAGTATCCACACGCCCATCGAATGCCAGGGGAAGGGATCGAAGTCGATGCGGTCGGGCACGTTCTGAACGCCGCCCAGACCATCGGCGTAACGGCCTGTCAGCACCTGCTCGATTACCTCCACTGGCTGGTTGAGATAGTTTTTGGGCGCAATGGCGGCGGAAATTTCCTTGCGGTTGTCCATATTCGCCGAGTAGTGGGTAGCGTCAATGATCGCACGCAGCAGCGCGCCGTAGGTGTTGGGATGGGCGTCGGCGAATTCCTGCGAACAGGCAAAGGCGCAGCAGGGATGACCTTCCCAGATGTCCTTGGTGAGGGTGTGAATGAACCCGACTTTCTCCCATACCGCGCGCTGATTGAAGGGATCGGGCGAGAGATAGCCATCGAGGTTGCCGGCACGCAGGTTGGCGACCATCTCCGGTGGCGGCACCACGCGGATCTGGATGTCCTGGTCGGGATCCAGGCCATGTTCGGCCACGTAGTAGCGCAGCAGGAAGTTGTGCATCGAGTATTCGAAGGGCACGCCGAACTTGAAGCCCTTCCATTGTTTCGGATCGCGCTTGTCCTTGTGGTCCACGTGCAGCACGATCGCCTGGCCGTTGATGTTTTCCACCGCCGGCATGATGAAGGGTTTGGCGGTCGAGCCCGCGCCCATGCTGATGGCCAGCGGCATCGGTGTAAGCATGTGCGCGGCGTCATACTCCATAGACAGTGACTTGTCCCGCGCCACTGCCCAGCCGGCCGTCTTGATCACGTTCACGTCCAGACCGTAGCGCTCATAGAAGCCCATGGGATGCGCCATGATGATGGGCGTGGCGCAGGTGATGGGCACGAAGCCGACGTCGAGCGTGGTCTTTTCCAGCTTGCCCACGCCCATGGTTTCCTTGAGCGCAGCCTTGGCCGCGTCCATGGGAAATATCGAACCGAGCAGCGCGGCGGCCGTGCCCGAACCGAGCAGGCCGAGAAAACTGCGCCGGCTCAATTCGCTGTGGCCGAACACCGACCGCACCACTGCGCTTTCGATAGTGCGATCCAGCATCTCTTCCTCGGAGGCCAGCATTCTGCCGGCATCGGCGCGTCCTGCCGTCGGCGCGGCATCCGCCTCGAACACAGCCTGTTCCAGTCGCTCCTGATCCTGGCCGGCGTTCTGGCACAGCGGACAGGCGCAGTTCCTGTCGTGCCTGAGGCTGATGTCCGGGTTGTAGGGATCGTTCAGGCTCTTGTAGGTCATGGGTCGTATCTCCTGTATGTCACTTGACGGTGCTGTTACTCAAACCGGCGCACCCGGTTGGTGCGTGCATTCATTCCCCCAGCCTTGATTCACCAGTGAATTCGCAGGAATGAATGCTTCTGGCAAAGAGACAGAGCATGTGCCGTGCCAGGTCAGGACGACTCGGATAACCGCCTGAAATGATTACTGCTTGCGCTTGACCTTCAGGCACCGCGAACAACGAGATTTCGTGGTCCAACGAAACTTCGCAGTCGACGTTACGAAGCTTCGTAGCGCTGGCACTGTTCTTGAAAAGGAAATGTGAAAACCTGAAACCGGAGTCGCGCCATGCCGTCAGAAACAGACGCCCTGTTCAATCACCTGAGTGAAGCTGTCGTGGTGATCGCTCCCTGTGAGGACCGTCTGCTGCGCGCCAATCCGGAAGCGCACAGACTGCTCGGTTACAGGCAGGACGAGCTGACCGCCGTGCGCCCGAGCCGACTGTTCATGCCGGACCTGGCCGAGATGATCGCCTTCACCCAGTCTGTCATGCACCGGGGTCAGGGCTGGACCAATGAACTGCACGCACATAACCGTGCCGGCGAGCTGATGCGGCTGGAGATCTCCGCCGGCCTGCAGCCGGAAGCGGACACTACCCTGATGATCTGTACCCTGCGGGATCACGACCGGCTGGAGAAACTGCGGCGGTTGACTGAGGCTAATTCACTGCATCGGGAAGGACTGGAACGCTGGAAGAGCATCGAGCTGGTGTTCAGCGAGTTCGAACGCCAGAACCAGCTGATCCTCAATGCCGCAGGCGAAGGCATCTACGGGGTGGACACCGAGGGCCGGACCACCTTCGCGAATCTTGCCGCCGAACGGATGCTGGGCTGGCAGGCTGCGGACATGATCGGCAATAACATCCACGCCCTGATTCATCACAGCCATGCCGACCACGGTTGCTATCCGGCGCACGAATGCCACATCTTCGCCGCCTTCCGCGACGGCAAGGTGCGGCATGTCGAGGACGAAGTGTTCTGGCGCAAGGACGGCAAGGCCATCCCGGTGGAATACACCAGCACTCCGATCCTGGAAGAAGGTCGCATCGTCGGCGCGGTGGTGATCTTTCGTGACATCAGCGAACGCAAGCAGGCCGAGGAACGATTGCGTGCCGCCCTGGACGAAGTGCAGCAGCTCAAGCGCAAACTGGAACTGGAAAACGCTTACCTGCAGGAGGAGTACCTGGCCGAACATAACTACAAGGAGATCGTCGGCCGCAGTCCGGCCATCCACAAGGTAATCCGGCAGATCGAACTGGTCGCGCCCACTGACGCCGCGGTGCTGGTCACCGGCGAGTCCGGCACCGGCAAAGAGCTGATTGCCCGCGCCATCCACGACAGCAGCGATCGCCACGACCGGCCCATGATCCGGGTGAACTGCGCGTCTAT
>JAGXGS010000086.1 GCA_024636585.1 Thiogranum sp. | reverse complement strand
GCCGGTCAGGGCCTGCATCTGGTCGCGGCCGGTGAACAGGGCGAATTTTTTCGGATCGGTGGAGCGGATTTCGCCCAGCCGGTCGGCCAGCAGGCCGAAAGCTTTTTCCCAGGAGATTTCTTCGAAGGCATTATCGCCGCGCGCGGCGCCCGGCTTGCGTAGCAGCGGTTTGGTGAGGCGGGCGGGCGAATATTGTTTCATGATCCCGGACGAGCCCTTGGCGCAGATCACGCCCTTGTTGACCGGGTGGTCGGGATTGCCCTGGATGTAGCGGACTTCGCCGTTGCGCAGGGTCACCCGGATGCCACAGCGACAGGCGCACATGTAGCAAGTGGTGTTCTTTTCCTCGATGCGGCTGCCGGTGTCGAGCTGTTTCGACAGCGGGTCGTGAACGGGGTTTGACATAGCGTGATCCTGATCGAAGGTCGGGCGCGTGAAAAGTCCGACTAATTTACTAAAGTATTGCGGTAATTCGCCAATCAGCGTTACTGAAACCGGCATTAAATATTATTATATTCTAATAATCCAGATTCCAGTTTCTTTCTGATAATTCAGTACATTATGCGGAATGGTCGGGGTGAGAGTCTATAATAACCAAGAATAAGGTGCTTTTATGCCGCAGTAAATTAAAACTGCTGGAATTCCCGCCTTACTTCATTAAGGTAACATCCCCTGCTCAACATAGCAGACGCTGATTTTTCGAGCTCTTGTATGATAGAGCAAACTCTTGTGCCGGAAGGAGAATCATGTCCAATTTAGTTAAGCCCCATGGTGGCGGAAAGCTGAAACCTTTGCTGCTTGAAGGTGAAGCGCTTATCGCCGAGCAGGATCGTGCCGAGAGCCTCCCGAAAATCAATGTCACCTCTCGTGAAGCGGGTGACATCATAATGATGGGCATTGGCGGCTTTACTCCGCTCGACGGTTTCATGACCGAAGCCGACTGGCGCGGCGTTTGCGACGGCATGAAGATGGTGAGTGGCCTGTTCTGGCCGATCCCTGTCACCCTCTCCACTGATACTGCGAGCGCAGAGTCCATCGAGATAGGGAGTGACATCGCCCTGTTCGATCCCGAGCGCAACCTGATCCTCGCCACCATGCGGGTCAGCGAGAAATACAAGATCGACAAGGCACACGAGTGCATGATGGTCTACAAGACCACCGATATCGAGCACCCGGGCGTTAAAATGGTCATGGACCAGGGCGATGTGAATCTGGCCGGTGCCATCAAGGTTCTGTCGCTGTGCGAATTCCCGGCGGAATACGGCGAGCAGTTCATGACTCCCCAGCAGACTCGTGCAGATTTCGAGAAGCGCGGCTGGAGCACCGTCGCCGCTTTCCAGACTCGCAACCCGATGCACCGTTCCCACGAATACCTGGCCAAGATTGCGGTCGAGACACTGGATGGCGTTTTGATCCACTCGCTGCTGGGCAAGCTGAAGCCGGGCGATATCCCCGCCGAAGTGCGCAGCAAGGCTATCTCCACCCTGATCGACAAGTATTTTGCACCGAACACGGTTATTCAGGCCGGTTATCCTCTGGATATGCGTTATGCCGGCCCGCGCGAGGCACTGCTGCACGCGCTGTTCCGTCAGAACTATGGATGTTCCCACCTGATCGTAGGCCGCGACCATGCCGGTGTCGGCGACTACTACGGCCCCTTCGACGCGCACAAGATTTTTGACGAAATTCCGGCTGACGCGCTGGAAACCCAGCCGCTCAAGATCGACTGGACGTTCTGGTGCGACAAGTGCGATGGCATGGCTTCCATGAAAACCTGTCCGCACGAAGCAGCTGATCGCATTCTTTTGTCGGGCACCAAGCTGCGCAAGGCATTATCTGATGGTGAAGAAGTTTCGACCAAGTTCTCCCGTCCAGAGGTTCTGGATATCCTGCGGGCTTATTACGCCGGATTGAAGGACGACGAGAAGGTCGAAATCAAAATGTCTGGTCATTCGGCAAAGTAGACGACTCTAGAGGCTGACGGTGGCAGGTGCTGTCGAATTCGTCTAGTGGCAGTCCGTGACATGTTTCGCGCAAAGCCGATGCCTGCGAGCAGCTGGTAACCCGCCGCCGTGAACAGGCTGTATTACGCGAAGAGCTGGGCGTCGACGAAGAGTAATTGCGACTCATGTCGGATACGTTGATCGACTTTATCCGCCATGGCGAGCCGGTCGGCGGCCGGCGTTATCGCGGCGACAGCGTCGACGATCCGTTGAGCGAGAACGGCTGGAGCCAGATGTGGGCGGCAGTCGGTGAGCGGCCTCCCTGGGGGCGCGTTATCTCATCACCGCTGCAGCGTTGCAGCGCCTTTGCCGAAGCGTTGGCGGAAAAGCACGAGCTGCCGATGGCCAGCGAGGCGCGGTTCCGGGAAGTCGGGCTGGGAAGCTGGGAAGGCCTGAGCCCGGATGAAATAATTGCCCGCGACGCCTCGGGCTTCGATGCATTTTATCAGGACCCCTGTCGCAACCGTCCTCCCGGCGCGGAACCACTGGAGCTGTTCGGACAGCGTGTTGCCGAGGCGTTCGAAGCAGTGCTGGAGGCACATCCGGGCGAGCACATCCTGATAGTTGCGCATGCCGGTGTCATCAGGGCGGCGCTTGGCTATGTCCTGCAATCGGCGCCTGCATGCTGGTATCGAACGCGTATCGATAATGCCTCGTTGACCGGCTTCAGGCGCAGCCGTTTCGGCAACCTGCTGGAATTTCACAACCGACCCCGCCTCGACTACTAGCGACGCTCGCCCTGTTGTTTTGGGGTCAGCAACATTTTCAGGGTGCCGCTGTCGCGGTTCACCGCCTGCCAGTCATCAACTGTAAATTCGATCACGGCGACAGCGCCGGTCGGCAGGTCGCCAATTCCCGCGTCAGTGAGAAAGTTGCACAGCCCGGTAATGCCCGGATTGTGGGCTACCAGTGCGATGCGACTCAGTTGCGGATCGAACGACTGCACGCATCGCAGCAGCGCATCCACGCTGGCTTCATACAGCGGAGGCAGTGTATCGATGGAATCTTCCGGGTAATCCAGCTGTTGTGCGATCAGACGCGCGGTGCTGATGGCGCGGAGCGCCGGACTGGCCACGATTCGATCGAAAGCCAGCCCGTGTTCATGCATGCGCTGGCCCATGTGTGGTGCATCATGCAAGCCGCGGGCGTTCAGCGGGCGGTCAAAGTCCCGCAGCCCGGAAGTCTGCCAGCTGGATTTGGCGTGGCGGATCAGCGTGAGTTGCAACATGTGTGGCCGTGGATCAGGCGTCGCCGAGCAGGGCGCCGCGAATTTCTTCGGCCATGGCTGCCGCATCGTCAAGTTGTGCAGCCAGGCAAGTGTAATGCCCCATTTTTCGTCCCTGGCGCGCCTGACGCTTGCCGTACAGGTGCAGCTTCGCGCCCGGATGCTGAAACAGCCGTTGCCATGGCGGCGCATTGCCCCGCCACAGATCGCCAAGCAGATTGACCATGACTGCCGGTGACAGCAATGTCGTGGCGCCCGGAGGCAAGCCGCACAGGGTGCGCACCTGCTGTTCGAATTGCGATGTCACGCAGGCGTCCAGCGTGTAATGGCCACTGTTGTGTGGACGCGGCGCCATTTCATTGATGAGCAACTCGCCGCTGCGAGTGAGAAAAAACTCCACTGCCAGCACGCCGCAGTAATCAAGTGCGACGGCCAGGCTCTGCGCCATCTGCACCGCCTGTTGCGCGATGGCGGGAGGAATCCGCGCCGGCACACTCGTGGTATCCAGCACCCCGTCGACATGTACATTTTCGCCGACCGGGTAAACGGCCATGCTTCCATCGACGCTGCGTGCCAGGATAACGGAGAGTTCCTGTTGCAGCTCGACACGCTCCTCCAGTATGCACGCGGCTTCCCGGAGCTGGTGAAATCCGCGCAACGCGTCGGCGGCGCTTTCGATCAGGAACTGGCCTTTGCCATCGTATCCAAGCTGCGCGGTTTTCAGTAGCGCCGGCAGTTTGATCCGGGTACAGGCCTGTGCCAGGTCTTCGCTGGTGCACACCGCGACGAATGGCGCCGTAGCAAGTCCGAGGCCGCGGATGAATGTTTTTTCCTGAATCCGATCGCGTGCAATTGCGACGGCACTGGAGCCTGGCCGTACGGGTACGCGCGCTTCGAGAAACGCCAGTGTCTCGGCGGGGACGTTTTCGAACTCGGTGGTAATGGCTGCGCAATGGCTGGACATTTCGCGCAGCGCCGCCGCCTCGGTGTAGGGCGCAACCAGGTGCCGGTCGGCGATGCTGCCGGCGGGGCTGTGCGGATCGGCGTCCAGAACCCAGACCCGATAGCCTATGCTCCGCGCGGCCTGCACAAACATGCGGCCCAGCTGGCCGCCGCCGAGCACACCGAGAGTCGCGTCTGGAAGTATCACGATACTGGCGGCAGTTCCATGTTCAACGCCATCTCAGTCTGCGCGGCGCGGAAGCTGTCCAGCCGGGCGGCCAATGCAGGATCGTTCAGTGCCAGCAGGCTGACTGCATACAGCGCTGCATTGGCGGCGCCGGCAGCGCCGATAGCGAAAGTGGCCACAGGTACTCCTTTCGGCATCTGCACCATCGAAAGCAGCGAGTCCAGACCCTTCAGGTAACGTGACGGGACCGGCACGCCGAGCACCGGCAATGCAGTCTTGGCCGCCAGCATGCCAGGCAGGTGCGCAGCACCGCCGGCGCCGGCGATAATGCAGGTCAGGCCGCGTTCGCGGGCGCTACTCGCGTAGTCAAACAGGAGATCCGGTGTGCGGTGTGCTGAAACCACCCGCGCTTCGAACGGCACATCGAAGTGCTGCAGTTGTTCGGCCGCCGCCTGCATGACGTCCCAGTCGCTGTTGCTGCCCATGACCAGACCGACTTTGATGGCTCCCATGATGTGCCCCGATTTCCGTAAAACGCGCATTATAACATTGCCACTGAGTATCGCCGAATGCGGATTGCGCCGGTACAATGCGCCTTGCTCCCCTTTCATCATGGACGCTTCAATGCTCGATGTGTTGTTTGAAACCAGTCTCAGCAGTCTGCCGCTGGTGGCGCGCGGCAAGGTCCGCGACATCTATGCAGTTGGCGATGAACACCTGCTGATCGTCACCACCGACCGCCTTTCGGCTTTTGATGTGGTACTGCCGGATCCGATTCCCGGCAAGGGCGCAGTACTGGCGGCAGTCTCCAGCTTCTGGTTCGCACGCACCGGTGAAACGGTATCCAATCATCTGTCTGATCTCGCTCTCGAGTCGGTGCTGCCCGATCGTGCCGAGCGCGAGCAGGTGCATAGGCGTGCTGTGGTGGTGCGCAAAATGAAGGCGCTGCCGGTAGAGGCAATTGTGCGCGGTTATCTGATCGGTTCCGGATGGAAAGACTATCAGGCTACTGGTGCCGTATGCGGTATCGGACTACCGGCCGGGCTGAAATTGGCGGAGCAGCTACCCGAGCCCATATTTACACCTTCCACCAAGGCTGCGATCGGGGATCATGACGAAAATATTGATTTTTCGCAGACCGTGGCGCTGCTGGGACACGAGCTGGCGACCCAGGTGCGCGATGTGAGTCTGAGCATCTATAGCGAAGCCGCCCGTTATGCCCGCGAGCGGGGCATTATTATCGCCGATACCAAGTTCGAGTTCGGGCTGGATGCGGCCGGGCGACTGGTGCTGATCGACGAGGTGCTGACGCCGGACTCGTCGCGCTTCTGGCCGGAGGATGAATACCGGGTCGGCATCAGTCCGCCCAGTTTCGATAAGCAGTTCGTGCGGGATTATCTGGAAACGCTGGACTGGGACAAGACTCCGCCCGGCCCGCGCCTGCCGGCTGAGATTATCACCAGAACCGGAGAAAAGTACCGGGAGGCATTGAAACGCCTCACCGGCCGGTCGCTGGAGTGACAGGATCTGTGAACTTCGTTAATGAATTCATTAATCTTTCTGCTAGCATGCCGACTATAATTCCTACTCGGCCCCAACGGGGCACTCAAACACAGGAGAGAAAGGTCATGCGGATGATCTGCAAGAAACTGACAAATTACCTGATGGCCGGTCTGCTGGCAGCCGCGTCTCTGACTGCTCCGATTGCCGGTGCCGCGGAAAATCCGTATTACAGTCCGGATCGCGGCCCGAGCGGGGGTGAAATGCTGGCGGATGCCGTGATGGTGCGTCCATTCATGCTGGTGGGTACGCTGCTGACTACCGCGACATTCGTGGTGTCGCTGCCCTTCAGCGCGCTTGGTGGCAATGTAGGTGAGGCGGCCAACACTCTGGTGGTAAAGCCGGCCGCCTATACGTTTGTCCGACCACTCGGCGAATTTTAGAAATACCGTCGAGATGTTATGTAAAAACGGGGCTGCGGCCCCGTTTTTTTATGCTGTAAAAAGCCAGAAGTAACCCGCGTTGTAGAACACGTGCAAGGCTATGGGCGCACCCAGACTACCGCTGCGGTCCTTGAAGAACCCGAAGATCAGGGAAGGTACCAGCACTGCGGCGGCCCATAACGGCGGATGACTGAAGAAGTGCAAGCCGGTAAACAGCAGGCTGGTGAGGATGTTGGCGTGGCTCAGGGGACCGAGCTGCCAGCTCTTCAGGCGCCGGTGTGCAAAATCCTGAATAAAGCCACGGAAAATCCATTCTTCCACAATCGGATACAGGAGCGCCGGGTACAGGAACCGCAGCGGTTCGCGGAGCGGCCAGGTCAGGTCAGGTTGTAGTGTGTTGAAGGCCGCCAGACTCAGCCAGTAGATCAGCGCCGCTGCCAGTGCAACAAGAAATAACGGGTCCCGCGCCCAGTGAACCGGCATATTGCTCATCCGAACGAGTCTACAGGCATCGGCGTGATCCGGTACAATGCATGACATGAATTAACAGAGGAGTGAGTGCCATGTATGGATTTAATGTGCGGATGTCCTGCGGTTTCGATGAGGCCGTTGAACGCGCTACCGAGGCGTTGAAGACCGAAGGTTTCGGAGTGTTGACGGAGATTGATGTCAAGGCAACGCTGAAGGCAAAAATTGATGTCGACCATAAGCCATACAAAATTCTGGGCGCCTGCAATCCGACTCTCGCTCATCAGGCGTTGACCGCCGATCCGGACATCGGCCTGCTATTGCCGTGCAATGTCGTGGTGCGTGAAGAAGATGACGGTGGCATTACTGTCGCGTTCATGGATCCGGAGGCGGTGCTGGGTCTGGTTGATCGCAGCGGCGTCGAGGAGCTGGCCGGGCAGGTGCGTGCCAAACTGGTAAAAGTTCGCGATCAGCTTGCGGCAGGCTGAGTCGGCCGCATCAGGCGAGGCGGGTGCGCGGCAGCAATACCGCGCTCGCTTCCGCGAAACAGGCGTCGGCTTCGGCTATCACTGATTCCAGTATATCGGGTGACAGGCCGGCGAGCTCCCAGGCGCCGGGCTCCAGTATTGCACTCTCGCCGGTGTCGCTGGCGGTGCCGTGTGACATACAGGTGACGATGTCCGCGAGGTGCACGGTTATGGTTTCCATCGGATAAAGTTCGGCGGCTGACGGCTGGTGGTGGTGCTGTGAGACTTCTGCGAAAGTCGCTGGCAGCTTCCACGCCTGCATGAGTTCCGCTCCCACGGTGCCGTGATGAAAGCCGAATACCTCGACCTCGGCCAGTTCCAGGGGCAGTGTGGATTCCATGGCAAGTTGCAGTGCCCGGCACGCCAGATCGGGTTGTTTCCGGTACAGCACCAGAGTGCCGATGTCGTGCAGCAATCCCGTCACGAAGTACCGTTCGGCGTCGGGCCGATGCATGCGCCGCGCCAGAATACGCGACACTACGCCGGTATAGAGGCTGTGTTCCCAGAAGCGTTGCATGTTGATCAGCCGGTTCGGGAATTTCGAGAAGGCATCAATCGCACTGGTGCCAAGGATCAGGTCCGTCAGTTCCTGGGTGCCGATGATGGTGATGGCGCGGGAGATGGTATCTATCCGGGATGGAAAGCCATAGAAGGCACTGTTGACGATTTTCAGCAGCCGCGCGGTTAGCGCTGGATCTTCACCGATTACCCGACCAATTCCCGATGCCGATGCCTGCACATCGTCGAGCAGCTCGAGCGCTCGATAGACCACCGCAGGCAGCGAAGCCAGTTCTACGGAATCTTTAACCAGCGATCTGACGTCATCCATGTTCCGGGCCTGCTGGGCGAGTTTACTAAGGCTCTGATCGTACATCAATTATTTCCTTGATCAAGATCATTTTACAGTGACGGGAGGGTTTGCGAGAATACAGCGAGTTTCTGGCCCTTAAAAAGAGAGTGGTGAAGATCGATGAAAAAATATGTTGTTGCTGCAATATCCAGCTTGCTGCTGGTTTCCGCGAATGCCGGTTTTGCCGCCGACGCGGCGGCCGGTAAAGCCAAATCCGCTACCTGTGCGGGTTGTCACGGACCCGCAGGCGTGAGCGCTAATCCTCTGTGGCCGAACCTGGCTGGTCAAAAGGCCCCTTACATGGTCAAGCAGCTGAAAGCCTTTCGTGCCGGTGATCGTAAAGATCCGATGATGTCGCCGATGGCGAAGCCGCTGAGCGATGCCGATATCGAGAATCTGGCTGCTTACTATTCCAGTTTGAAGTAATAGCGGTGCCGCGGTGCCGCGTTACCGCGGTGGAAGCAGCGAACCCGGCGCAAGCCGGGTTTTTTTATGCGTAACGGAACCGATGGTACAAAAACAGTACTGCCGTAAGCAGCGCCAGTGCGCCGGCCTGATGGGCAGCGCCGAGCGCCACCGGCACATGCAGCAACAAGGTGGAGATACCGAGGCTGACCTGAGTGATGGCAGCTAACAACAGCAGGTGTGATCCCAGTCGGGCACCAGGTGACAGGGAGCGGCGCTGCTTCACGGCATACAACCAGAACGCTGCGATAGCAAAAAACGTCAGCGTTGCGAGTAGCCGGTGATCGAACTGCACTGTGGTGATATTTTCGAACAGATTGCGCCAGCCGGGTTCCAGCATCCAGATGCCTTGCGGTAGCCAATGATCGCCCATTTTCGGAAAGGTGTTATAGGCCAGGCCGGCCTTGATTCCGGCAACAAAGCCACCCGAGACTATGGTGATGGATACCATGACCAGCAGTAGCAGCGATCCATTCTTCAGTCCGGACGGGTTGGTTCGCCGCACCGGATCAGGGAATAGCAGGCCGAATACCAGCCACAACAGGTAGGCGTAAATCAGTAATGCCAGGGTGAGGTGTGCGGTAAGGCGATACTGGCTCACGTGTGGATTGTCGATCAGGCCGCTTTTGACCATGTACCATCCGAGCACGCCTTGCAGGCCACCCAGAATGAAGGCGGCAAACAGGCGTGGCACCAGCGGCCGGCTCAACATCCCGCGCACCAAAAAATACAGAAACGGCAGCAGGAATACAGTGCCGATGAGGCGGCCCAGCACCCGGTGCCCGAACTCGAACCAGTAGATCGATTTGAAACCTTCCAGGTCCATGCCGAGGTTGATCTTCTGATATTCCGGGGAGCCGCGGTATTTCTCGAACACCTCCGCCCATTGCTGTTCGTTGAGCGGCGGTATGAAGCCGAATAGCGGATTCCACTCCACCATCGAAAGGCCGGAGCCGGTCAGACGGGTAACACCGCCTAGAACCACCATGGCAAAAATCATCGCGCAGCACAGTATCAGCCATGCAGCTACCTGTCGGCGGGCACGGTCGGACATGGAATCGACATAATGAGGCATAGGATTATTCGAGCTGACAGTAAAAAACGCCATTGTAACGCATGTTGTTGCGCCGGGCGCTCAGGTGAAGAGAGTCAGGACGCCGGTGTAGGCGTAGAGTCGTTGGCCCGAGATTTCGCCATTTGCCTGGAAGCCGATCAGCGGAAAATCGCCCAGCGTTTCACGAATCATTTTAAGTTCGCCGGAGGCTTCGCCGAACAATGCTTCACCTCTGCCGAGGCAGGTAAAGTACAGTCCAGCCCGGGGCCTGCCGGACAGGCGTTGCTTCAGGTTATCGAGCATGGTCTGCATGTCCTGGCGGGCAGTCTCGGCATCGCGCCGGCAGAACTGAATCTGCTGACCGGGGTGCAACATTTCGCCGATGGCGATGCGCCTGCCCTGGGTGTCGACACCGGACACATTGCGTACCAGGTAATCGCGGGTGTCGGAACCCGCGATCGGCAGTCCGGCAAAAATATAGCCGGCGGCTCGATTCAGATCGCGGGCGAGAATTTCGCCGATGTCTTCATTGAAGACATCCAGTGCCGGCCGCTCATCCAGCGTAGCGATGACATTACCATCGCAAGCGGTGATGGTATGACTGGGGGCGATCGGACTGCAGCCCTGGGTCAGCGCTGTCGTCACCGGGGCTTTATCATCGAACACCACCCCCGACAGACCACCTTCCAGCAGCTGGTCGGCGATCTGCGGGTGGCGGCCATGCGATGAACTGAGTCCGCCCACCAGCTGGGCATTTGGCAATTCGTTGTTCAGCTTGATAAGCAGTTGCGGCAAGTTGCTGTTGCCTGGGTCGCCATGCAGGACCGCCAGCTGACTGGCTGATCCGTGCAGCCAGTCTTCCCAGCTGGCCGGTAGATTATCCGCGGCTCGATTGTAGAAGGGCAGCATGCGGAAGCTGTCGTCGGGGAATGCGCCGATCATGACGGCAATGGCCGGCGCCTGCTGATATTCACGATCACCCGCGCAGATACCGATTCCGACCGTGCCGACCCAGTGCTCGACACCGGTTTCGCTGCGCAGGCGCGTGAGGATATCCTGCAGCAGGTCAGCGAAAATATCCGTGACATACAGGAATCCGAGATTCGCCTGTGCCGGCACATTGCCGATCTGCTGCAGGCACTCCGCCACCGCGCTGTTCCAGTTTTTCGACTGGGCGTGACCGAGAACAAAATCGGTTGGCAGATTCATGATGCATTTCCCCTCAAAGCAAAAAGGGGCGGCAGCCTGACAGCCACTCGCCCCCTCGATGATTTTCGGATAACTAACTGTCGATGGTCAGGCGATTTTCTTGTTATCCACCATCTGCTGGATTATCGGCGCCAGAATGATTTCCATCGCAAAACCCATTTTCCCGCCCGGCACGACAATGGAATTGCGCCGTGACATGAATGAATTCTGAAGCATGTTCAGCAGGTATGGGAAATCGATGTCCAGTTTGCTCGGGTCGCGGAAACGTATCACCACAAAGCTTTCGTCCGGGGTCGGAATATCGCGGGCGATAAACGGGTTCGAGGTATCGACGGTGGGAACCCGCTGGAAGTTGATGTCAGTGCGCGAGAACTGGGGAGTGATGTAGTGCACGTAATCATGCATGCGGCGCAGAATCGTATCGGTGACTGCTTCTGCGGAATACCCGCGCTGGGCGCAATCGCGATGGATTTTCTGGATCCACTCGAGGTTCACGAGCGGCACCACCCCGATCAGCAGATCGACGAACTGGGCGACATTGGTGGCGCCGTCCACGACACCGCCGTGCAGGCCTTCGTAGAACAGCAGATCGGTGCCGGGCGGGATGGATTCCCAGGGCGTGAACTCGCCGGGACTCTGGCCGAAGGGTTCGGCTTCCTCGTCGCTGTGCAGGTAATAGCGACGGTCACAGGTGCCGGTGTCGCCGTATTGCTTGAACGTATCCGAGATCTTGTCGAAGAGATTGGCCTGCGGCCCAAAATGGCTGAAATGGGTGTTGCCTTCTGCTTCCGCTTTCAGCATCGCTTCCTTCATGGCGGCGCGATCGTAGCGGTGATAGCTGTCGCCCTCGATGACGCACGGATTAACGCCTTCGCGCCGGAAAATATGCTCAAAGGCGACTTTTACCGTGGATGTACCAGCGCCGGATGAACCGGTAACCGCGATAACTGGATGTTTCTTGGACATGCCAATCTCCTAACGATCTATGACTTGAAATTTTACGCCTCGCGCGGGAACTCCCTGGCGAGGCGCCGGAATCTATGCTGCTGGCTACGGAATGTAACACCGGGTACTTCAGCGGCGACCGGCCGTCAGCCGGAACCGCGTATTGAACCACTTTTCAGATGCAGGCGACAACAGGATTCTAACTATATGTAAATAAGTAACGTTTTTTGCTGCCAGGCCTCATTAGCGCGGTCGCTTCAGCAACAGCAGCAGCGTACATTAGAGAACCTTAATTAAATCAGTTAGAATAGCCCGCTTCCCGGTGACACGTAGAACGAGCCGCATAGCGACGACGCGATTGGCACTGGACGGTTTTCCTTGGAAATTCATAGAGATTAAAGAGGTCGAACTATGTCAGGGGTGCGAGAGTTCGTGGCCGGATGGCAGCGGATGTTGGCGCCGTTCATGGAGTGGATCGGGGAACTGAAGAATCCCGCCACTTTACGGGCGGATTTTATTGCCGGCGTCACCGTGGCACTGGTGCTGGTTCCGCAATCCATGGCTTACGCACAGCTGGCCGGCCTGCCGCCGTATATCGGCCTGTACGCTTCTTTCGTGCCAGTGATGATCGCGGCATTGATGGGCTCCTCGCGGCAGCTGGCCACCGGTCCGGTGGCGGTGGTTTCACTGATGACGGCGGCAGCGCTGGGACCCATGGTCAGTTCCATGGGCCTGTCACCGCAGGAGAGTCTCGCAACTTATCTCGGCCTGGCCGCGCTGCTGGCGATTCTGGTAGGGCTGTTCCAGATGTTACTGGGTCTGTTCCGCCTCGGCGTGCTGGTCGACTTCCTGTCGCACCCGGTAGTTGTCGGGTTCACCAACGGTGCCGCCATCATCATTGGCACCTCACAGCTGAGCAAGCTGTTTGGCGTCACTGTGGAAAAAGCTGATCATCATTACCAGACTGTGTGGTGGGTGCTGGTCGCCGCCAGTCAGAATACCCATATGCTGACGCTCGCCATGGGCATGCTTGCCCTGATAGTGATGATTCTGTTGAAGAAATTTGCGCCGAAAGCGCCCAATGTGCTTCTTGCTGTAGTCATAACGACGCTTCTTTCCTGGGCGTTTGGATACCAGTCCCTCGGCGGCAGCGTGGTCGGCGAAGTGCCCGTCGGTCTGCCCGGCATCAGCCTTCCGGGATTCGATATGACAACGGTGCTGAATCTTGGCGCGGCGGCGGTAACCATATCGCTGATCGGCTTCATGGAAGCCATCGCAATCGCCAAAGCCATGGCCGCCGAAACGCGCCAGCGGCTCGACACGAATCAGGAGCTGTTGGGCCAGGGTTTGTCGAATGTGACCGCCGGGCTGTTTGGTGCGTACCCGGTGTCGGGCTCCTTCTCGCGTTCGGCTGTCAATATGTCCGCCGGCGCCAAAACCGGTTTCTCATCGATTGTTACCGGTTCGGTGGTTGCCATCACGCTCCTGTTCCTGACCCCGCTGCTCTATCACCTGCCGCAGGCGACACTGGCCGCAGTCATCATCATGGCAGTAGTCAACCTGGTGAAGATTGCACCCATCAAGCATGCCATGAAAGTGCAAAAGCACGATGGGGTGGTGGCTATCATCACCTTCGGGCTGACGCTGATCCTGGCACCGCACCTGGAAAAGAGCATTATCGTCGGCGTGCTGCTGTCGCTGGGATTATTCCTGTACCGCAGCATGCGCCCGCGCTTTGCCGAGCTGTCTATTCACCCGGACGGAACCTTCCGTGATGCGCAGGCCCACAACCTGCCGCGCTGCGATTATATTTCGGTACTGCGTTTCGACGGTTCACTGTACTTTGCCAACGCCGGTTATTTCGAGACACGCGTGCTCAGGAACGTGGCCTCGAAGCCTGATCTGCGTTTCGTGATCCTGGATCTGGAGGGTGTCAATGAAATCGATGCCACTGGCGAAGGGGCGATCGGCGCGTTATGCGAACGCCTCGGACACGCCGGGATCAAGGTGTTGATCGCCCGGCCCAAGCGCCAGACCATGCAGATTTTCGAACGCTCCGGATTGCGTGAGCAGGTCGGAGCCGAGCACTTCTTCCGAACCCGTACCGATGCCATCGAGTTCGCTCGTGACAAACTTGCCGCGGAGGGTATCGACGATTCGCCGTTGAGTCCGGTGCGGTCGACACGCCGCACCCGGCTGGAGCCACAGACTTCCTGATGGCTATGGCACCTGACGGCGCTGGTAAACCAGGTCCCAGACGCCGTGACCCAGGCTTCGGCCGCGCGTCTCGAATTTGGTTGGCGGGCGATAATGCGGGCGTTCGGCGAAATTCCCGGTGCCACTTACATTGCTGAAGCCGGCTGCGGCGTCCATTGCTCTCAGCATCTGTTCAGCGTAGTGCTCCCAGTCAGTGGCCATGTGGAAATGACCGCCGGTTTTCAGTTTCCGCGCCACGAGATCTATGAACTCCGGTTGCAGGATGCGCCGCTTGTGGTGTCTTTTCTTGTGCCAGGGGTCAGGGAAAAATAACAGCACCCGATCCAGTGACGCGTCAGGTATGCAATTTTCCAGCACTTCCACTGCATCTTCGCAATAGATTCGCACATTGCCCAGATGCTGCTCCTTGATTCTCTGGAGCAGGTGACCAATGCCGGGTCGATGTACCTCGATACCGATAAAGTCACTCGCGGGATCGGCAGCAGCCATTGCCGCCAGACTGCTGCCGTTGCCGAAGCCAATCTCCAGCGTCAGCGGCGCCCGGCGCCCGGACACGGCGCCAAAATCCTGCATTCCCGAAGCGGGGTCGAGCCCGAACTCCGGCCACAGTTCATCCAGCGCGCGCTGCTGTCCTGCCGTCAGCCGCCCCTGACGGCGAACAAAAGAGCGTATGCGCCGGTGTGGCGGGTTTATGGTATGTTCTGCGTCATTCATCCTGGCCTACCCTGAACAGGCGATTATACGATTTTGTTAGACGATACACTGCACAGCTTGCATAGCTGGTTCGGCGAACTCAACTACATGGCGCTGGGCTGGGAACTGGTAATCCTGATCATGGCGGCCACCGCCGCGCTGCTGGTGCATCGAAGCCTCGGGCGTTTTCTGCTTGACTCGACGCTTGGCGACCCGCGTCAGATGCGCCGCCTGACCTTGCACAGTGTGCAGCGAATCGTTTTCCCCCTGAGCATGCTGCTGGGGGTGCTGGCCGGTCGTGCGGTTTTGAACAGTCAGCGTATCGATGTTCTGGTGCTGAATCTGGCGGTGCCGCTGCTGGTGTCGCTGGGCGCCATCCGTCTGGCAGTGTACGTGTTGCGCAAGGGTCTGCGCCCCGGGCCGGCAGTAAAAGCCTGGGAACATATCATCAGCACGACTATCTGGATTCTGGTGGCGCTGCATCTGCTGGGCTGGTTGCCGGAGGTGCTGCGGGCAATGGATGCCTTCGGTTACAGCTTCGGCAATCTGCGCATTTCGCTACTCACCAGTCTGCAACTGGCTGCGGCCATTGGCGCCCTGATGGTGTTCGCCACCTGGCTGTCGAAACTTATCGAGCGCGGCCTGACTGGCTCTCCGCACCTTACGCCCGGGGTCAAGATCGGTCTGGCCAAGACCAGTAAATTTGCCCTGTATACGCTGGCGGCGATCATTGGTCTGAATACCGCGGGTATCGATCTCGGGGCGCTGGCGGTATTCGGCGGAGCCCTCGGTGTCGGTCTCGGCTTTGGTCTGCAGCGCATCGCCAGCAACTTTATCAGCGGCTTTATCCTGGTGTTTGACCGGTCCATTCGGCCCGGCGATGTGATCAGCGTCAAGGACAGGTTCGGCTGGGTACAGGAGCTGCGCGCGCGATATATAGTCGTGCGCGACCGCGACGGCGTCGAGACTCTGATTCCCAACGAAAACCTGATTACCTCCGAAGTGATCAACTGGAGCTACAGCGATGAGCAGATCCGCCTCAAGATTCCCGTGCAGATCAGCTATGGCGATGATCCGGAACAGGCCATGCAGATCCTGCTGAATGCTGCGGGGGCATCAACCCGGGTGCTGATCGATCCGGCGCCGGCTGCGCGCCTGATGGGCTTCGGCGATAACGGGATCGAAATGGAATTGCGCGTGTGGATACGCGATCCGCAGGAAGGTGTCGCGGGTGTCCGCTCTGACGTCAATCTCGCCATATGGAAAGGTTTCAGAGATGCCGGCATTACCATTCCATTCCCTCAGCGGGACCTGCATCTCAAGGAACTTCCCGACAGCCATGAAGCGCCTGCCGCTGCGGCTGAGTCCTGGGGAACCGCTGATTAATTCGTTATTGCGAGGCGCGTAGCGCCGCGGCAATCCTCAACCTGTTGATGGCGATACAAGATTGCCGCGCTTCGCTCGCAATGACGGAAAGAACGGAATTTATCAGAGCGTCCCTAGCCGAAAAAGGTGCCGTCCAGTGGTGATGATGCGCTGGCGAAGCGTTTGCGGGGAATGCGCCCGGCGAGGAATGACTCGCGTCCGGCCTCGATGGCTTTTTTCATCGCCGATGCCATCAATACCGGGTTCTGCGCACCGGCAATGGCCGTGTTCATCAGCACTCCGCCGCAACCCAGTTCCATGGCGATCGCCGCATCGGATGCACAGCCGACGCCGGCATCCACCAGGATCGGCACACTGGCGTTCTCTACAATAGTCAGAATGTTGTAGGGATTGCGGATGCCCAGGCCTGATCCAATCGGAGCAGCCAGCGGCATCACCGCGACACAACCCATGTCTTCCAGGCGTTTGGCGATGATCGGATCGTCATTGGTGTAGACCATGACCCTGAATCCATCGTTGATCAGAGTCCGGGCGGCCTCGAGCGTCTGGGTAATATCCGGAAACAGGGTTTTTTCATCACCGAGCACTTCCAGCTTGACCAGATTGTGACCATCCAGCAGTTCGCGCGCCAGACGACAGGTGCGCACCGCGTCTTCAGCGCTATAGCAGCCGGCGGTGTTAGGCAGATAGGTGTAGCGGTCGGGCGGCAGGACGTCGAGCAGGTTGGGTTCACCAGCATGCTGGCCAATGTTGGTGCGACGGATCGCCACGGTAATGATTTCCGCGCCGCTGGCTTCGATGGCGGCGCGCGTTTCGTCCATGTCCTTATACTTGCCGGTGCCGACCAGCAGCCGCGACTGATATTCGACGCCGTCGATCAACAGCGGATCGGCGGTACGGGGGATGGCGGGTTTCATCACGCTTGACATGCTGTGCTCCTGAAAATGCTGCCTATCAGCGGGGCGTTGCGCTGCCGCCGCCAATGGCGCGTACAATTTCGATGTGGTCGCCGGCCGTGAAGATGTGCGTGGCGAAACTGCTGCGTGGCACGATTTCGCGGTTGACCTCCATGGCCAGGCGTTCATTGCCGAGGCCCATGCGCTCGATCAGTTCGGCGGCATTGATGCCTTCCGGTAGCTGCTCGGGGTTACCATTGATTATGAGTTCCATGCTGCTGCATTCTACCCGAAAAGTTGTAAACACGTAGATTCCATGACAAATCCACGGATTATGAGCGAACGACAGGAAGATCTTATCGGCGCGGAGGCCGCAGGGACACTGGACGGCCTGTTCCTTGAGCGTGTGCATCGAACTCCGGAGCTGATCGCCTACCGCAACTACAGCAGGCATACCGGCCAGTGGGAGGACTTCCGCTGGCGCGACATGTCCGAACGCGTGGCGCGCTGGCAGGCGGCACTGGCCGCGGAGCAGTTGGCTGCCGGAGAGCGCGCCGCGATTCGTCTGCGCAACAGTATCGACTGGGTATGTTTCGATCAGGCGGTGCTGGGCGCTGGCCTGGTGTCGGTGCCTCTTTATGTAGAGGATCGCCCGGACAACATCGCCTACATACTCAAGGATGCCGGGGTCAAGCTGCTGCTGGTACAGAATCTTGCCCAGTGGCGGAAGCTGGCTCCGTCGCTGCGGGATAACTCCGCCCTGAAACGCATACTGATCCTCGATCCGCCCGGAGCCGACGAGCAGGAACAGCAGCACGACATCGAGCGCGACGACAAGCGACTGCGCTTTGTCGCTGACTGGTTGCCTGACACGGCAACCCCCCCGCCTCGCCGCCACGGGGACCCGCACGCGCTCGCCTCGATCGTCTATACCTCCGGCACCACCGGACGCCCCAAAGGCGTGATGCTCAGTCATTACAACATGCTGTCGGTGGCGCACGCCGCACTGGCTTCGGTTGATTGTTATCAGCAGGAAGTTTTCCTGTCGTTTCTGCCGCTTTCGCACACTCTGGAACGCACTGGCGGTTACTACCTGCCGATGATGGCCGGTGCGGTGATTGCCCATGCGCGGTCGGTGCCGCAACTCGCCGAGGACCTGACGGTTATTCGCCCCGACATCCTGATTGCCGTGCCGCGGGTCTTCGAACGCGTGCACGAACGACTCAACGACCAGCTGAAGCGGCGCCCGGCAGCACGCCGGCTGTTCGATCTCGCGGTGCGGGTCGGCTGGCGGCAGTTCCTGTACCGGCAGGGCGCGGCGTCCTGGACACCCGATCTGTTACTTTGGCCGCTGTTGAAAAAAGCCGTCGGTGATAAAGTGACCGCGCGACTCGGGGGGCGACTGCGCTATGCCATCAGCGGCGGTGCAGCGCTGCCGCTGCCGGTGGCGCGAACCTTTATTGGACTCGGACTGGAGATTCTTCAGGGCTATGGATTGACGGAAACCAGTCCGGTCATCAGCGTCAATCGGCCCGCGCACAATGATCCCGCCAGTGTCGGCGAACCCTGTCGCGGCATCGAGGTGCGCATTGCCGAACAGGATGAACTGGTGGTAAAGAGTCCGGGCATCATGATCGGCTACTGGAACAATCACGCGGCGACCACTGAAATGATCGATTCAGAGGGCTGGTTGCATACTGGCGATCAGGCGCGCCTCAGTGATGGACGCATTTACATCACTGGACGTCTCAAGGACATTCTGGTGTTGTCCAACGGCGAGAAAATTCCGCCGGCTGAGATGGAATCAGCTATCTGTCTCGATCCGCTGTTTGAACAGGCGCTGGTGGTTGGCGAAGGCAGGGCTTATCTGGGCGCAGTCATCGTGTTGAATTCGGACCGCTGGTTCGGCTTCGCGCGTGAGTTTGAGCTGGATCCGATGGACCGTGCGAGCCTGCGAGACGAACGTCTGCGGCGCCGGATATTGCAGCATGTGCAGCAGCAACTCAAGGATTTTCCCGGCTACGCGAAAATCCGCCGAGTCTCCCTGCAGCTTGACCCCTGGACTGTCGAAGCGGGTCTCATGACACCTACCCTGAAGCTCAGGCGCGCCAGTGTCATGCGCCTGCTGTCAGATCAGATCGAGGCCCTGTATCAGAGCTGACGGCTGATCCGGCTGACATCAAACGTCACTCCGGGGGTTCGCCGGGGCGCTCGTCGATACCACCGAAGCTCGCCTCGATCCGGAATTCAATGCCTGGGGTGGGCCGGAAGTCATCGTCGTTGCGGAATGCGATCTGCGGATTGATTTCGAAGAAAAGCCAGTTGCGCCATTTCTGCTGTCGGTAGCGGATCCTCAGATTGGTTTCCTCGAGCCGGTGCCTGGGCTGCGTCTCGAAAAGAGTATTCCATTGGTATTCGATAGCCGCACGCCGGCGCAGGGTATGAAAAACTGTCGGCCGGATCTCATAGCGGTAGCCGGGATCTTCCTCACGCCAGCGGCCGGCAATAGTGCCGCGAAAAAATAACGCTTTGGGCAGTGTCCGCTCATAATCGAGTCGCGTGATCGACTCCCAGCCGATATCGGTATACCAGCGTATCCGTTCGGTGAAGCGAACTTGTGCGTCATCCAGGATAAAGGTTCTGCGCAGGCGCGGACCGGCATACATGTCGACGATATGTTCCCTGCCGAACTTTATGCCGGTCGACATGCTGGTATTGATCTTAAGCTTGTCGCGCAGCGTGTATTCCAGGCCGATATTGGCTTCATCTTCTCTCGTCCGGGCCGGATTGAAGCTACGTTCCGTACTTGCATCGGGCCGATCATCGGTATCCCCGCTGATGGTCAGCTTCAGTCTTTCATTGAAGTGGGGGACATTGATCTTGGCGTTCAAAGTCAGTTTCGGTTTGGGCGACTCGCCTTGCTCGAAAAAAGCGCCCGGCCCAATACGGATACGCGTGTAGGCTTCCTCAGCGATGAAGCGCTCATCGAGAAAAAAGGAATCCAGCCATCTGGCGACGTCATTGACATTAATTGATACAACGTCGCGGGCCCGATCGATCCGGTTCGGCGCCTCGGGTTCCAGCGCCTTAACGTCGGCGGGGTCGGCAGCGTCGACGGGTGTCGCATAAACGACAGCTGATGGCAGTAGCCAGAACAGGGAGAATGCAATCGGGGCGAGGAACCTTATTCTATGCTGTAAAAATTGATACCTGTCCATGCAAACATCCGTTCTCGGTAGTCTGTAATGTAGCATGGAGGGAGAGCTAGATGCATCGACACCGACTTCAGGCACGAATGTCAGTTTTTCCGCTGGCGGTGACGTCGCGGCGGCGAACGCGGTAAGATGTCGCCATAAAAACGCTTTGCGGGTGTGGTTCAATGGTAGAACCTCAGCTTCCCAAGCTGATGACGTGGGTTCGATTCCCATCACCCGCTCCATATTCCTTGCCCGGACAGGCCCCTGATAGGCAGTCCCGAGGCGGCGGACAATGCGGTGGCTAATCGGGAGCAAAGAACGACAATGGGAAAAGTGATTCGTTTTGCAGGAGTGGGGCTGGCAGTCATTGTGCTGCTGATCGTGGTCGCAGTCGTAGTGTTGCCGCTGCTTGTCGATCCCAACGATTTCAAACCGCAGATCGCCTCAGCCGTGGAATCGAGTACCGGTCGCCAGCTGACTATTGAGGGTGATCTCGAGCTGTCGGTATTTCCCTGGCTGGGCGTGGAGATTGGCGAGACTGAACTGGCAAACGCCAGTGGTTTTTCGGATCGGCCGTTTGCGCGCGTCGAGGAAGTGCAGGTCAGGGTGAAATTGATGCCGCTGCTGCGCAAGACGCTGGAAATGGATACGGTGGTGCTGAAGGGCCTGCGGGTTTCGCTGGAAACCGACGCCCAGGGCAATACCAACCTGCCGGAACTCCAGGCTGCCGAACCCACGGCACCGGCGGCCGAGCCGGAACCCGGCGCGGCCGATTTCGCGCTGGCGGGCATGGCAATCGGCGGAGTCGAAATTACCGATGCGGCGCTGATCTGGGATGATCGCCAGGCCAACGCACGCTATGAAATCACTGACCTCGCTCTGCAAACCGGCGCTATCGGGTCCGGTGCGGCGGTTCCGGTGCGCCTGCGGTTGCACCTGGTTGCCAGCGAGCCCGCGATCGCCGGGCCGCTCGATTTCAAGGGAACGGTTACGGTGTCCGAAGATCTGCAGCGCATACAGATGGACGACGCGCGATTGACTGCGGATCTGGCTGGCGAGGGATTGCCTGGGGGTCGAATTGCGCCACGGCTGGCTTTTAACAGCACAATGGATCTTGAACAGGAGACCCTGAATGTTGCGGGACTGGTGCTGGAAGTGCTGGACCTGAAGGTAGAGGGAGCGCTGCAAGGCAAAAACATCCTCGGTGAGTCCGCGGCCTTTGTCGGTCAGCTGGAACTGCACGAATTTGTGCCGCGCGAGGTGCTGAAGGCGCTTGGGCAGGCGCCTCTCGAGGTGTCGGATGCGGCGGTGCTGGGCAAGGCCGATGGCACGCTGCAACTGGTAGCCGGGAAGAACAGCCTGAGCGTGCCGCAATTGCAGGTCCGGCTGGATGATTCCACGCTCACCGGCGAGCTGAGCGTGACGGATTTCGAGCGGATGTCGGTGCGCTTTGATCTGCGGCTGGATGAGATCGATGTGGATCGCTACCTGCCGCCGGAGACAGAGGCGGCGCCGGTCACGCCGACGGGCGCGGCTGCGGCCGGTTCGCAGATGATCCCGGTGGAAACCCTGCGCACGCTGGACATCAATGGCAAGCTGGCGATCGGGCAGCTGAAAGCCGCCCAGCTGCGAAGTACTGACATTCTGATTCAGCTGGTGGCGCAAAATGGAATACTGCGGGTGCATCCGGCGCGCGCCAAAATGTATGAAGGCGAATACCAGGGTGACCTGTCGCTCGACGTGACCGGCGCCCAGCCGAGAATTTCCATGAATGAACGCCTCGCCGGTGTGCAACTTGGCCCGCTACTCGTGGATATGCTCGGCAAGGGCTATATCTCGGGCAGTACCCGTGCCACGGCGAAGCTGACGACTGCCGGGCAGACGCCTGATGAAATGACGCGCAATCTGAATGGAGATGTCGCGTTCGCCCTCAGCGACGGCGCGGTGACGGGATTCAATCTGGCCGCCATGCTGCGCAGTGCCAAAACCCTGGGCAAGGGTGAGGTGGAGGGCGATGCCGGGGAACCCCGGCAAACCGACTTTACCGAGTTGTCGGGAACTGCAACTGTGACTAACGGTGTAATAAACAATCAGGACCTCAGCGCCAAGAGTCCGCTGTTGCGAGTGGATGGAAAAGGCAGGGTGGACCTGCCGCAGCAGACACTGGATTACCTGTTGACGACGAAAGTGGTAGGCACTCTGGAAGGCCAGACAGGCAAGGGCCTGGAGGACCTGCGCGGTATGGCTGTCCCGGTGCAGATCAGCGGAACATTCGACGATCTGAATTATTCGGTGCGACTGGACGAGGCTTTGCGCGGCGCTGCTGAAGCGCAGATCAAGGAAAAGGTTCAGGAGCAGGAAGAAAAGGTCAAAGAAAAAGTCCAGGAGAAACTGGAGAAAAAACTCGGCGACAGCCTGAAAGGATTGTTCCAGTAAATGCATTGGATACTGGTGCTGGTGCTGCTGAGCGGCACCGATGCAAGTGCGGGCGAGGTGTACACGGCTGTGGTGACGCATCAGTCCGGGAGCTACAGCGTTGAGGTGGATGCGCTGATCGAGGCGCCGGAATCCGCGGTACGTGCGTTATTGACCGATTACAGTCACCTCGAGCGTGTGCATCCCGCGGTTCAGTTCAGCGAGATTCTCGCTCACAGTGGTCCCGGTGCTTACCAGGTGCGCATGGTCACCAAAGCTTGCGTGTGGTTCTTCTGCCGGCGCATAAACCAGGTGCAGACGATGACCGAAGGCGGTGACGGCTCCATTACCGCCATGGCCGATCCGGCGCAAAGTGATCTGAAGCATGGGTATGCGCGCATCGAAGTCTGGCAGGAGCAGCAGGGCATTCGCGTGCTGATCCGGTCGGAAGTGGAGCCGGATTTCTGGATTCCACCGGTGATCGGTCCCTGGTTGATTATGCGTCGGCTGCATTCGGAAGCACTGGCTACGGTCGCCAATCTGGAGCGGTTGGCGAATGCCGGCACCTTGCAGCACAATGCGGCGCTGCAACAGCGCGTAACGACAGGTGATGATGCAGCTCATGCTGACAACAGATAAAGTAAAAATCGGCATTATCGGGCTCGGGTATGTGGGTTTGCCGCTGGCGGTAGAGTTCGGGCGCATACGACCGACAGTGGGCTTTGATGTGAATGCTGAGCGTATCGCTGAACTGCGTGCCGGAAGGGACAACACTCGCGAAGTTGAGACGGATGAGCTGGCGCGGGCAATCAGCCTGAGTTGTTCCAGCAATGCTGCAGATCTTCAAAACTGCAATGTCTTCATCATTACCGTGCCGACACCTATCGATCAGTACAAGCGCCCGGACCTGGCGCCGCTGCAGGCTGCCACCCGAACGGTTGGCAGGTTATTGAAACGTGGCGATGTGGTGGTGTTCGAATCGACCGTGTATCCCGGCGCGACCGAAGAAGTGTGTGTTCCGCTTCTGGCCAAAGAATCCGGGCTGCTGTTGAACGAAGATTATTTTGTCGGCTACAGTCCCGAACGAATCAATCCAGGCGACAAACAACACCGCCTGCCCAATATTCTGAAAGTCACTTCAGGCTCTACGCCGGAAGCGGCGGATTTCATCGACGACTTATATCGCCTGATCATCACTGCGGGCACGCATAAAACGAGCAGCATACGCGTTGCCGAGGCCGCCAAAGTAATCGAGAACACCCAGCGCGACGTGAATATTGCGCTGGTCAATGAACTGGCACTGATCTTCAATCGCCTGGGTATCGATACCGTGGAAGTGCTGGAGGCGGCCGGCACCAAGTGGAATTTCCTGCCGTTCCGTCCTGGCCTGGTTGGCGGCCATTGCATTGGCGTCGACCCCTATTATCTGACCCACAAGGCGCAGGAGATTGGCTATCATCCGGAAGTTATCCTGGCTGGCCGGCGTATCAATGACAGCATGGGCAGGTACGTTGCGGAGCGCGTTTTGAAGCTGATGTTGCAGCGGCGGATGCCGGTGTGCGATTCACGGGTGCTGGTGCTGGGAATGACATTCAAGGAGAACTGCCCGGATCTACGTAATACGCGGGTCATCGATCTGATTCGCGAGTTACAGGGGTATAGCATTTCCGTGGACGTGCATGATCCATGGATCGATCCTGCCGAAGCGCAGCGTGAATATGGCATCCAGTCGCTGCTGAATCCGGAGCCCGCCAGTTATGATGCCATAGTGATTGCCGTCGCTCACGATCAGTTCCGTGAACTGGGTGCGGCGGGCATTCGCGCATTCGGAAAAGACAACAGCATATTATACGACGTCAGACAGGTACTGCCTGTGCATGAAGTGGACGGTCGTTTGTAAAGGTTGCAGCACAGAGCCAAGGACAGAATATGAAAATTCTCATTACCGGCGCCGCCGGCTTCATCGGCAGTCAACTGGCGGGGCGTCTCCTCGAGCGTGGCGACGAGGTAGTCGGTATAGACAATCTCAACGACTATTATGATCCTGAACTGAAGAAGGCGCGCCTGGCACGAACCCAGGATCATCCCGGCTTCACCGCTCTGAACGTGAATATTGAAGACCGGCCGGTCATGGCCGAGATTTTCGCCACCCACAAGTTCGATGGTGTCGTCAATCTCGCGGCCCAGGCCGGTGTGCGGTATTCGCTGGAAAATCCGCATGCCTACATCGACACCAACATCGTTGGCTTCATGAATGTGCTGGAGGGCTGTCGGCACAACGAGGTCAAACACCTGGTGTATGCATCCAGCAGCTCGGTCTACGGGTCTAATACCAAGATGCCGTTTTCTGTGCACGACAATGTAGATCACCCGGTGAGTATTTATGCGGCGACCAAAAAAGCCAACGAGCTGATGGCTCATACCTATAGTCACCTGTATCGTTTGCCCACCACCGGTCTGCGTTTTTTCACCGTCTACGGTCCCTGGGGCCGGCCCGACATGGCGCTGTTCCTGTTCACCCGGAAGATACTGGCCGGGGAACCCATCGATGTTTTCAACTATGGCAAACACCGGCGCGATTTCACTTATATCGATGACATTGTCGAAGGTGTCATACGCACGCTCGATCGCATACCGCAGCCGAACCCGAACTGGACCGGGGATAATCCGGATTCCGCCACCAGCACAGCGCCGTTCCGGATTTATAATATCGGCAACAATCAGCCCATCGAGTTGATGCACTACATAGAAGTGCTGGAAAAATGCCTGGGTAAAAAAGCCGAGAAGAATCTGTTGCCATTGCAGCCGGGCGACGTGCCGGACACTTATGCCGACGTACAGGATCTGGTGCTGGACACAGGCTACAAGCCGGACACCTCGGTCGAAGATGGCGTGGCCAGATTCGTCGACTGGTATCGGGACTATTATCAACAGTGATTTCGGGCGACGCCGATTTCGCCGCCCGGGTTCTGCGCTGGTTCGATCAACATGGCCGCAAGGATCTGCCCTGGCAACAGAATCCCATGCCCTACCGGGTGTGGGTATCGGAAATCATGTTGCAGCAGACCCAGGTCAAGACCGTCATTCCCTATTTTGACCGGTTCATGGATACCTATCCTGATCTTGCTGCTCTGGCAGCGGCGCCGCTCGATGCCGTGCTGCATCACTGGTCGGGGCTCGGTTATTACGCGCGCGCCCGCAACCTGCACCGGGCAGCGCGCCAGCTTGTTGAAGAATCTGGCGGAGAGTTTCCGGACAATATCGAGGCAGTCCAGCAGTTGCCCGGCATCGGACGCTCGACAGCGGGCGCCATTTTGTCTCTGGCCTGCGGACAACGGCATGCGATTCTCGATGGCAACGTCAAGCGCGTGCTGGCCCGTTACCACGCCGTGGAAGGCTGGCCGGGAACTTCAGCGGTAGTAAAACATCTTTGGGAGCTTTCCGAAGCCGCGACACCGCAACGGCGAGTGGCAGCCTATAATCAGGCAATGATGGACCTCGGCGCCACCATCTGCTCGCGCGGAAAGCCGGACTGTGGTGCCTGTCCGCTGCAGTCGAAATGCAGTGCGCGGCACCAGAATCGCCAGCGCGAATTCCCGGCGCCACGCCCGCGCCGCGTTCTGCCGGTGCGCAGCGTGCACATGCTGTTGCTGACTACCGATGATGATGCGATCTATCTGGAAAAACGCGCGTCCAGCGGCATCTGGGGCGGCCTGTGGAGCTTTCCCGAATTCGCCGATCGCGAAGCCTTGCAGGACTGGTGTGAGCGTAATCAGGTTCGCACCGCAGCACCGCTTGAATGCTGGCCGGATGTGCGTCATACCTTCAGCCACTTCCATCTCGACATCACGCCATGCCGCGTGCACATGAAAGACCCAATGCTTTCTGTGATGGAAGCACACAGGGCCATCTGGTATAAAACGGCACAAACAGAGGCGCTGGGCCTCGCCGCACCGGTGCAACGGTTGCTGGTACGTGTGCAGAAATCCAACCAGGGAGACACAGGGTATGACCCGAATGGTGAAATGTGTAAAGCTGGGTAAAGAGGCCGAAGGTCTCGATCGTCCCACCTATCCGGGCGAACTCGGCAAAAGAATCTTCGAAAACGTCTCCAGGGAAGGCTGGAAACTTTGGGTCGCGCACCAGACCATGCTCCTGAATGAATACCGGCTGTCGCCCATCGATCCCAAGGCACGCAAGTTCCTGGAAGAGCAGATGGAGAAATTCTTTTTCGGTGAAGGCGCCGACGCGCCGCCGGATTTTGTGCCGCCGGGCCAGAAATAGAGCTGGCCTTCAGGCCCTGCGCAAGCCCGGTCGCCGGGTTTTCAGGAGACTTTTTCCCCGCAACCCGTTTCCGGGTTGACTGTTATCGGCGCGCCCTGTTTAATACGCGCTTCCCGCGAAAAGGCCAGGTAGCTCAGTTGGTAGAGCAGGGGACTGAAAATCCCCGTGTCGGCAGTTCGATTCTGTCCCTGGCCACCATTTTTATTGCTTTAAATCCTTATAAATCAAGATTGTTAACTCTTAAGTACAGCTGGCTCTAATTATAAATGGCGCACTGGTGGCGCAATTGCTGGCAGCAAGTCACCACAAAGCGCACTCTGCCAGTAGTCCACCCCAGACTGTTTCCCTCTGCAAAGGCACCCGCCAAACCCGTCTAAAGTAGATAAATCCGGCGAACCTATGCGGCCCAAAATGTACTTTTTTCGTCTTCATTGCGCCATTCGTGCGCTTTATTGGCGGCGCAAGTATTCAACTACATTGAATCTATTCGGTATTTAATAACTATACACGGGGATTATATATCCCCTATTGCCGTTTTTGGTGGTTTGCTGTACTGTGTTTTGCAGGTTCCTAAAAAGGGCAGGCCGCCAAGGTGGTGAGACACCATAACGGCCCTAACCACTACCAACCTTGTGCGGAGGTTAGGCAATGGCATGCAGCAATAGTATCACCGGGGGGGCAGGCTGATGGCCTCCATACGCAAGCGGACCAACAAGGATGATTCCGTATCCTATCGCGTGGACGTGCGCCTGAAAGGCTTTCCAGCACAGCGGGCGACCTTCTCCCGACTGACTGACGCAAGGAAGTGGGCCAAGCATGTGGAATCTGCTATCGAAGAAGGCAGGTACTTCAAAACCACGGAAGCCCGAAAGCACACTTTGCAGGATGCGATTACCAGCTATAAGAAATCGGTCCTTCCAGCGAAGAAGGACGGCAAGAAACAGGAAGCGCAGCTTAATTGGTGGGCTGATGAGATCGGCCCTTATACGCTGGCTGACGTGACGCCTGCGATGTTGGGCGAAACTCGCGATAAGTTAGCCCAAGACCGTGGCCCCGCCACCGTAGTGCGCTATATGGCTGCCCTGTCGCATATGTTTACCGTGGCGGTGAACGAATGGGGCTGGCTAGAAAGTAACCCTATGCGGAAAGTCAGCAAGCCTAGGGAACCACGGGGCCGGGTGCGGTTTCTGTCGGACGATTCAATGGGGCCGGACGGTAAGAAAGTGGACGGTGAACGTAGTCGTTTGTTGAAAGCATGCAAGGAATCGAATAACCCACACCTGCACACCATTGTCGTGTTGGCCTTATCCACGGGTATGCGGCAAGGCGAAATACTAAACTTGCGCTGGCCAGACGTCGATCTGAACAATGGTCGGGTAATTCTGCACGAAACCAAGAACGGCGAACGGCGGGTAGTGCCCTTGCTCGGCCGTGCGCTAGATCTGCTGAAAGCGAAAGATAAGGCAAGGCGCGACGAAAAGGTGCGCCGCATTGATACAGACCTGTTATTCCCCGGTAGGAATCCCAAGAAACCTGTGTTTATCCGCGCCCCTTGGCTTGAAGCCGTGAAGGCGGCAGGGATCGAAGACCTCAAATTTCATGACCTGAGACATTCGGCGGCAAGCTACATGCTTATGTCAGGGGCTTCGCTGGGCGAAATTGCTGAGCTGCTAGGACACAAGACCCTGCAAATGGTGAAGCGGTATAGCCACCTGTCAGAGCCTCATGCGGCTAGCGTGGTTGCGCGTATGAACGTCCGCATTTTTGGGGGTGTCGAATGATCGATGGACCTACAGATCCGCCCCCTAAATCAGCGCGATTGACTGTAGAACAGGAGGAAGAAGGCAGGAAAGTTCTCGAAGAAATGCGAACTGAAATGCACTCTGGAATCGAGGTGCTGCGCCGGAAAGCATTGGGGGATTGGTGTCTGCGCGATCTCTGGACAGTAAAGGAAGCCTGTCAATTAATAGCGGGTTTGGTTCCAGATGCCGAAACTCCCGAGGGTGTACTTAGGAAGCGTATGCAGGGAACCCAATACGAAACAACAATCGCTTGCGCAGAAACATCTTTAGGCGCAGGAAACTTAAAGCCCTTCGACGGTAAGGATTATGGACGCGCGTGGCCTGAGAGGCGTGTGTATCCCGTGCAGTTCCTGTTATGGGCGAAGGGTAAGGGTTTTGATATACCCAAGGATCTAGTCGGGCTGTTGGAAGCGTCAAAGCCCGCCGAGCAGGAGAGCAGGGGGGCGGATTTAGACCCACGAGAACGCACCAGCCTGTTACAGATCATTGCTGTACTGGCAGCGGAGGCCAAACTGCCTATTGAGAAGCATTCCAAAGCAGCAGAAATCTTGCAACAAATGGGCGCGCAACACGGGTTAGACTTGCCGAAGAAAAAAGACACAATAGCAGGCAAGTTGCAGGAGGCAAGGGATCTTTCCAAAACCCGTTAGCGACTATTGGGTTTTTGGTCAAACCCTATAGGGCCAATCCTCTCCAGCCATCCTCGAAAATCCTTCGCAGTATCTAGCGGCATACGCTAGACCGTCACAATTACTGCGAGGGCGCAATCATGGCTATACCCACTCTCCTGACTGTCAAACAGTTCAACCAAAAGCATCCAGCGTTCCCGGTTGGCGGCTTACGGCACCGGATTTTTTACGCCAAAGATAATGGGCTGGAACAGGTCGGCGCGCTGGTACGTAATGGCCGCCGTGTACTGATTGATGAAGAAAGGTTCTTTAGCTGGCTGACCGGGAGGCCAGCAGCATGAGTCTAAATGATATTTTCGGCGATGACTTCGCGAAGGGAGCTTTCCTGGTGACTGACAGCGAACCCAGAATTGTTGGCAAGTTTTGCGAAGTCACCTTAAACAACGACGGTAGTTTCGATCTATGGATCGTAAAACCGGACCGTGCGCCTATTGGAACCTGCAAGCTGAAGAACCTTTTTATGGCTATCAGAAACACCGGCTGGAACGGCAATATTCACGTTTTGACCGGGGAGGCATGGTTAACTACGAACGAACCGTGTTTGGTCCGTGGAATGGCCTCTCTGCTGGGTATTCCTAGGCGCAGACGCTACTCACCAACGACTCTAGAACGGCTGCGCGGTCAGGCAAGGCGGAATTTCAGTGTTTCCGCCGAGGGGGGGGGTGGCTCATGACTACGGCGAACGACATTGCTGAAGCTTTGCGATTCATCCCCGCCGATGATCGAGACATCTGGCTACGGGTTGGAATGGCGGTTAAATCGGCGATCGGGGATAGAGGCTTTCCCCTTTGGGACGACTGGAGCAGCACAGCCGACAACTACAGCGAAACAGCGGCCCGGGATGTATGGCGATCAATCAAGGCCGGACCTGTACAGATCGGCACGTTATTCCATATCGCCCGAGAGCGTGGCTACAGGACCAGCCAAAAGCCACCAGAGCGGCCAATCATCCAGAAGAAAAGCCCGGTACCACCGAAGCAGCATTCTGGCATCTATGCGGCTGAAATCTGGCTTAAAGCCGATTGCAGCGATGACGCCGTGACCAGTCATCCCTATGCGCTTGCAAAAGGTATCGAAAGCGCCGGAGGGGCCGGAAGGGCCATTGCAAGCGGGCGGGTAATAGGTAAGGACACAGACTGCATTGTTATCCCGATCCGCAATCTCAGGGGCAACAACGTTGTCGCCGTGCAATGTGTGAATACTGCCGGGGAAAAACAGACTTTCGGCAAGCTATCCGATCCTGACCAACACCCCCGCGCCCTGCTGCTGGGCAACACACTGAACAGGCATTTGAACTGGTTTGTTGCCGAAGGATGGGCCAGCGCGTACAGCATCGTATTTCACCATAGCAAAGGTAACGCCTGCTGTGCAGCGGCTTTCGGGAAATCACAACTGAAGAAAGTCGCGCATGCAATCGCCGACGTATACCGACCTGAACGGCTGGTGATTATCAGGGAGCAGGACGGATGATGACGAAGATTCTGGAGGCTGTCTCACCTCGCGATAATAAGGGCAACGATCCCAACGATTTCCGAACTGACCGGCGTTTCCTGGGCCGGGTGCTGGAAACCGCTAAACAAAATGATCTGGACTGGACAAAGGCATTCACCATGAGCCTAGACGAAGCGAACGCCATCAAATCACCGGAATGGGTGTATCCGAACCTAATCATCCGGGGGCACTTGCTAGCCATACCTGCACCGCCCAATGGCGGCAAGACAACAATTCTGGCGTGGGTTTCAGGCGAGATTGCGAGCAACTATCGCGTGTACTACGTCAATGCAGATATATCAGCCACAGACGCGAAGCAGGCCGTTATCGCGGCGGAAGCGAAAAATTACACGCTGTTGGTCCCCGACATGAAGGCCGGTCTGTCAATGGATAACGTGATTCAAAAGCTGGTTCAGATGAATGACGAAGGCGGGGATTACTCCGATATTGTGTTTATCTTCGACACCCTGAAGAAAATGACAGACGTGATAAACAAGAGCCGGGCCAAGGAGCTGTACAAGACCCTGCGAGGATTGACCGCCAAGGGCATGACCATTGTGCTTCTGGCTCACACAAACAAATATTCGGATGCAGATGGAAAGCCCGTATACGAAGGCACCGGCGATCTGCGTGCAGACGTGGATGAGCTGATATACCTCATTCCACAAAAGCGCGATGACGGAAGCATGGTTGTTTCCACCGACCCGCTTTCCTCCACGTCGAAGGTGCGCGGGGTATTTCGTCCCATAACGTTCCATATCACACCAGACCGGGATGTTTCCCTGGCGCCTGAGTTCGTGGACGTAGCGAGTCAGAACCGGATTGAGATGCAGCGCGAAAAAGATCTGCCCGTTATCGCAGCGATTGAATCAGCCTTAGATGCCGGCATCACCAGTCAGACAGCCATTCTCGACCACTGCAAAGCAAATCATGTCTTTGGCTGGCGAGTCGTCCAAAGTGTTCTGAAGCGCTGGGCAACCGGGCCGGATCGGCTATGGGATGCCCGCAAAGGATTCGAGAAGAACCGGATGGATTACTCTCGAGTGCTCCCCCAGTAGATGGTGAAACTGGTTATGAATGCAGAACTGGTGAAACTGGTTAAAACTGAAATCGGGACACCCCGAAAACGGGCGATTTTCCAGCCGGAAATGCTCTGGAACCCGCGCTGTTACTGAGTTTCACCAGTTATGCCACTTGGACCACTTATACCATGTTATGGGGGAGTGCCCATTTCTGGTGGCGAATGACGGCGGCGATTCCCCCTTTCATGCTAGTCAAGGCTGCTGATCCAGTTACCTAGATGGCCGAGTCCCCGAGCTGCGGCATGGCAGCATTCGATAGCACGATGACAAATGATGACGTTTGATAAGGTGATGACGCTGGCAAGCTAGGGGGGGGGGGCACCCCACCCCTATGGCTTTCGTGAGAACAATACTGTTCCGCTCGTTTCGTTAAAACCAAAAAAAAAAGAACCTTCTGGTAACGGTGAGAGCGGATTTTCCGACATATCAGAGTCGGGTTATTGCTGAGAATCGCGAAGTCCTGTCGCGTCTAGCTGTTGTTTCAGTCGTTGATTCTGTAGCTTCAGTTGTTCCATCTCGTACTGCTGCTTGAGTAGAAGATTCTGTAATTTCATTTGCTCAATTTGCTGGCGTTGATATTCCTCAGCCAAGGCTCGTTTTTGTTGGTGATCTGAGAGGCTTTCCGGGTGATATCGGCCTGATGCAAGATCCAGAATATTTAGCTGTTCCGAGTAGCCGGAAGCGGGGACAGCGGCGCCGAGCAGGGCAATCATAATGCTCATAGAGTAAATTGCATGTGCTTTCATAATCCACCCGCTTTTCTGGCTACTATAAGCAGTCCTAACAAGCCGGAGCCGAAGAGGTAGACGGCTGCGGGAATGGGCACTGGCCGCACAGACATTGACCACGAACTCACGCTGTATTTAGTTGTGTTGTCATCGAATGGATTAAATATGGATCCCCCGCCTGAAAAGGGATTGATCGCCTTTGTGAGGTCGAAGCTTTCAGGCAATGGAGCAAATCCACCTGCAAGGTAAAAGTCTTCTGTGAAGTTGAGAGAGAACTGGGTGATTACAAGGTCAGAAAAATCTCCGTCAAGGTAATAGCTATCCGTTTGGAATATGTCCGTCCGACCGCTACCGACAGATGCATTCGTGGTTATGAGCAACGGTAACGCGCCGGTCGCGATCGTATCTGGGGCGCTGTTGCTTCGATTTGTAAATGCTATCTGCGAGGACAAAGGTCCGTAAAAGGCGATCTGACTTCCGAATGCGTCTGCTCCGGTAGATACAGGAGGGGATGCTGCATCAGCCGTTACCGTCCAGAGGAAATGAGCGCCATCCAAACTATAGTCGTCAGTTCCGCTAAACAAGAACCAGTCACCTTCCAGAACATATCGGACCTGTGCGGCTTCAGCCGTGGTGCTTGCCATCGCCAGGATACAGCCAGCCAATGGTCCTATGAGGCGTAACGTAATCATCTTGGTGGTCCTCCCGTAGCGGCTTTGGCCGTCTTGTCTCGTCGCCATCCGGCAGCTGAGTACCAGAGTGGTGGAGTTTCTTTCCTAGTGAATAGCGGTAAGTATATCCGTGGCGCACTCACGGCGCACTCGCTGGCAAATAATGACCAAAAAGTGCAATAAACAGCAAGCGAGATAACGGGAAAACCTATTGTTTTTATTATGGTAGTTTGTTGTGTGTTATTGGTTTACTCCGACTGAAAATCCCCGTGTCGGCAGTTCGATTCTGTCCCTGGCCACCATTCTTGGTTAACTGCATAATTCAATAAGAGCGTCCTCACGGGCCGTCACGCATCTCCGCCAGCGTAATTTCGATACCCCGCCCTTCCGCCGTCCTCCCGTTTTGCCAGGCGCTCCCGGGAGAGTAAGGTAAATAACAGGGGACATGCCATTTCCATCGATTATAATCAAGACAGGCGAAAGAAATTTCTGTGCGAGCTCTGCATGATCACGAATTCCCCGACCTTTCTCGGCAAAGTCATCGACCAGCTGGTTGACGCGATCTGCGTAGTCGACGTCGAGGGCCGCTTTATCTTTGTCAGCGCCGCCTGTGAGCGCCTCTTGGGATACAGCCGGGAAGAGCTGATCGGCAGGAACATGATCGAGCTGGTACATCCGGAAGACCGCGAGCGGACCCTGAAGACCGCCGCGGAGATCATGTGTGACCAGCCGCAGACGCATTTCGAGAACCGGTACGTGCGCAAGGATGGCGGGGTCGTGCACATCATGTGGTCGGCCCGCTGGTCGGAATCCGACGGCATCCGTTTGGCTGTGGCGCGCGATGTCACGGCGCTCAAGCACGCGGAGCACATGCAGAGTTCGCTTTACCGGATTTCTGAAGCGGTGCATGCGGCCGAAGGCTTGCCCGACCTGTACCGGCACATCCACCGTATCATCGGCGAACTGCTTCCGGCCAGGAATTTCCTCGTTGCGCTGTACGACAACTCCCACGACACGCTGTCGTTTCCGTATCTGGTCGACGGGCGCGGGCGCGCGCCTCCCGCCCTGGATTCGGGAACTCCTATCGCGGAAGTCATCCGCACCGGTCAGGCCCTGCTTAAGGTCACTGGAGATGCCGGTACGGATACGGCGGCGAAGCCGGAAACGGGCGGCGATCGCGCGAACTGGCTGGGCGTGCCGTTGATCTCGCAGGACCGCGTCGTGGGCGCCCTGGTTGTGCAGACTGACGTCGGAGATATCGGTTACACCGAAGAGCACAAGGAGCTTCTTCAGTTCGTCTCGACCCAGATCGCCATGGCCATCGAGCGCAAGCAGGCGGAAGCCCGATTGCATTACATGGCTCTTCACGACGATCTGACCGGTCTCCCCAATCGGACACTTTTCCACGACCGGTTCGACACGGCGCTCAAGCGGGCTGACCGTGACAAGGAGCGCCTGGGGCTGTTGTACCTCGACCTGGACGAGTTCAAGCAGGTCAACGATTCGTTCGGCCACGAGGTCGGCGACTTGCTGCTGCGCGAGGTGGCGCGGCGTCTCGTGCAGTGCGTCCGCGAGTCGGACACCGTCGGACGCATGGGCGGGGATGAATTTACGGTACTGTTGACCAATATTCGCGGCGCGGATTCCGCTGATTTTTTCGCGGGCAAGGTTCGTGCCGCGATCAATTTGCCCTTTGAGATCAAAGGGCGAACGCTGACGATCTCGGCCAGCATCGGT